>DVHZ01000161.1 GCA_018711685.1 Candidatus Excrementavichristensenella intestinipullorum | reverse complement strand
TTTCATCGTTTCATATCTCCGTTCCTTCTTGAAAACAGGCCGGCGCTCCGCGCTGCGCCTGTTTATGGAGAGCATTATAGCCACTCCAGCGTCACATTGCAAAGCACATTTTACTGTATCTATAAATTTTAACCTTTAAGTCTAAGTTCTGCGGGATATTTTGAATAAAATGCATAAAAATCAAAAAGGACATGACGGATTCAATGCAGGATTAGGGAAAGAAAGGCAATTCAAGAGAAAACGCCCGGTTTTTTCCGGGCGGGGGAAGGAAAACAAACCCAGGGGGGCGCTGCTCGGCGCTTTGTGCCGGCGTTGAAAGATTCTAGACGGCAGCTTGGCCAGGGCGCGGACCATGGCGGTGCTTTCACCGGGCGGGGAAAATCAGGGGCGGGAGGGACGCTCTTTGGGGCGGCGCTGGAAGGCCCGCAGTTGTTGGTTCAGCTGGGCGGTGTCCGCCCGCATGGCCACATTATCCCCAAACCACATGGCCGCCAGGCCGAATTCCAGGAAGAACACCAACAGGGCCGCGCCCCAGCCGGGGATACCCCGGAACCATCCGGCGATCAGGGCTCCGGAGCAAAAGATCAGGTTGCCCGCCGCGGCCCACGCCGCCGTGCGGGGGAGGGACGCATCCTTACCGGCGGGCAGAATGAGGGTTTCCAGCACGGCGAACAGGAGGCAAGCGCCCCATATGGTCAGGATATCCAGGGACTGCACCGAGAGCACGCCCTGGGTCCAGTTCCAAATCATCTTGCACACCAACAGCGACAGGGTATAGATGCCCATGTGCAGCTTCATGCCCAGGGCCCATCGGTACACCTTCAGATAGGTATTCATCGGTTCAACCTCCCTCTTGAATGCGTTCCCGCAGAAGGGGCGCGTATCTTCTGGAGATCAGCACCTTTTCGCCGGTGGTGAGCAGCGCCTCGATGCGTCCGCCCCGGCAGGCGCGCAGGGAACGGACTGCGTTTAGGTTGATCACCGCAGACTTGGCGCACCGGAACAGCCCCGGGTCCTCCCACCGGCTGCCCAATTCTCCCAGGGTCAGAGCTGTCTGGTAGATGGCGGCGGCGGTATAGGCGAACACCTTGCCCTCCACCATTTCGGCCCACACCACCTCCCTGGGGGAGAGGGCGACGCAGGCGCGTTCCTCGTCCCAGACCCACAGCTTTTGCCCGTCCGCCCGCAGCAGGGCCAGCACCCGCATGAGCTGGGCGCTGTCCTTCGGCCCCTGGACGATGACCCGCACACTGCCGGGCCGGTGCTCTACCAGGATCTCCATGGCGGCGCCTCCCTTCACGGTTATCATAGCAAATCGCGGGGTCGCGGCGCAACGCCTTTCCCCCCAAGCGGCGCCTGGAAGGGGGCAAGATGTACGCCGGGCCTACTGCCGGCGCATCTGCCGCAAAAACAGCAGCACAGCTGCTGCGGCGGCGGCCAGGGCGTAGCCGGCTACCCAGGCTAAATGGGCGGGGACAAGGGCCCAGCGCCCCTCCAGCAGGGCCCGCTCCAGCTCCACCGCGTGGACGAAGGGCAGGGCATAGGCTGCCCGCTGAAAGGTGCCGCCCACCAAGTCCAGGTCGAACCAAGCGCCTGACAGCCAGGCCGACAGGTTGGTGAACAGTGCGCCGCACACCCCGCCCACCTGCTTTACGTTGAGGACGCTGCCACAGAGCAGGCCCAGGGCCACGTACAGCAGGGAGATGGGCAGGATGAAGGCTGCCGCCCACAGCATACCCGCCGTAAAGGGAAGCCCCAAGGCCAGGGCCGCCAGATAGCAGACCAGGCTTTGCCCCACCGCCATGGGCAGGATGGGCAGGGCGTAGCCCAGGATAAAATCCATGCCGGTCAGGGGCGTGGTATACAGCCGCTGGAGCAGGGCGCTTTCCCGGTCCTTGGCGATCAGGGTGGCCGAAAACAGGGTCATGAAGGAAAGGCCGAACACGGCGATGCCGGGGGTCAGCCGGGACAGCTCAAACGGCGCCGCCGGGGCATTGGCCGCAATGGCGCTGAACAGCAGCAGAAGCGCCAGGGGAAAGCCCAGGCTGAAGGCCAGGGTCAGGGGGTCCCGGAGGATTTCCTTGGCGTTGCGGAGGCCGAAAGCCGCCATCTTCATCTTTTCGCCCCCCTTACCAGCGCCACGAAGGCCTCCTCAAAGTTGTCGGTACCGGCCTGCCTTTTCAGCGCCTCCGGGGAGCCCACCGCCGCCAGCCGGCCCTCCTGGAGGATGCCCACCCGGTCGGACAGGGCCTGGGCCTCTTCCATGTAGTGGGTGGTGAGGATCACGGTGACCCTGCCCTTTAGGGCGCGAATCACCGCCCACAAGTCGCCCCGGGCCAGCACGTCCAGGCCCAGGGTGGGCTCGTCCAGGAACAAGATTTGGGGATGACTGACCAGGGCCATGGCGATGCTCAGCCTGCGCTGCCATCCCCCCGACAGCTTGCCCGCCCGCCGGTCCAGAACGCTTTCCAGCCCCAGGAGCTGGGCCAGCTCCGCACGGCGCGCCGCCCGGACCGCCTTGGGCAGGGCGTGGACCCCGCACATCAGGTCCAGGTTTTCCCGGGCGGTCAGGCCGGGGGCTACCGCCGTCTCCTGAGGGGATACCCCGATGACCCCCTTTACCCCCGCCCCGTCGGACATTACGCTATGACCCAGCAGAAATGCGTCGCCGCCGCTGGGGGCGGTGAGACAGCAGAGCATCTTGATGGTGGTGGTCTTGCCCGCGCCGTTGACCCCCAGCAGGGAGAACAGCTCTCCCTGGGCAATGGTCAGGCTCAGATGGTCTACTGCGGTGATGCCCTTGTACCGCTTGGTCAATCCCTCGATCCGCACCGCATCCATGGACTATCCCTCCTCCTTTTCCGGGGCGGCGGCGCCAGGCGCCTTGCCCCGCTGCAGCCAGCGCATCCGCAGCCCCTCAAAGGCGTCGGTGAGCACCTGGCTGATAAACCCGGGTTCCAGGGCAAGATAATGGGTGGCCAGCATGGTGGCGATGCCGTGGACGTATATCCACATCTCCAGGTGAAACAAAAAAGCCTGGTCCTCGTCCACCCCCAGCTTGTCCTGGATCAGCTCCAGCAGGGGCCGGATTTCCTCCCGGTTCTCCTCGATCACCTCTGCGGAGCGGTCCCGCATGAACAGCAGCTTGAACAGCTTTTTTTCTTCCTGGGCGAAGCGGATATACCCCATGCCGCTGGCCTTGTAGGGGGGATATGCCCCGCTGCCCATCTCCCGGTCCAAATAACCCTGGTACAGTTTTTGGGCCGCCCGGATGACCTCCCGGCACACTTCCTCCATGCCCTCGAAGAGGGTGAAGATGGGCCGGGGAGAGCTGCCCAGGGCCGCCGCCAGCCCCCTGGCGGTGAGCCCCTCCATCCCCTCCCGGCGCACCAGGTCCAAAGCCCCCTGGATGACCTCCTCCCGGGAAAACTTCGCCCGCGGCGGCATCGGCATCCCTCCCTGCGCATTACTAAAACGGATGTTTTAAAACGTTTGTTTTTATTATAATGGAGACGGGGCGCCATGTCAAGCCCCAAAAGCGCCGGACTGCGGAAGCGGGGATGGCAACCCGCCCGCCATAGGGCGAAAAGCCGCCGGGCCCCTTTCCCATGGGGGGAAAGGGGCCCGGCGAGGTGGGGGGAAGGGGGTCATTCCACCCGGTGTACCTTGATCAGGTTGGTGGTGCCGGAGCGGCCCAAGGGCACGCCGGCGGTGAGCACCACCAGGTCTCCAGCCTTGACCAGGCCCGCCTGTTTGGCCGCGTTCACGGCGTGGTCGATGAGCACGTCGGTTACGTGTTCCTCGCCCACCGCCAGGGGGGTGACGCCCCAGGACAGGGCCAGCTGGCGCATGGTGCTGGCGTCGGGGGTACAGCCGATGATGGGGATATCGGCCCGGAAGCGGCTGATCATCCGGGCGGTGGTGCCGTACTTGGTGACGGTGATGATGGCCGAAGCGCCCAGGTTATAGGCGGTGAGGCAGGTGGCCAGGGAGATGGCGTCGGTGACGTCGTGGGCCTGCTCCTGCTGGGAGCGCTCGAAAAAGCGCTTGCGGTAGTTGATGTCCCGCTCGGCCCGTTCGGCGATGGTGGCCATGATGCGCACCGCCTCCACCGGGTACTTGCCGTTGGCCGTCTCGCCGGAGAGCATAATGCAGCTGGTGCCGTCGTAGATGGCGTTGGCCACGTCGGTGGTTTCCGCCCGGGTGGGGCGGGGATGGGAGATCATGCTGTCCAGCATCTGGGTGGCGGTGACCACGGGGAGGCCCGCCGTATACCCAGCCCGGATCATGCGCTTTTGCATGATGGGAATCTCCTCCAGGGCGATCTCCACGCCCATGTCGCCCCGGGCCACCATCAGCGCGTCGGCCACCTGGATGATCTCGTCCAGATGTTCCACGCCCTCGGCGTTTTCAATCTTGGCCATGATGCGGATATGGCCGCCGCCGTTCTCCTTCAAAATGCGCCGGATTTCCAGCACATCCTCCTTGGTGCGCACGAAGGAGGCGGCGATGACATCGAACCCGGTGCGGATGCCGAAGAGGATGTCCTCGTAGTCCGCCTGGCTCACGTAGGGCATGGAGAAGCGGGTGTCGGGCAGGTTGATGCCCTTGTGGTCGGACACGTGGCCGCCCCACTCCACCTGGCAGTGGATCTCCCGCCCCTTCACCGACTGCACCCGCAGCCCGATGAGCCCGTCGTCCAGCAGCACCCGGGCCCCCGGCTTTAAGTCCTTGTGCAGGTTTTTATAGGTGACGCTGGCGCGCCGGCTGGTGCCCTGGACCTCCTCGGTGGTCAGGGTAAATTCCTGGCCGTCCACCAGGTCCGCGCCGCCGTTTTCAAAGCAGCACAGCCTGATTTCCGGCCCCCGGGTATCCAGAATGGCGGGCATGGGCAGGTGCAGCTCGTTGCGCACCGCCACCAGGGTGCGGTACACCGCCAGATGGGATTCGTGGGTGCCGTGGGAGAAGTTGAAGCGGGCGGCGTTCATGCCCGCCTGCATCATGGCCCGCATCACCTCGGCGGAGCTGGAGGCGGGGCCTATGGTGCAGATGATCTTGGTCTTGCGCATTGAGGGTCACTCCCTTCCATCTTTTATCCTACAATAAACGGGACTCCAAATAGAGGGAATATGGGTTAATTTGACATAAAGAGGATATTCAGAAGCGGTGAAACGAGGGCCCGGAGGCGATGGCGGATGGGGGAAGGCCTGGAGGTTCGGGGAAGCGGGGGAGGGGAGACCCTGCCGCCGGGCTGGAAGGCAAAGGCAAGGGCCGCCCGGTAGATAGGGCGGCCCTTGGGGGGGTGGGGTCACAGGCACCAGGGGAATTGGGCGATGCGCAGGCGGGTGCAGCCGAAGGGGATCAGCCGCACCGGTTGTTGGGGCGCGCCGCAGGATACCGGGCTATGGGGCAGGACGGCCGCGTTGCCGCCCTCCATCTGTCAGCTGTCCAGGCGGCGGGCGGGCAGGGTGATGGCGACCGGCGCTCCGGCATGGGAGAAGGGCACTTCGGTGACCGGGCGCTCCTCCACCTGGGCCTGGCCGTCCTGGATCAAGGCCCAATTCCAGGGGCTATCGGCGTATACCTGATAGTCCTGGACCCCCGCGGCGCTGCGGTAGGGCTCCCAGCGCTCCTGAATGTCCAGGCCGTACACCAGCGGGCCCCGCTCCACCGCTACGCTGTCCCGGAACCAGTGGCTTTGGCGCACCTCCATGGGCAGCTGAAGGGCGATTTCCGTTCCGGCGGCCAGGCCGCTCAGCAGGATGAAGCTGCCCTCCGCCTGGACCGGGCGCCCGTTCACCTGGGGGCAGGCGCACCAGCCGGGCACGCGGATTTTTAGGGACAGCCCCTGGGCGGGCGCTTCCTCAATCCGATAGGTCAGGGTATCCCGGAAGGGATACTGGGTGAGCAGCCGCACCCGGGCCCTGCCCCCGGCCAGGGGGGTATCCACCGCGCTGGGGGCCAGCACCATGCAGACCAGCACGTCCTCCTGGCGGTACCACAGCGCCTGCACAAACTTGGGCCAGCCCTGGTGCATGTTGGCGGTGCAGCAGCCGAAGTTGGGCTCCAGGCCGAAGGTGTTGGCGTCGGGGCCGTTGTTGAACCAGGGCCGCTTTTCGTTGGTGCAGCGCACCTGGTTGGCCTGCTGCAGGTACTGGTGGCCCATCCAATCCTCGCTGATGGTGGCGGGCAGGGCGTTGAAGGCCAGCCGCTCCATGTGGTCGCCCAGCACCGGGTCGCCGAAAACCTCCATCATAGAGGACAGGCTGAACATGCCCTCCACTACGGAGCACAGCTCGGAGCCCTGATTGGGATCGTTGCCCGCCAGGTGCTCGTCCCCGTTGATGCAGCCGGACACCACGCCGTGGTATTTTTTTTGGTCCTCCAGGCCCTGGTACATGGCGGCGCGGTTTTCCTCGCCGCCGGTAAAGGCGTAGCGCATGGCCGGGTGCTTTACCCCCATGGTGACGTTGACGATATGGGTGGCGTGGAAGGGCACGGTTTGGTCGAACTGGGCATGGGCCAACAGGCTCAGGTTTTTCCAGTTGATGTAGAACTTGGCCGGGCGGGGGAAGGGCAGGCAGGCCATGTAGTCCACCCAGTCAAAGGCGTTGGCGTCCAGCTTGCGGGCCCACTCCGGAATGCGGGGATCGCCGGTGAGCTCGTAGGCCCACTTCATGCACCACAGCAGGTCCGGCACACGGAAGCTGGACCATTCGGTGAGGGGCCGCTGGTCGATGGCCCGGGCGATGTAGGCGAAATAGCGCAGCATGAAGGGCAGCACCCGCTCATCCCCGGTGATTTCCTGGTACTGGGCCAGCACCTTGAGCATGACGTAGCGGGACCAGTAGTCCGCCTTGGTGGGATAGGGGCCGAAATTGCCATCTTGGTCCTGGCTGTCCAGCGTCCAATCGATGAAGCGGCGGCACAGCTCCATCTTTTCCCGATCCTCCAAATAGTAGGCCAGAGGCACGAGCCCGTCCAGATAATAGGGGGCCCGCTCCCAACTCTCACCGCTGCCGCCCAGCCAGCCGGAATAGCTGCCCACGCTGTCCCACAGGCTGTACAGCCGCCCGCTGAGGCCGTTCATCTGGATTTGCAGCTGGTCCTTCAGCCAGCCCTCCGGCTTGACGCAGGTCAGGCTCAGCCGCTGCAGTAAGCGATGGATGGTCATACGTTTCCTCCTTTTCGGCGCTACTTTACCGCGCCGCTCATCATTCCCTTGACAAAATACTTTTGCAGGCACAGGAACAGGATCATGATGGGCAGCAGGCTCACGATGGAGCCCGCCGTCATGGCGCCCCAGTCCAGCACGCTTTCGGGCTGCAACGCCAGGTCGGCGATGCCCACGTTAAAGGTCTTCCAATTGGTGCCGCCGAAGGTGAGGGCGATCAGGTAGTCGTTCCAGGTGGTGTAGGCGGTATAGACGATGGCGGTGACCAGCCCGGGCATGGCCAGGGGCAGGTAGATGCGCCGGAAGATGTCGAAGCTGCCTGCACCGTCCAGGTGGGCGGCCTCCTGCATGGCCTTGGGAATCATGTCGAAGGAATTCTTCATCATGTACACGCAGAAGGGGGTCTGATAGGTGGTGTAGATCAGCACCATACAAGCCAGGCTGTTGAGCAGCTTGAGCTGGGACATGGTGTTGTACAAGGGCACCATCAGCGCCTGAAAGGGCACCATCATGGTGAACAGGATCAGGGCCATCCACAGCTTTTTGGCGAAGAGCTCCAGCCGGGAAAAGGCGAAGCCCGCCAGGGTGCTGATTACCGCTACCGCGACGATGGTGCATCCGTCCACCACCAGGGAATTTCTCAGATACCCGACCATAGCCCCGTTCAGGGTGGTGAACAGGCGGACGTAGTTGTCCCAGGAGGCGGCCTGGGGCACCAGGGTGGGGGGCGCAGCGTAGATCTCCACTTTGTCCTTCAAGGAGGAAATAAAGGTCCAATACAGGGGCATGAGGAAGATCAGCGCCAGGAGCACGTTGGCGATGATGATGCTGGTTTTTCCCCGGGTGACCTGGGAGCGGCGGCTGATTTTCGGCGTCTGGGTCACGGTGGTTCCTCCTTTCTCATTCCGTGGGATCCCGCATAATTCTGAACTGGAAGTAGCTCAGCAGGCCCAGGATGACCAGCAGAATCATGGACAGCGCCGCGCCGTAGCCGAACTTGAAGTACTTGAAGGAGGTGTTGTACATGTAGTTCACCGCCGTCAAGGTACTGGAGGAGGGGCCGCCCTTGGTCATAATGCGGAACTGCTCAAAAGCCAGCACCGAGCCAATCACCGGGATCACCAGGGCCAGGCCGATATTCTGGCGGATCAAGGGCAGGGTGATGCGGAAGAAGCGGCCGGGACCGCTGGCGCCGTCGATGGCCGCCGCCTCGTACACGTCGTCCTCAATACCCTGGATGGCGGAGAGCAGCATGAGCATGTTGAAC
Organism: Candidatus Excrementavichristensenella intestinipullorum; assembly: GCA_018711685.1. Classification (GTDB taxonomy): domain Bacteria; phylum Bacillota; class Clostridia; order Christensenellales; family Aristaeellaceae; genus Excrementavichristensenella; species Excrementavichristensenella intestinipullorum. The sequence goes on along the minus strand of DVHZ01000161.1, from coordinate 23,627 downwards.
CCGGCCATCTTCCAGGTAATCATGTAGCACACGGCGGGCAGGGAAGTGCTGGCCTGGCTCATCCAGGTGATGTTCTTCTCAATCAGGCCCAAGGAGGTAAGGATGTAGTTGAGCACGCCGTACAGGTCGTTGTAGATCCACAGCCAGATCAGGCTGCAGCTGGTCATGGAAATGACCACCGGCGCGAAGTATATGGTGCGGAAAATGCCGATGCCCTTGATGGCGTGGTTCACCAGCAGCGCCAGCACGAAGGCCAGCAGGAACAGCATGGGGGTGACCAGCAGGGCATACCGGGCGGTAAACCATAGGGAGTTCAGAAAGGTTTGGTCTTTAAAGGCGTTCAGGTAGTTGGTCAGGCCGATAAACTTCTGGTTGCCCAGCAGCTGCCAATTGAACAGCGACATGTAGATGACCCGGATGAGGGGATAGACGAAAAAGACCAGGTTGATGACCAGCACGGGAACCACGAAGCCCATGTTCAGGAACCTGCGCCTGACCAGACTGCGGCGCAGCGATCCGCCGGCGGTGCCCCCCCATGAGAAATCCTCTCCTTTCGACAAAGGGTCGATGCGCAAGGCCGGCTCCTTCCCGCCCCAAGGGAGGAAAAGGAGCCGGCAGATATCCGTGAGCGGTTTACCAGGCGGCCAAGGTTATTCGGCCAACAGGGCGTTGATGTTCTGGGCGGCAGAGGCAAAGGCTTCTTCCGCGGTCATGACGCCGTTGATGGCGGCCTGCACCCCGTCCAGGAAAGGCACGTACATCTCGTTGTACTTCAGGCTATAGGGCGCTTCGCCCACCGCCAACGCCTCCCGCATCACTTGGAACTCGGGGTTGGCTTCAAAGTATTGGTTGTCGAACAGGTCGGAACGGGCGGGCAGCTGGCCGTACTGGGCCATCTCCTCCACCTGTACGTCCTCGCTGAGGCAGTACTCGATGAAGTCCCAAGCCACGTCCGGGTTGGCGCAGTCGTACACCATGGCCAGGCTGTCGCCGCCGCTGAAGGAGGAGTAGGTGACCCCGTCCTTGGAGGGAATCAGGCAGCTGCCCGCGTTGATGTCGTACTCGCCGGTGAGCATACTCCACACCGCCGCGCTGCCCAGCACGATCATGCTGGCCTTGCCGCTGAGGAAGGCGTCCTGAGACTCGGTCCACCCGTAGGCGGTGATGCCCTCGGGGCATACCTTGTACTCGTTGGCCAGGTCGCACATCAGCTGCAACGCCTCCACGGCCTCGGGCTGATCCAGCATGGACTGGGTGCCGTCGGCGCTCATCACGTCGCCGCCGTTGCACCAGATGTAGGGCACGAAGGTGAACATCATGGTGCCGGAATCGCCGGCGCCGAACACGTAGCCGTAATGGTCCTCGGTGGTCAGCTTCTGGGCGTACTCAATCAGCTCGTCCCAGGTGGCGGGGCCCTTTTCCGGGTCCAGACCGGCTTCGGCGAAGTGATCCTTTGGCTCCACATGGACACGGCCACTCAGGTGACCTGTACCACGGCCTCCGCCCTGCCCCGCCGGCGCTCCTTTCCCGCCACCCAAACGGTGAACAACCACGACCGGTACTACGATTTTCTGCTGCCCATCTTTCAAATGATCCCCTCCCAGCGCTTGCCCGCCGTATTGGCCCTGATGCAGCGCCTGGAAAGCATTTCCATCAACAAATACACCCAGAGCGTCAAAAACGTGGGGGGAAACCTGAGCACCCTGGAGCAGCAGGCCATATTTTTGCAGATTTTATCGGCGCTGACGCCTGCGGGGGAGGGGGCCGGCGTCAATAGCTTGGCCCAAACGGTGATGCAGTACATCCAGGCCAACTACGCCAAAAAGATATCCCTGAGCGATATCGCCGCGGTAACCAACTACCATCCCACCCATATCATCCGCTGCCTGAAACAGCAGTATGGCACCACCCCGGCCAAAGCCATCCTGGATTTCCGGCTGCAAAATGCCTGCACCCTGCTGGACACCTCGGACCTGTCGGTGGCGGAGATCGCCGAACTCAGCGGCTTTGCCTCCTCCGCCTACTTTTGCAAGGTCTTTCGCGCCCACATGAACGCCACGCCCCAGGCCTACCGCATCCGCAGCGGCAAAATCGGCGTCCCCAGCGCCTCCGCGCCCCCGCCCCTGGAAGAAGACGCCGAACCATAACGCGCCCCAGCCCCACGCGAAGGCCTCTGCCCCCATCCCCCGCCACAAAAAACGCCGCATCCAAGGAAAGGCTTGGGTGCGGCGTTTTGCGAAAGGGCGAAACCCGCCGTAGGGTTCGGCCCGAAAGGGTTTACCAGTTCAGGTAGTCCGGCTTGGTGTAGCCGGCGCCGGAGGGCTCGCTGTCGATCATCACCAGCAGGGCGTCACGGCAGCCTTCGGCCATCAGGGTCTGGTTTTCCGGCGCTTTGTCCACCATCTGGGCGGTGGCGCTGGTGTAGAACCAAAGCCCTTCGCCCTCGGCCAGGCCTGCTCCGGTGCTGTCCTTCAGGTTGGCCACATCCAGGCCCATCTCCGCCAGCTGCTCCTGATCGTAGAACACCCACTTTTCCTCGGGCAAGGTGTTCTCCCACTTGCACTCGGCGATGTCGCCGCTCTGGGATTTGCCGCCGTTGTACACCTCGATGGTATAGGCGTGGATGTTCAGCCGGCCGTAGGCGTAGTCGATCATCTCGGCGCTGGTGGGGTAGTCCTCGTAGGAGGACTTGGTGTAAAAGCCCCTGCCGGTGGTCTCCTGGTAGGCCGCCGCCATGTCCGCCGCCACGTCCTTCATGAACAGGATGTCGTCGGAATCCAGGTTCTCGTCGTAGGGCCGGTAGCACCAGGGATACAGCACGCACTGGATGCCGGTGTGCAGGGTGGCCAGGGCGTCGATTTCGTGGCTCAGCAGGAAGTTCTGCACGGCCTTGATTTCCGGCTCGCTGGCGGGGGCGCTGCCGGCCTGGGCCCAGGAATTGCTGCCGATGACGGCGTCCTGGGCGGTTTCGATGTCGTAGCGGTTCCACTGATAGTCGAAGGTGCGGTTCAGGTCGATGCCGCTGGTGCGGGGATCATCTCCCAGAATGCCGTTGCCGTCCCAGTCCGGGCTCTCCATGCCGAAGGCCAGGCTGCCCCGGCGGTCGGGCTGGGCCTCGGCGGTGCCCCGGTACAGGGTGGCGATGTAGCCGTCGCCGTCGATGTCGGTGTAGGGATCGGAGAAGGGGGTGCCGTCGCCGTTGGCGTCCTTGGGCCGCAGGTTGGGACGGGTATTATACACGAAGGACTGCTCGTAGCCGTCGGGATTGATCACCGGCACCACGTAGACCACGTACTTGTCCAGGATGTCCTGCACCCGCTGGGTGCCCGATTGGGTGGCCATCCACCAGGCGAAATACATGGCGCAGGTGGCCGACTCCCGCTCGCCGCCGTGGATATTGCCGAAAACGGCGATGCCGGTCTTGTCCTCCGCCGGAACCTGCTGGTTGGTGAGCTCCATGCACCACAGCGTCCGCTCCTGATAGGTGGCGCCGATGGGATAGAGCTGGGCGATCTGGGGATAGGCGGAGGCGATTTCCTCCAGCTGCGCCTCTAGCTCCGCATAGCGGTAGCGGGCGTCCCAGTCGATATCGCCCACGGGTTCCGCCTGTGCGAAAATGGGCATACAGGTCATCAGGGCGGCGCAAAGCAAAGCAATCCATTTTTTCATCATTGGTTCCCCCTCGTTACGGTCGATTTACCGTATTAATATGGTAAAGCGATGATAAATCTTCCCTCCCCAAAAGTCAAGGGCCGTTGCAAGAATTAACATTGCCGCCCATCCCGGAGGGGATGGGCGGCGGCCAGGGGACGGGCCCCTAGGGCTGAGGCGGGGCGGCGGGCGGTTGGGGGTTGGCCTTGGCGCTGAGCCAGTTTTTGAGTTCCGCCAGCACCTGGGGGGCCATTTCGATGACCCGGTCCAGGGGCGCGTAGTACTGGGCCGGCATCAGGCGCACGTGGCCGTCCTTCACCACCAGAAACCCCATGGGCTGTACAGAGACGCCTGCGCCGGCGCCCCCCGCGAAGGGGAGTTCTTCCCGCGGGGCCGGCCCGCCGGAGGGCGGACGCGATTCTCCCTTTGCGCATTGGTATTCCCCGCCGCCGGCCACAAAGCCGAAGCAGACCCTGGATACCGGGATGACCGTGGAGCCATCCCCCGCAGCCACCGGATCGCCAATGACCGTATTCACGTCCACCATGTCCCGTATGGATTCCATGGTGGTGGTCATGATGCTTTCAATCGGCCGTTTATCCATGCCCATAGCCTCCCCGCCGTCATACTGGCGGCGCACCACAGCGCCGCCACCATAATGTGTCCCAGCAGGGCGTCGGCTATGCACAGGGCGTGCAGGTTCCAATCCGGCGCGTCGAACACCGGGGCAATCCGCGTCCGGGGGACCAGGGGCGGCAGCAGGGCGGCCAGGACGGCGCAAACCAGGGCGGTGGCGCAGGCGTCGCCGGCGCTGAGGGCCACCTGTAGCCGGGCGATTCGGGTGCGCCGCCCCAAATATTTCAGCGCCTTTACCGGCAGCTTGCCCTTGAGGCCCCGGCCCTTGGATAAATTTGCCAGGGACAGGGGGCGCTCCAGGGTCCATATCCCCGCCCGGCCGAAAGCGCCCACGCCCAGGCGCAGCCGGCTGCCCGGGCCCAGCCAGATTTCCGCCGCGCCCCGCACCGGCAGATGGAACAGATAAAACCCCGCCGTTAGGGCGGCTGCAAAATATACCACCATGGCCTTATTTTGCCGGAACGGGAGATGGGTTATGCGCGGCGCATCTCCGGCGGGGGTAGATTTTCTCAAGCCCCACGGGCGGGCCGCCGGAGGCGGGGCGAGAATCCGGGCCGGTTTGGACCGGCGGCCCCACGACGCCCGAAGGGCGAAGGGCGCGCCAGGATTTTTACGCAACTTGTCCCCGAATCAAATTGACTTTTTGCCAACAATGTGCTAAAGTGTATACGCCTGAAGAATCGACATCTTTTGTATGGGAGGACGATAGATTATGTCTCAGCTTAAAGGCGCCTGCATCATCGGCCAGTCCGGCGGCCCCACCTCGGTCATCAACGCTTCGGCCTACGGCGCGATCAAGACCGCCCTGGGAGAGGATTGCATCACCCGGGTACTGGGCGCTTGCAACGGCATCAAGGGCGTACTGGACGACAACCTGATCGACATGGGGAAGGAGGACCCCCAGGAGCTGGCCTACATGCAGTATACGCCCTCTTCCGCCCTGGGCTCCTGCCGCTATAAGCTGAAGGACCCCGACGAGGACGACACCGATTACCAGCGCATTCTGGAGATCTTCAAGAAGTACGGCGTGCGCTACTTCTTCTATAATGGCGGCAACGACTCCATGGACACCTGCAACAAGATCAGCAAGTTCATGCTGAAGAACGGCTATGAGTGCCGGGTGATGGGCATTCCCAAGACCATCGACAACGACCTGGCGGGCACCGACCATTGCCCCGGCTTCGCTTCCGCCGCCAAGTACATCGCCACCAGCTGCATGGAGGTGTACCACGACGCCCGGGTGTACGATACCGGCATGGTGACCATCATCGAGTGCATGGGCCGCCACGCGGGCTGGCTCACCGCCGCCAGCGCCCTGGCCTCCTACAAGGGCTGTGGCCCGGACCTGATCTACCTGCCCGAGGTGGACTTCGACATGGACCAGTTCCTGGCCAAGGTGAAGGCCATCTATGAGAAGGAAAAGAAGTGCATCGTGTGCGTGTCCGAGGGCATCCACGACAAGGATGGCACCTTCATCGCCGAGTACGCCAACAAGAACATGACCAAGGACAGCTTCGGCCACGCCCAGCTGGGCGGCCTGGCGGCCTACCTGGCCAGCGAAGTGAAAAAGGCCATCAACGCCAAGGTGCGGGGCATCGAGCTCAGCCTGCTGCAGCGCTGCGCCGCCCACTGCGCCAGCCAGACCGACATCGACGAGTCCTACGCCGCCGGCGAAGCCGCGGTGAAGAACGCGGTGGCGGGCATCACCGACCGGATGGTGGGCTACGAGCGGGTGATGCAGGACGGCAAGTACACCTGCCAGATCAAGCTGTTCCCCCTGGACATCGTGGCCAATACCGAGAAGAAAGTACCCCGGGAGTGGATCAACGCCGCCGGGGACGGCATCGAGCCCGCCTTCATCGATTACGCGCTGCCCCTGATCCAGGGCCAGACCAAGCTGCCCATGGAGGACGGCCTGCCCCGGTTCGTCCACCTGAAGAAGGTCAAGGCCTGATTCCCCTCGCCCAGATTCCAAGCCCGTCCCGGTCAGCCGGGGCGGGCTTTTTGTGCTCCGGCCCAGGCAAGGCAAGGCCTGAAAAAGGAGGGGGAAAATAAACGGAATTTCGGCCTTGCCAAAGAGGTTAAAAGTATGATACAATTATTAACATCAAAAGCCCAAAGAGGGAGACGGCAAAACCATTCATGATGCTCAACGCCGCTTTGCGGCGTGGGGAAACGAAAGGAGGAGACCCAATGAACAAACGCGCAGCGACTTTGATGCTGGCCCTGCTGTTTTTGCTGGTTACCGCCGGCGCCCAGGCCATGACCCCGGGCACCTATGAGGCCCAGGCCAACGGCAACGGCGGGCCGGTGACGGTGGCGGTCACCGTGACGGAGGACGCCATCCAGGCGGTGGAAGTGCTGTCCCACAGCGAGACGGCGGGCATCAGCGACCCGGCGCTGGAGCGCATTCCGGCGGCCATCGTGGAGGGGCAGACCCTGGCGGTGGAAGCGGTGACCGGCGCGACCATGACCTCAAACGCCATCCTATCGGCGGCGGAGCAGGCGCTGGCGGCGGCGGGGGCCGACGTGGAAGCGCTGAAAGAGGCGGCGCCCGCCGTTCAGGAAGCGGGGGAGACCATTGAGATGACCGCCGACGTGGTGGTGGTCGGCGCAGGCGGCGCGGGCGTAGCCGCGGCGGTGGAAGCGGCGGACAGCGGCGCTCAGGTCATCCTGCTGGAGAAGCTGTCCCAGATCGGCGGCACCACGGCCACCAGTCAGGGCCTGGTGGGCGGCTACGAGAGCCAATTCACCAAGGCGCTGGACGTACACTATACCTTTGATGAAATGTACGAAAACCTGATGAGCAACGCCTCCTACCGGCTGGACCCGGAGCTGACCACCATCACCGTGGAGCGCTCGGGGGAGACCATCGACTGGATGGCCAACCGGCTGAATATGCCCTTCTCCGACGAGGTGGCGGTGGGCTACGGGCCCCTGCAGATGATGCACCAGGTGGAGGGGGCCGGAGCGGCCATCCGCACCGCCATGGAGGCGGCCCTGGAGACCACCAGCGTGGAACTCATGCTGGAGACCCGGGGCGAGGCGCTGCTGATGAACGAAGACGGCTCGGTGAAGGGCGTACAGGCCAGCCAAGGGGCGGACACGCTGCTGATCTACGCCGGCAGCGTGGTCATCGCCACCGGCGGTTATTCCTATAATCCGGAGCTCACCGTGCGCCTGGACCCGGAGAAGGCGGGGGTCATGGCCATCGGCTTCCCCGGCGCCACCGGCGACGGGCTGATCATGGCCAGCAACGCGGGCGCCGCCCTCACCCATACGGGGGACATGATGTGCGTGCTCAAGGACTACGAGATCATGGCGGAGCACCAGGGCACTTCGGCCACCGCCAACGTGTCCAGCTTCATCAGCCGCCCCAACACGGTGCTGGTGGGCATCGACGGCAAGCGCTTTGTGGATGAAAAGGACATCGGCTACATGACCCAGAAGCTGAACAGCCCCATCTTCGACCAGATGCACAAGGACGGGGTGGGCTACGTGTGGGCCATCAGCGACCAGGCCTCCCTGGAGGCCCAGGGCGTCAAGCGGGGGCTGGATATGGAGTTCATCACCGCCGATACCTTTGAGGCGTTGGCGGAGCTGATGGGCGTGGACCCGGCGGCACTGTCCCAGACCCTCACCGACTACAACGCCTACTGCGACGCGGGGCACGATCCCGAGTTCGGCCGGCTGAGCCTGGCCAAGCTGGAAGCGCCCTACTGCGCGGTGCGGGTGACCCCCTGCGAAATCATCACCTACGGCGGCATTGCCCGCAACCAGGAGGGACAAGTCATCCGGGCGGACGGCACGGTGATCCCCGGCCTGTACACCGCCGGCGAAGCCAGCGCCAACAGCGCCTACATGGGCTTCACCATCTCCAACGCCTTCACCTGGGGCCGCATCGCCGGTTCCGGCGCGGCGGCCTACGCCCTGAGCAAGTAAGGCGGGCGGGCCGGCCCTGACGCGCAACGCGGGCGGGATATGCCAAAGGGGCGGGAAGCTGAGCTTCCCGCCCCTGAGTTTGCACAGGGGCGCTTTCGGCCAATGGAAAACAGCCTGGACGCCGCTCCAGGCGGCGGGGAACCATGGACTGGGGGAGACTACCGGGTAACCGTACCAGAGGTTTTCGCCACGCTGTAGGTGGGATAGCCCGACTTGGCCGCGTAAAGGGTCCCCTTGGCGCGATACCGGTAGCCGGGCGTGCCGGTGAAGCTTAACGTTACCGTGTTCTTCCTTACAGATACTTTCAAGTCCGTGACCGGCCCTTTCACCGGTTGCCAGCCGCTGCCGTCGTTCTCCTGGATTACCAGCGATTTGACGCCGATGGAATCCATGACCGTATCCGCCTCGACTACTGCTTTCGCCGTAATCAAATTCCCAGATGCTTTTCGAATGGTTAGAGTTGCTTCTGTTATTGTGGGATTTGACATAGGCATAATACTATTCGCTAAACCTATAGAAGGAATAGTAAGAATCAAAATCAATACAATGATTAGGTAATATTTCTTTCCCATAGACTAGCCCCTTTCAAATATAGAGTCCAAAATGCTATGCATTTCATCCGGCGTTACCCGGCCGGTAATCAAGAGCTGATAGGGCTGTTCAAACCATTTGGCTTGTAATCTTCCTACATTGCTAACAATAATAAACGTGTTTCCAGCTACCGTATATTCCTCGTAATAGTCATTATCTTTTTCCATGTACCCATCCTCGACGCCTTCAAATCCAGGCAGGTCCTTGTGAATAACCATGGACAAATAGTGATCATCTTTCGGGAAATATGCCCCAAACGAGATCATCATATCCACCACGTCGATCTCGAACTCGGGCTTGCCGTAGCCCTGGGGAATCCAGGTGGGCAGGGGCAGGTAGATCTCGTACTGCTGGAGCAGCCGGTCCAGTTCCTGGTCCAATCCGGTGGGCTGGAAGGCGGTATAGGGGTCCGTGGCGCTGTCCAAACCAGAGTAAATGGTGTAATTGTAGTGCTCATCATCCTGCCAGGTGAAGATGCGCCAGGGGGTCCAGCCCAGGCCATAGCACACCGCCCCGGCCAGCACCAGGCAGGCCGCCGCGATGAGCGCCGCCGCCGCCTTGGGCCCAATGCGCCGGTTTTTTGCCGCCTCCCTTCTCTTTTGGGCCTCATACTGGGCTACCCGCCGTTTGTGTTCCCGGATCGCCGCCTCTACGTCCACCGGGTCCTTGCCGAACTGGGCGTCGGTAATCCGGTTGCAAAGGCACAGCAGGCGCAGGCACCTTTCGTCGAATACATCGGCGGGCAAGCTGCGCAAAAATTCCGCCACCACTGCGGCGCTTTCCTTGCTTAAGGGCGCTGCTTGGTTCGGGGCTTCATCATCGGGATGGCCTTCCCCCTGGACTTGCGTTTTTTTCTCCATTATACTCCCCTCACTTAAAAGTGTAACGGAGAAGCCCAATTGTGACAGGATAATAGTTAATATCATGTTAAATAATTGGCGCTTAATCTTATCGATTACCCGCTGCTTCCGCTTGCGGATGCCGGCCTCGCTGAGGTTTTGGTCCTGGGCCATCTGCTTCATGGCGTTTTTTCCACGAAAACATTCCAAGAGGAAGGCGTATTCCTGCTGGCTGACGCACTGGCGAATGCTCTGCAGCCCGTCCTGTATCCATTCTTGTTCGGCGGCCTGGGCCCATTCCCATTGGTCCAGGCGTTGGGCGGCCCTTTGCAGGGCGCCGCTGTCATCGTCCAAGCTGGCCGTCACCGTTTTGCTCCGGGCCCGATAGAGCCGCTCCCGGTTTCTCAGGGCATTCAGCGCGGTGACATACAGCCAACCCGGCAGATTTTTTATATTCTGATACTTGGGCCACTGGCTGTACAGCAGCAGAAACGCCTCCTGAAGGCAGTCTTCCACTTCATCCAGGGGGGCATCCGGTGCAAATGCGCGGGCGTCGTTCATGAGGCATTGGTAAATTTCGCCATATTTGCCCTCCATGAGCTGGCCAATGATTTCTTCTCGCGACATCCATCAATCCCTCCCGTCCTTTTTACTGCTTGCGTTAGGATTATAGCATAGTACTTAAAAAATGACAAATAATTTATCAGTAAATATATGTCACAAAATGGTCCGGTTATTACACTTATAGGTGAAGGGGTATTATCATACCACGCGGCTGCCAGGGAGTAGGCGAGGCAAACCGCGGACGCTCAGCCAGTTTTCCGGGGAACCTGATCGCGCGCATCGCGCCCCAGGGCTGGCCTACGGAAGGGCGTCTTTCATAGAGGCTTTCTATAGCCTTCTAAATGTGATGAGAGAACTGAAAGAACCATGAAGAAGGAGGTTGTATCCCATGAAGCGATGGCTGTCCATAACGCTGCTCCTATTGCTGACGCTGTGTTTTTCCCTGGGCGCAGCCGGGGAAACGGTGAACATCAGCCGGGAGCTGGCTCCTGGCGTTACGGTGGAGGCATCCATTACATTGCCGGAAAAAGACACCTACAGCACCTATAAGGTGGCCTACGCCGACCTGACCCAGGATCCGGCCCGCAGCGCCCAGGCGCTGGCCGACGCCCTGTTTTCGGATGCCGCTTCCCCCAGGACCACCCAGCAGCAATTGGACGAATACCGGGAAGGCGGCGTGGTCGTTTCCAGCCAAGCCGGGGAAAGCGTATATTCCGGACAGGATGGGCGCCTGAGGTATCAAAAAGACTTTTTGATCCAGCGGTACGGAAACAGCGCCGTAGAGGCCATGCTTTGGGAAAAGGGGGCTTCCGACGGCAACATTGAGGATTTTTCCGCTCAATCCGCGCTGGATGCGGCGCTCAGCGCCCTGAACCCCTATAGAGGGGACTTTGACATCAGCCTATACAGGGCCTACGGGATAACCGGCGACATGCTGCGGGCGGGGTACGACGCCGCTCAGACGCCCCAACCCGATCCTCCCTTCGGCCCCGCCGACGATCAATACGTGTTTCAGTTCGTCTATGTCCTGGACGGCCTGCCGGTTTTCAGCGAAAGCAAAGAGGAGGACAATGTCATCTGGCGCAATACCTTGGCCAATCCGGTGATGTCCGCCTATAAAGGACAGGTGTACGTAAATCGGGAGGGCGTCTATGCCCTCTACGTGGACCATCCGGAACTTGGGCAGGCCGGAGAGCCCCGGACCATTCTCACCGCCGATCAGGCCCTGGACGCCCTGGGCGCTTTCCTGGGCAACCAAATCCTGCAATTTCCCATCCAGATTACCGGGGGCTGGGTGGAATATCTGCCGGTGCCCAACCAGGGCAGCTTCTACGAGGGCGAACTGAGGCCCTTCTGGTGCTTTTCCACCAGCGTGTACCTGGATGACGGAACAGGCCAGGGAGATTGGTTCAGCGACAGAACCTACCTGGTGAACGCCTTTACCGGCAAGGTGCGCACATAGCCTGGCAGCCCTTGTCCGAATCAGGGGGGGAGGTTCCATTGGGCGGCGGCGCACAGGTTTTGATAAACTGATTCTGACCGATATGAAGAAGAGGGTCTTTCTTGTGAAGCGGAAGGTTTGCATCAGCTTGGTGTTGGCACTATGCCTCATGTTGTCCGTGTCCGCCGTCGCTTCCGCAGCGGAGTTTCACTACTCGTTTAACAGCGAGGTAGGGACACAGGACTCGAATATTGGGACGCGAACGAAGGCCAACGGAACCGACTGGGACATAACCATAACCTCTGGCAGCCTGAGTTCTACCAATATCTTGGGTATCCGGCCACGCCGGTACACAACGGATGCTTCGATCGGAGCGTATAAGACATACAAACAGACTGGCACATGGGGACGCCAATATTCGGTCACTGTGAAAACAAACTGGAAGGTAGTCCTTCGCGGGAAAAAGGATAGCGCATCAACATCTACCGGCCAACTGACGGCCCACGGGTACTTTACGCCGTAATTTTGCCGGACGGCCGCCCCATGGTTTGGTCCATGGGGCGGCTCGGGGATTCATACGACCCGCCGTGTGGCAAAGGCCTGCCCTAGGAGCAGGGAGCGAAGGGAAGGGATAGAAATGAAAGAACTGATGCCCATGATGAGGGCGGATCTGAGCTGCGGGCTGGGTTTGCGCTTTTGGCTGGCGGTGGCCCTGGTTCCCTTTCTGATTGTCGCCGACAATTTTGTGGATATGATGGGCATGTATAGTCCCAGCGTGTTTTACATGCACTATGGTTCCTTTGCCTCTGGCGGACTATACGGCACCTATTTGGTGTACATGTTGTGCGCCTTGCCCTACGCAGGGGCATTTTGGGCGGAATACAGCGGCAACATGGCGGGCAGCGTGATGGCCCGGTGCGGAAAGCGGACCTATTTCCTGTCAAAAATGTTCGCCGCGTGCCTGCTGGGGGGGATGGTGGCGCTACTGGGCCACGCCTTGACGCTGGCCCTGCTGCGGTGGGGCGCGGGGCTGGATTGGATTAGCCCGGGGGATTGGGACCAATGCGCCGTACTTAGGCCGCTCACCCTGGGGTACTTTCCCTTAGCCCTGTACTACGCCTTTGGGGATGGCGTGCTGAGCGCCTGCGTGGCCGTGGGGGCGTCTCCCTACGTGAGGAACCACTACGGGGTACTGGTGGCTCCGGCGATATTTCAATTTTGCTCCATTCAAGTTCACCGGTTGCTCCGTATCCCCATAGAATGGCAGCCTATACAGTGGATGCGCATGAGGTCCCTGTTCCTGAATATACCTGCCACCATGCTCATGAGCCTGGGAGCGGTGGCGGCGGTGGTAGCGCTGGCCAGCTGGCTGTTTATCCGAGGCGGGAAGAAGGTGATGGGCTGTGAATAGATTGCGCAAAGTGGGCTGGGTAGCGGTAATGCGCGCCCGGCAGCAGTTGCTTTGCTGGCGCAGCGCCGCCGTTTTCATCCTGATGGGCATCTTTATGTTCAGCTATGCCCAGCCCTTTAGCGACTTTGCCCGGGAGCGGGGACTGGAGATCACCCCCTACGCCGCGGTATTCATCATGGACGACATCATCGCCCAACTCTTTTTGATGCTGGGCGCTGTGGCGCTATGCGCGGGGGCGCCCTTTCTGGACGAACAGTACCCCTATCTGGTTGCCCGGTGCGGCCGGTGTACGGTTGTGCTGGGCAATATCCTGGCCATTCTGGGGCTGACTGGCCTGTACGTGGCCTTTTTGTACCTGGCCTCGGTAGCCCCTATGGCGGATACCTTGGCGTGGGATCACCGCTGGGGCAAGGTGTGGAATACCTTGGCCTTGAGCCATCCCCATGTGGAGGGCAGTATGATCGCCGTCAGCGATGCCATCCGCTCCAGCCTCACCCCTCGGCGCGCCCTACTCATCGGGCTGCTGCTGGAATGGGGATGCGCCGGGGGGCTGGGCCTAGTGGTATACTGGGGCAACCGGCTAAGCGGCAAGCCCTTGGGGCTATGGATCGCGGCGGGTTTCGTGATGCTGGACACCACGATATATAACATACTTCCCGCGAGCCTACAAAGATACTCCCCCCTGTCCTTGGCACGGCTGTCCGTCTATAAAAATCGCCTCATCACGTTTTCCTACGGCTACGGGGGGTGCTTCCTGGTGGGGATGGCACTGGCGCTGAGCGCGGTGCTGCTGATCCAGGAACGGCTCAAAAAAGATCTGGTTTGACGGAGGAAGGAAATCATGATCGATATCCAGCAAGTCAGCAAGCGTTTCGGCGCCCAACAGGTGTTGACCAACGTGAGCGCCCACTTTGGACGCGGGCAGATCACCGGCTTGGTGGGGCGCAACGGCTCGGGCAAATCGGTGCTGCTCAAAATCGTGGTGGGGCTGATGTCCCCGGACCAAGGCTATGTGGCCGTGGACGGGCGGCGCATCGGCAAGGAAGTGGATTTCGCCCCCAATACCGGCTTTATCATCGACCGGCCCGGTTTCCTGGGCGACCGCTCCGGCTACGCTAACCTGCGTTATCTGGCGGCCGTCCGGGGCAAAATCGGCAAGGAGCAGATTTTTCAGGCCATCCAGCAGGTAGGGCTGAACCCCCAGGACCGCAAGCCCGTGGGCAAGTACTCCCAAGGGATGCGCCAGCGTTTGGGCATCGCCCAAGCGCTGATGGAAGATCCCCAACTGATCATCCTGGACGAACCCATGAACGCCCTAGACAACGCTACGGTAGAACAAATGCGAGGCGTGTTCAGCGAGCTCAAAGCGGCGGGCAAGACGTTGGTGATCACCAGCCACGACGAGCGGGACATCGAAACCCTCTGCGACCATGTCTTTGCCATGGATGCAGGTGTCCTGACCCAGACCCGCTGACCTAATCCTCCCGGGACGCCGGGAGATGGTTGCCCGGCGGGCAAGGAAAATATTCAACCTGAAAGCGATGAAGGCCCCTTCTATTGGACAATGGGAAATCAGCGGTACTTGGCACGGCTAAGCGAAGCAGGAGGATACCGCGCTTCTTGCGGTATCCTCCGCCAATGAGGCTGCGATGTATGGGATACCGGTTTACGAGGACAGAAATGGAGGGAGGAATGAAGATGCGCAGGAAATGGAGCGGGGCGAAAAGAGCGGCGGCCGTCATCCTGGGCCTGGGGCTGCTGCTGGCCGGGGCGGTACGGGCGGAAGAACCCGCCTACAGCTGCTGGCGGTACCAGGAGGACTTTGAATGGCTGAACATCGACGCGGAGGTTTCCGGATGCGAAGGCGGCGCGGAGATCGGGGTGCTGCACGGCACTTTGGCCCCCTTCACCGTGGAGGAGGAGGAGGGCATCCTGGATATTCTCTGTCCGCTGCTCTATCCCGACATGGCCCGGGACGAGCTGGTGATGATTTCGCAGCGGGACGGAACGGTGTACGACAATGCCACCTGGACGGTGGAACGCCTTTACGCCAAGGCGGATTGGCAGGTAGAGGACCCGGCGTATATAACGTTCAGCGACGGGACGATCTACGCGAAAAACCAGCAGTTCCCGCCCTACGAGGCGGTTACCATGGCCTCTACGGCGGCCATAGATCCGCAGCTCTTCACCCGCGTCATGGGGGATCTGCCCTTTGCCAGCAAGGCGGAAATAGGCGAGACGGGCGCTTCCCTGCTGAAGGCGGTGGGCATACGCACCGAGGAAACGCCTGCGCTGACGATCGTCTATTCCGGCGACCAGGCGTTGATCAGCGCGGGGGAGGCGCTGCCCTACCGGGAATTCGTCCTGGACGACGGCGTGGACCGGATGGCCCCCTACCGGGAGCAGGTTTACGACTACGGCGCAGACCTGTACATCCTGTACTTTGGCCAAATTCTGGAGGGCATTCCCACCAGCGTGAGCGCGAGATATTTTGACACGGCGGACTATTTTTCCCAAGTGCCGGACATTCAGCTCATGTACAACCAGGGGGGGCTCATCTATTTTCGGGCCGTGAACCTATTTACCCTGGTGGGGACCGACGATGTCAAGCGGATTGTGGGGGTGGAAGAGGCGGCCCAAACGGCGGCCGGGTATCTGGACGGCATCATCCTGAGCGAGGCGCTGGAGTGCTCCAGGATTCGCCTGGAATACTACGCGCTGCCCTATCCGGACGGCAAGCTGGGGGTGGACGCCAAGCTCTCGCCCATGTGGACCTTCTACTTCAGCGACGGAAGCGACCCCATCGTGGTGGACGCGGTCGCCAACGAAGTCATGTGGTGAGGGAATAGCCATGCGAATCCTGAAAAACGACCTGAGAAGGGCGGTGGCCCACAGGGGCTTTTTGTGGGCGGCGCTGGCGTTGGCGGCCCTGATGTACTTTGGCGGCTATGAGGAAGTACACAGCGAGAGGGCCACCGATCTGCTGGCTCACCTGGAAACGATGCTGGGCATGGGCCCCATGAGCTGGGCGTTTCCCGCCTTCGGCGCGCTGTGCTATGCCGACGCCTACGTGAAGGACGCCCAGACGGGGAGCCTTTCCTATCAAATGTACAGGATGGGGCCGTCCGCCTACGTGCTTTCCAAAACGGCGGCCTGCTTCCTGTCGGCCTGCCTGGCCACCATGGTGGGGATTACCCTGTATACCCTGGGAATCAGCACCCGCTTCTCCGCCCTGTTCTACCAGGGCAATCTGCCCGCCTACGAGAGCGTGATCAACAGCTTCGACGCGCTGGTGGTGGAGGGGCGGTACGTGCTGTACATGTTCATGCACATTTTGTGCGAGAGCCTGGCGGCGGGCATGTGGGCGGTGGTGGGCCTGGCGCTGAGCTGCATATGGCCAAACGTCTATATGGCCTTTATCGCCCCGGGGGTCATCCTGTACGTGAAGGACTACATCTGCGCGTGGCTCCATGTGCCCTTTCTGCAAATCCTTCGGGATTATCAGCTGGGCTATGTAACCCGCGTCCCGGGGATATTGCTGCCTGCCGCTATGGTGTTTGGGCTGTTCGCCGGCATCAGCCTGGCCCTTGCCGCGGGGATGACCGTGGTGATAAGGGGGAAAGAGCGTGGTTTTTTCCGCCGTTCAAGTGGCTAAAATTCATATCCTGAAGAATTTGCGCTCCCCGCGGACCCTGTTCGCCCTGATGCTGCTGGTCATCATCCTGGATTACTATCTGGCCGGCCTCAGGGACATGTGCGCCGCGGTGGGGTACAAGGTATCGGTGTGGGAGGCCCTGGTCCTGATCTTCAATGGCCAGGACAGCCGCTGCATCCTGTTTATCCTGTTCGCCCTGTTCCTGTGCGACCTGCCCGGGCGGGACGGCGCGGAGCCCTACGTCTACCAGCGCTGCGGCGGCGGCCGGTGGCTGGCCGGGAAGATGATCGCCGCCGCCCTCTGGGGCTGCCTGTTCGTGGTGGTGGCGGCGCTGGGCTGCGCCATCGTGCTGAACCGGTACGCCTCCCTGAGCCTGGAATGGGGAAAGGTGATCAAGACGCTGACCAAGACCGACGCGGCGGCAATCTTCCAGGTGCGCCTCCCCATATCCGCGAAAATCATCGGCCTGTATACGGCGGGGCAGGCGGCGCACTATACCGTCCTGCTCAACGCCCTGACCTGCGCCATGCTGGCCATGTGGACCCTGGCGCTGAACGCCTGGAGCCGGGGGGCCGTGGGCAATCTGCTGGTGGTGGCTTTGGCGATTCTGTCCAATGAAATCGGGGGCATGGTGATCTCCCTGGCGTTTTTGAAGCTGTCGCCCTGCTCCTGGGGCTCCCTCCAGGTGATCGGCGACGGGACGATCACCTTCCGCCCCACCCTGGCCTTCGCCGTCACGGCCACGACAAGCTGCCTTGCCGCCGCCATCGCCCTGCTGTGCGCCACGCGCAAAAAGATAGCCATCTATTCCGCTTCGTGAGGAGGGATACCGCATGACCCAGGTTCAGCTGGTCGACGTGGGCCTGAAGTTCGGGGAGTTCCAGGCGCTGAGAGAGGTCAACGCCACCTTCGACGCCGGACGAATCCACGGCATCGTGGGCCGGAACGGCTCGGGAAAGACCGTCCTGCTCAAGTGCATCTGCGGGTTGCTGGACGCCTATTCCGGCCAAATCACCATCAACGGGGTGGACCGCCGGAACCGGAAAGCCCTGGGGGCGTCCATGGGCATCATCATTGAAGCCCCCGGATTTGTAGCGGGCTACAGCGGCTTGACCAACCTAAAGTTTTTGGCCGATATCCGCCATCAGGCGGGACGGCAGGAGATTGTCCAGGCGATGGAAATGGTGGGGCTGGACCCCAAGTGCAAAAAACACGTGGAAAAGTATTCGCTGGGCATGCGCCAGCGCCTGGGCATTGCCCAGGCCATCATGGAAAACCCGGATATGCTGGTACTGGACGAGCCCATGAACGGATTGGACAACGCGGGGGTCAAGGACATGCGGCAGCTGTTCAAGGACCTGCGCGGCCAGGGGAAAACCATCCTGCTGGCCAGCCACAACCCCAGGGACATCGAGGAGCTGTGCGACACGGTTTCCGAAATGGACGGGGGCGTCTTTACCGCCCAGAGCGGATTTGCGCCTGACCCCTGAGGCCGCCCGCCCTCAGGGGTCAGGCCCTGCGGATTTCACGGGCCGCCCGGCGTTGCTTCCTGGATCCCGCCGGGGGCCATCCCAGGGGATGCAGGAAGCCATAACCGGGGCTTTGGAAAAGGGGCTCGATCCACCGAACCAGCGCACGGCCCTTGACGCGAGGAATGGAGACAAAGGGACGCGGACAAAAAAACCTACCGAGGCAACATGAGCCTCGGTAGGTTTTGGTGCGCCTGGCGGGATTCGAACCCACGGTCTTTCGAGTCGGAGTCGAACACTCTATCCTCTGAGCTACAGGCGCTCGCCGTGAAAGCTTTATTATTATAGCGCGGCTGGGGAAGCAGGTCAAGGGTTTTTTTGTTATTTTGTTGGGGCGCGTTCTTTTGACGGATTTCTCGCCCAGGCCCTTGACGAAAGGGGGAAAAATTGGGATAATAATATGATGAAAAGAGCGGCGCTTTCGCGGGGGAGGACGGCATGGCCAGGCAGCGTATCGTACAGGTGGAGGCGGGCGGCATCGCCCAGGGGCTGGGGGTGCGGCCCGGAGATGTGCTCACCGCCATCAATGGAAAGCCGGTGGTGGACCTGATCGACTATCAAACCTTTACCTGTCACCGGCATTTGACGCTGGACCTGGAGCGCCAGGGCCAGCCCTACCGGGTGGCGTGCGCCAAGGACCCCTACGCCCCCTTGGGGCTGGGGTTTGAGCAGATGCTCATGTCCCCCCAGCGCAACTGCGTGAACCACTGCCTGTTCTGCTTCGTGGACCAGCTGCCCGCCCAGGCCCGGGCGTCCCTGCGGGTGAAGGACGACGACTGGCGCATGTCCCTGATGATGGGCAATTTCGTCACCCTGACCAACGTGTCGGACCGGGAACTGGAGCGGATCATCCGCCGCCGGTGCGCGCCGCTGTACATATCGGTTCACGCCACCGACCCCCAGCTGCGGGCCCGGATGCTGGGGCAGCCCCGGGGGGCGCGGATCATGGAGCAATTGCGGGCGCTGGCCCAGGCGGGGCTCAGCTTTCACACCCAGGCGGTGCTGTGCCCCGGCATCAACGACGGGGCCCAGCTGCAGCGCACCATGGAGGAGCTGGCGGCCCTGGGGCCCCAGGCGCTGTCCCTGGCCCTGGTGCCGGTGGGGCTCACCGGGCACCGGGAGGGGCTGTATCCCCTGAGGGGATTTGCCCGGGAGGAGGCCCGGCAGGTGCTGGAGCAGGCCCAAGCCATGGCGCAGGGGTGCCTGAAGCGCCGGGGCGACCCCTTCGTCTACCCGGCGGACGAGTTTTACCTGCTGGCGGGGCAGGATTTCCCCCCGGACGAGGCCTATGGGGAGTATCCCCAGATCGAGAACGGGGTGGGCCTGTGCCGGCTGCTCCAGGCCCAGTACAGCCGGGCCTGGCAGGAGGGCGGCCTGGACCGGGCGCGGCCGGGTTCGGCGGCGGTGGCCTGCGGGGTAGCGGTGGCGCCCTTTTTGCGGCAGATGCTGGCGGCCATGCCGGTGCCCGGGGTGCAGGTGCAGGTATACCCGGTGGAAAACCGGTTTTTCGGGCCCAGCGTCACCGTGTCCGGGCTGCTGACGGGCAGCGATTTGATGCGGGCCATGGCCGGGGTGCGCTGCGACCGGCTGCTGATCTCCCAGGCTATGCTCCGGGAGGGGGAGCACGTGTTCCTGGACGGCGCCACATTGGAGCAGGTGCGGGACGCCCTGGGGGTAGAATTGATAGCGGTAACCGACGGCCAGGGGCTGCTGGAGGCCTTGGCCGGGATAGGATAGGAGAGGCGATATGGCAAATACCAGGCCCCTGGTCGCCGTGGTAGGGCGGCCCAACGTGGGCAAATCCACCTTTTTCAACAAGATCGCCGGGCGGCGCATCGCCATCGTGGAGGACACGCCGGGGGTGACCCGGGACCGGGTGTACGCCGACTGCCAGTGGCAGAACCACCGGTTCACCCTCATCGACACCGGCGGCATCGACCCCAATTCCCAGGACGCCCTGCTCAAGCAGATGCGGATGCAGGCGGAAATCGCCATAGAGACCTGCGACGTGATCCTGTTCTTCGTGGACGGGCGCCAGGGCATGACCGCGGACGATCAAACCGTGGCGGACCTGCTGCGCCGGGCGGGCAAGCCGGTGCTGCTGGTGGTGAACAAGATCGACAGCGTGAGCCAGATGAACGACATCTACGACTTTTACCAGCTGGGCATGGGCGACCCCATCGGCATATCCTCCACCAACATGATGAACTTCGGCGACCTGCTGGACGCCATCTGCGCCCATTTCCCCGACCAGGAGGCGGAGCAGGAGGAGGACCAGGCCATCCAGGTGGCGGTGGTGGGCAAGCCCAACGTGGGCAAGAGCTCCTTGGTGAACCGGCTGCTGGGCCAGGAGCGGGTGATGGTGTCGGACATCGCGGGCACCACCCGGGACGCCATCGACACCCGGCTCACCGACGGGGAGGACCAGTTCGTCATCATCGACACGGCTGGCATACGCCGCAAGCGGGCCATCCAGTACCAGTCCCTGGAGCGGTATTCGGTGGTGCGGGCGCTGGCGGCCATCGACCGGTGCGACGTGGCGCTGCTGGTGATCGACGCCCAGCAGGGGGTGTCCGAGCAGGACAGCAAGATTGCCGGGTACATCGACCAGCAGGGCAAGGCGGCGGTGATCCTGGTGAACAAGTGGGACGCGGTGGACAAGGACACCGGCACCCTGGAGGCCTATTCCCGCCAGGTGCGCCAGCAGCTCAAGTTCATGGAATACGCCCCCATCTTATATATCTCCGCCCTCACCGGCCAGCGCACCGGCAAGGTGCTGGACGCGGTGCGCGCCGCCTGCGCCCAGGCCCGCAGGCGGATTACCACGGGGCTGCTCAACGACGTGCTGGCCGACGCCCAGGCCGCCCTGAGCCCGCCCTCCACCAACGGGCGCAGGCTCAAGATCTACTACGCCACCCAGCAGGCCGTGCAGCCGCCCACCTTCGTGTTCTTCGTCAACGACCAGACCCTGGTCCACTTCTCCTACGAGCGGTACCTGCACAATCAGCTGCGCAAGGCCTTTGGCTTTGAGGGCACGCCCCTGCGGTTTATCTTCCGAGAGCGCAAAAAAGAGGACGATTGACATGGAATTGTTATGGAAGCTGCCGGTGATCGCCATCGCGGGCTACCTGCTGGGCAATATCCAGACCGGAGTGTTGGTGAGCAGGGCCATGGGTCACTTCGACATACGCCACCGGGGGAGCAAGAACGCAGGCACCACCAACGTGCTGCGCACTATGGGCTGGGCCCCCAGCGTCCTCACCCTGCTGGGGGACGTGGCCAAGGCCGCCCTGGCCTCCCTGCTGGGGCTGTGGCTGGGCGGCTCAGGGGGATGGGGCGATTGGGGCGCCCGCCTGGGGGGACTGTGCGCCATCCTGGGGCACAACTGGCCGGCGCTGTTCGGGTTCCGGGGCGGCAAGGGCATCGCCGCGTCCCTGGGCATGATCCTGGTCACCGACCCGTGGATCGCCCTGTTCCTGGTGCCCTGTCAGGCGGTGGTACTGGCCATTACACACACCATGTCCCTGGCCTCCCTGGCCTCTGCCGCCTTGTACGCCCTGCTGTCGGCCATCTTTCACTGGGGCGATTGGCCGCTGGTGCTCTACGCCCTGCTGGTCACCGCGCTGGCCTATTGGTCCCATCGGGGCAATATCGACAGGCTCAAGCGCAACCGGGAGAACAAGCTGGATTTTGAGGAGATCGACCGCATATCGAGGCGGCGCAAAAATACATGACGGAAAGGGGCAGGACCTATGAACAGCGCATATTTGGTGGGCCTGGACATCGGCACGTCGGGAGCTAAGTGCATCATCGCGGACCAGGAAGGCAAGGTAGTGGCCTCCAAGACGGTGGAGTATCCCCTGTACACCCCCAAGCCCGGCTGGGCCGAGCAAAATCCCCAGGATTGGTGGAACGCCGTCTGCCAGGGCTGCGCCGCCATCATGGCCAAGGCGGGAGTGCCGGCGGAGGCCATCAAGGGCGTGAGCCTGTCCGGACAGATGCACGGCCTGGTGGCCCTGGATAAGGCCCGGCAGGTGATCCGCCCGGCCATCCTGTGGTGCGACCAGCGCACCCAGAAGCAGTGCGACCAGATCACCGCCAAGGCCGGCGGACCGGAAGGGCTGCTCGGCTATACCAACAACCAGATGCTCACCGGCTATACCGGCGGCAAGCTGCTGTGGCTCAAGGAAATGGAGCCGGAAAACTACCAGAAGATGGACGTGTTCTGCTGCCCCAAGGATTATATCCGCCTGCAGCTCACCGGCCAGGTGGGCACCGACATGTCCGACGCTTCGGGCACCGGATTTTTCAATACCCGGGAGCGGCGCTGGAGCGATGAGCTCATCGCCCTGGCGGGCCTGGATAAGGCGCTGTTCCCCCAGGCCATCGAGTCGGTGGACCTGGCCGGCCATGTGACCGCCCAGGCCGCCCGGCAGACCGGCCTGCCCCAGGGCTTGCCCGTGTACGCCGGCGGCGGCGACGCGGTGATCCAGACCACCGGCTCCGGCCTGGTGAAGCCGGGCATCCTGGGCGTGGTTATCGGCACCGCGGGCAACGTGGCCATGGGCTTTGACGGCTTCCACGACAACCCCCAGGGCAAACTGCAGATGTTCTGCAACAACCAGGGCGGCCTGTACCATGCCTTGGGCTGCACCCTGGCGGCGGGCAGCGCCTACCGTTGGTACCGGGATACCCTGTGTGAGCACGACGTGGCCCAGGCCAAGGCCCAGGGCAAGAACGTATACGACCTGATGGGCGAGGAGGCCGCCGCCTCCCGGCCCGGCGCCGGCGGCGTGGTGTTTTTGCCCTATCTGGCCGGGGAGCGCTGCCCCTATCCCGACCCCAACTGCCGGGGCGTGTTCTACGGCCTCAGCCTGGTCACCTCCCGGGGGGATATGACCCGGGCGGTGATGGAGGGCGTCACCTATTCCCTGAAGCAGGTGGTGGACCTGGTCACCCAGATTTCCCCCGCCCAGAAGGTGTATACCTCCGGCGGCGGCGCGGCCTCGCCCCTGTGGCGGCAGATCCAGGCCGACGTGTTCGACCTGCCGGTGTACACCATGTCCGCGGCCAGCGAGGGCGGCGCCTACGGCGCGGTGCTGGTGGCCGGCGTGGGCGCGGGGGTATGGAGCGACCTGAAGGAGGCCATTTCGGTGCTGCGGGTGGAGACGGAAACCTTGCCCAACCGGGCCAACCAGAGCGCCTATCAGGACGCCTTCGGGCTGTACGAGTCCCTGTACCCGGCGCTGAAGCCGGTGTTCGACCAGGGCGCCAAGGCATAAGGCGTTCAACCGAGGCGTAGGGCTTTCAGACAGCCACGGGGCCCGGCCGCCCGGCCACCCGGCCCGCCCGCGAAGCGGGCGGGCCG
>DVHZ01000160.1 GCA_018711685.1 Candidatus Excrementavichristensenella intestinipullorum | reverse complement strand
CTGCCCCCGGACCCCCGCCAGGGACTCCTCGCCCCTGGACCCCCGCCAAGGGGGGATGGCCCCCCTTGGAACCGCCATCCGCGCTGGCGCGGGGGTGGGGCAACGGCCACTGGTGGTGCTGGGGTGGTAGGCGCTGCGGTGCTGGGGGCTATGCAGGAACGCGCTGTGGCCCAAACGCCTACTGGCTCAGCGGCCTTGAGCGGTGCGACGGGCAGGCGGACGCTTGGCTGACGGGAAACCGTGGCGGGTTTGGCGTTCATGGAACCGCGGGGGGCGCATATACTCTGGGGAAAGGAGGGGTCGGTTTGCAGCCGGTATTGATTTTGTCCTCCCCTGTCCCCGGTCTGATGTGGATCAATGGACGGCCCGTGGGCGAATTGGATGGCGAAAACCCCATCGCCCGGCCCGTCAGCCCTCAGGGTCCCGTGTACCTCCAGCACTTTCCTACCGCTCCCGGCTACCTGCCCCTCACCCGGCGCTTGACCTTCTCCGGGGGGCGCGTACTGCCCGCTTCCTTAGAGGATCAGCAAAACCTTTGGGTGGTGGCTTGGCCCGGCGGCGCGGTGGAGGTGGAGTTGTCGCCCCAGCAGATGCAGCCCCAGTGCCCGCCGCCCTTCTCACCTTTGGACTTGCCCGGCGCCGCTTTGCAGCAGGACGGCTGCGTTCGGGTGCTGGAGCCTTTGGAGGATACCGTAGGCCACGCCCGCTTGAACACCTACCGCCAGCAGAATGGGGTTTGGGAAATCCTCCACTCCGAATTGATGTGGGCCCAGGGCTGTCCCCATTGGCCCGCAACGCCGGAACAAACCGCCATCGCCCTGGCCGAGGCATGCCTGCTAGGCTTGGTGGACGAGGCCAGGGGCTACCTTTCCCCCATCTGCCCCCTCCCAGCCCTGGAGGATGCCACCGCTTGCCTGCCCCTTCCCGCGCCCCTCCCCGGCGGGCGTCCCGCGGTGGGGCTGGTCAGCCTCCTGTCGCCCTCCATGGCTCAGGTCCGCCCCATGTACTACCGCGCTTCCCCCGCCGGGGGCACTCAGGGAACGTGGCGGCTGGATGACATTTTGGTTGAATCCGGCGGCGTATATTGATTTTGCCGGTTATCCATGCTATGCTAAAGGTATTGATTATGCGGTAAGTTCGCCTTACGAATGGAGGGACCCCGATGTATTACCCGTTTTTTGACAGCACATGGCTGATCGTGCTGCCCGGACTGCTCATTGCCATATGGGCGCAGTTCAAAGTAAAGGCTGCGTTTAGCAAATACAGTAAGGTTGCGTCCCAGTCCGGGATGACTGGGGCCATGGTGGCCCGGGCCATGCTGGATGGGGCGGGGCTCAGGGATGTGCCCATCTATCGGGCCCAGGGCAGCCTCACCGACCACTATGACCCGGTAAAGCGTACGCTGAACCTGTCCCAGGACGTATATGATTCCTGCTCCATCGCTGCTTTGGGCGTGGCGGCCCACGAGTGCGGCCACGCCATTCAGGACCTGGAGTCCTACTCGCCCCTCAAATTGCGCAGCGCGGTGGTGCCTATGGTCAGCATCGGCTCCAATCTGAGCTGGCCCATCTTTCTGATGGGGATCGTTTTTAGCTGGCAGCCCCTGCTCATGGCCGGCATCATCCTCTTTTCCCTCACGGTTCTCTTTACCTTGATTACGCTGCCCGTGGAGTTTAACGCCAGCAGCCGGGCGCTGTTGGCCTTGGAGAGCGGCAATTATCTGCGGGGGCAGGAGCTGGATGGGGCGCGCAAGGTGCTGTCCGCCGCGGCGCTCACCTATGTGGCCGCAGCCTTGAACGCGATTTTGCAGCTTTTGCGCCTGCTGGCGCTGGCCGGACGCCATAGCCGGGACTAGATCGGGGAGGAATGCCCTCTGACCTTCTCCTATGACAGGCAAGCCGCGGTAGAGTACGCCCATCGCTTCGCCTTTGCCCGCAATCCCGCCTACGGAGCCTTTGACGAGATCGGCGGCGACTGCGCCAATTTTGTGTCCCAATGCCTGTTCGCCGGTGGCTATCCCCCCCGAGAGGCTCCGGACGGATGGTATTACCGGTCCTTTGACGACCGGGCCCCGGCCTGGACCGGGGTATTTTTTCTCAGGCGATACCTGCTGAGCCAAGGCGGGCGGGCGGTATCGGCTCAGGACGCGGCGCCGGGGGACGTGGTTTTTATGGATTTCCTGGGGGATGGCGCGTTTACCCATTCCGCGCTTATCGTGGACCGGGCTGGGGAGGAACTGCTGGTAGCGGCCCATACCGTGGACAGCGACTACCGCCCTCTTTCTACCTACGCCTGGCGCGCTCTGTCCTTCATCGCGCCCGTTCCCTGACTGTGACGGCCTTGCGCGGCGTCAACCGCCGCGCAAGGCCGTTTGCGGTTCCGTGGGGAAATGGATGGGGATTCCAGGGACGCGCCTTGCCTGGCCCGGGCGTTTGTGGTATACTTTGTTGGGATAACCCAGGAAGGAGATGCCGCTTGGCCAAACTGTACTTTCGCTACGGGGCGATGGGCTCGTCCAAGACCGCCAACGCCATCATGGTGCGCTACAATTATATGGAGCGGGGGCAAAAGGCCCTGATGCTCAAGCCGGCCATGGAGCGCCGGGACGGGGAGAAGCAGGTGCGCTCCCGCTCGGGGCTCACCGCGCCCTGCGCCTATGTGGAGGAGCTGGATTCCATCGACCTGGGCCAATACGACTGCCTCATCGTGGACGAGGCCCAGTTTCTCACCAAGGAGCAGGTCAAGCAGTTGGTGGACATTGTGGACGAACGGGATCTGCCGGTGATCTGCTATGGCCTGCGGGCCGACTTTAAGGGCGATTTGTTTCCCGGCAGCCTGTGGCTCATGGCCTGGGCCGACGCCATTGAGGAGGTCAAGACGGTGTGCTGGTGCGGTCGCAAGGCCACCTGCAACGCCCGCATCGTGGACGGCAAGGTGGCCCGGGAAGGGGAGCAGGTGGTGCTGGGCGGCAACGAAAACTACGTCAGCCTGTGCCGCAAGCACTGGCGGCAGGGCAATCTGGGCCTGCGGCAGATCCGCCAGATTCACGACGGCAAGCGCCGGTTTATGACGCTGCTGCTCCAGGCCGACCCGGACGAGGACATGCTGGACCGGTATCTGGACCCGGGGGATATGTACGCGCTCTTTGAGGGCGGCCGCCCCGTGACGGTGGCGGTGGTGCTGCGCCTGCCCGACGGCACCTGCGAGCTCAAAAACCTGGCCACCGATCCGGACCGCCGCCGCCGCGGTCTGGGCAGCCAGATGGTGCGCTATCTGATGGAGCTGTACGCCCCCTGCGGCAGGATGTACGTGGGCACGGGCAAGCAGGGCGTGGCCTTCTATCAGCGGTTGGGCTTCACCTACGATCATACCATACCCGGCTTCTTTTCCCACAACTACCCCGAACCCATCTACGAGGAGGGGGAACTGCTTACGGACATGGTGGTATTGGCGGCAAAACTGTGACGGATGAAACCTTTGGCCGGAGTGAGCCGTCTTAAAGGCACTTGGTCGGGGAGGATTTGCCATGAAAAGATTGCTGTGGATCCTGGCGCTGGCGGCGCTGATCTGGGCGCCGGCCGGCGCGTTGGCCGCCGGGGAGCCCTTTGTGTTGACCCTGAGCGATAGCGCGTTGCTGGTCAGCGGCCAGGGGCAAGCGGTTACCCAGCCGGGGGAATA
This sequence comes from Candidatus Excrementavichristensenella intestinipullorum, assembly GCA_018711685.1. Classification (GTDB taxonomy): domain Bacteria; phylum Bacillota; class Clostridia; order Christensenellales; family Aristaeellaceae; genus Excrementavichristensenella; species Excrementavichristensenella intestinipullorum. The sequence continues at coordinate 4,734 of DVHZ01000160.1, read as the reverse complement.
CGACTATATTGAGCCCTTGGGGGACGGCATCTTTGCCGCCATCTGCCTGGGGGAAGGCCAGAGCTCCGCCTGGATCATCGGCGAGGACGGCCAGCCGGCCCTGGAGCGGGCCTTCGAGGACGTATACGCGGCGGACGGGCAAATATACGCCATGGAGAACGGCCTGGTGGGGGTGCTGGACCAGCAGCTGCAGTGGAAGATTCCCGCCGCCTATACCCAATTGGTCTACGACGGGCAATCGGGGTATTTGGCCCTGTCCTCCGACCCCTACGACACCCGGCCCGACGGGGTTTACTATGTGGATGAGCAGGGCGTCGAGCGGGCCACGGGCATTCGCGTGCAATACGGCTTGTCCCGCTTTAGCGAGGGATTGATGCCGGTGATGGACGGGGTTAGCGGCCGGATGGGCTATCTGGACCGGCAGGGGAACTGGGCCATCACGCCTCAATACGATTACGCCGGAGAATTTTTAAACGGGGTGGCCGAGGCGGCTTTGGCCGCCGGGGCCGGGTACATCGACGCCCAGGGCAATTGGCTGCTCACCCCCAAGTACGCCGCGGTGAGCCGCTCCATGGACCAGGGCGGCCTGGTGCTGGCCCAGGAAAACAGCGGCGAGGTGCTGCTGTTTTCCGCGCCGGAGTTCCAGCTGGTCAAGCGCTTTGAGGGGGAGGACATTTATTTCTCCGCCGCCTACAGCGCCGAGCTGGCCGTGCTGTACCTGGACGATTGCACTCAACTCATCGACGCCCAGGGCCAGGTGCTGGTGGAATGCGGCCTGGAGGCCTCCTTCGACGCCTGGGGCGCCCAGGACGGCCGGGTGCTGGCCCGGCTGGGCAGTTGGGGAGAGGACTGCGTATGGCTGTACGACCTGGAGGGCAACCGGGTGGCGGGCCCCTGGCAGGACGCCTGGATGCTGGGCAAGGCGGGGGATCAAACGCTGTACGCGGTCAGCGCCTTTGAGGTATACGAGTCGGTGGATGTGGACGACGCCTTCCACGTATACCAGGAGGTGGACGGCACCCGCACCATTCAGGTGGTGGATCAGGACGGGACACAGGTGATCCCCCAGCGCCCCATGCTGGTCTTGTACATGGACGATCAGGGCCGCCTGATCTATGAAGACGCGAACGGGGCGGGAGTCATGGATCTGGAAGGAAACCAGATTTGCTATTTCTCCCTGGACCAGGGGGAAGTTTCCCTGGACCAGGGGGAAGTTTCCCCGGATCAGGAGGAAGCGGCCGGCTGAGGCGGCTCACCCCCTGGGGGCGCCTTTTTATCGTGTAAAAAAGGCGGGACGCCTAAGGATAAGGGCGCGGCAGGCGGCGGAAAGGCCCCAGATAGGGGATATTTGCTCAAAGTCCAGGTAAATTATTGCCACGCCGCGCCCTGGAAGGTTGTATTTGCCGGCGCGGTGTGGTATAATAGCCCCTGAATGGCGTACTGTTGGATGCGCCTGGGGGGCTTGCGAGAGTGGGTTGTCCCACTCTTTGCTTTCTTATGCGCCCTGCGGATATTGGATTTATAGAAGGTGTTGTTTTGCCCAAACGGCCTGTCGGCGTAGAAGCGGCCCAGAAACGAGCGGCGCCCCTTGCCCTGGAGATGAACTATACCCTGGTGGACGTGGAGCTGGTTAAGGAGGCGACCGGCCGCTTTTTGCGCTTTTTTATCGATAAACCCGGCGGCGTCACTTTGGACGACTGCGAGGCTTTTCACCGGGCCCTGATCCCCCTGGTGGAGGACGTGGATTACGATTATATGGAAGTCTCCTCCCCCGGAGTGGACCGGCCCCTGAAGCGGCAGAAGGACTTTGACCAGGCCGTGGGGGAGCAGGTGGAAGTGCGCCTGTACCGCCCGGTGGAGGGGGTCAAGTCCCTCACCGGCGCCCTGGTAGGGCTGGTGGAGGGCCAAGTAGTCATCGAGGATAGCCAGGGCGGGCGCCGGGCCTTTCCCCACAAGCAGGTGGCCTTGGTGAAAAAGGTGTTTGAGTTGGACGAGAGCATCTTGGAGATGCTGGACGAGGAGGAGGATGGGGATGGCCCAGAACAGCATTGATCCGGGCGAGTTCGTCAGCGCCCTGGAAGCGCTGGCTAAGGAAAAGCACATCAACAAGGAGGTGCTGTTCAGCGCCATCGAGTCGGCGCTGATCTCCGCCTATAAAAAGAATTTTGGCAAGACCGCCAACGTGCGCGCCACCATCGACCGGGTCACCGGCCAAGTGGAGGTGCTGGCCCGCAAGACGGTGGTGGAGGAAGTGGAGGATCCCCAGGCGGAAATCAGCCTGGAGGAAGCCCGGGCCATCCATCCCCGCTACGAGATCGGCGACCTGGCCGAGATCCGGGCCACCCCCAGGGACTTTGGCCGCATCGCCGCCCAGACCGCCAAGCAGGTGGTGGTGCAGCACATCCGGGAGGCTGAGCGGGGCGTCATCTACGAGGAATACATCGAAAAGGAAAACGAAATCCTCACCGCCATCGTCCAGCGGGTGGAGAACCGGCAGGTGCTGGTGGAGCTGGGCCGCACCGAGGGCTTGCTGGAGCCCAACCAGCAGATGCCCGGGGAGGAGTACGCCCCCGGCGACCGGCTGAAGGTGTACGTGCTGGAAGTGAGCAAGATGAGCAGGGGACCCCAGGTGCTGGTGTCCCGCACCCATCCGGGGCTGGTAAAGCGCCTGTTCGAGATCGAGGTGCCGGAGATCCGCTCGGGCATCGTCCAGATCCGCTCCATCGCCCGGGAGGCCGGCCAGCGCACCAAGATGGCGGTGCATTCCACCGACACCATGATCGACCCGGTGGGCTCCTGCGTGGGGCCCAGGGGCATGCGGGTGGAGAACGTGGTGGCGGAGCTGAAGACCGAAAAGATCGACATCATCAAGTGGTCCGCTGACCCGGCGGAGTACATCGCCAACGCCCTGAACCCGGCCCGGGTGATCAGCGTGTTCGTGGCGGAGAAGGAAAAGGCGGCCCGCATCATCGTGCCCGACAATCAGCTCTCTCTGGCCATCGGCAAGGAGGGGCAGAACGCCCGCCTGGCCGCCAAGCTCACCGGCTGGAAAATCGACATCAAGCCGGAAAGCGGCTTCTACGGCGAGGAACAATAAGGCGGCGCCCCCGCGGAGAAGAAGGGCGGGCCCGCCCAATGGAACGGAGGAGAAGACCATGCGGCCAAAGAAAACGCCCATGCGCATGTGCCTGGGCTGCAATGAGATGAAGCCCAAAAAGGAACTGGTGCGGGTGGTAAAGGCCCCTCAGAAGGAGGAGGCCGCCCCCCCAGAGGTCTCTTTGGACCTGACCGGCAAAAAGCCGGGCCGGGGGGCCTACCTCTGCCGGGACGCCCAGTGCCTGCGGCTGGCCCGCAAGTCCCGGCGGCTGGAGCGGGCCTTCTCCTGCAAGATCCCCGAGGAGGTCTACGACCGCATGGAGGAAGAGATCCAGCGGGCCCAGCAGGCCCAGGAGGAGGCGGCCCAGGCGGCCAGCGTCCCCCGGGACGAGAAGGGGCGGCCCATCATCGTCATCGAAGAGCCGGAAGAGGCCCTTCCCCAGAGGAGAGGGGGCGGCAGCGGTGGATAAGCTGCTCTCTTTGCTGGGCCTGGCCAGAAGGGCCGGGAAGATAGAGCCCGGGTTCGACGCGGCGGCCACCGCCGCCAAAAGCGGGAAAGCGGCCCTGCTGCTGGCTGCCCGGGACATTTCAGAGAAAACGGTAAAGAACCTGCGCTATGAGGGGGACCGGGCCGGCATCCCCACCCTGCGGGTGAGCGCCGGCATGGAAGAGCTGGGCCGGGCCTGCGGCGTGCGGGCCGGGGTGCTGGCCTTGACAGATCCAGGCTTCGCCAGGGCTGTGCAAAAGCTGGCGGGGGCCCCATCGGAAGAGAAGGAGGAACATGCCCATGATGATTAAATACAGAGTGCGGGAAGTGGCCAAGGACTTGAACATCCCCAACAAGGACGTGCTGGACACCCTGGCAAAGTATTTCCCCGAACCCAAAAAGTATATGACCGCCCTGACCGAGGAAGAGCTGGACGTGGTCTTTGAGGCCTTTACCCAGCAGCGGAATATGGAGAGCCTGGACGCCTATTTTGCCCAGCGGGAAGCAGCTGCCCCCGCCCAAGAGGCCGCCCCGGCCCCCAAGGCGCCTCAGAAAGCCCCGGCTTCCAAGGGGGAGGCCTCTCAGAAGGCCCCCGAGGGCCGCAGGCAGGAAAAGGGCCAGGCCCCTGCCCCGCAGGCCGCGCCCCAGGCGCAAAAGCCCGCTGCCCCCGCGCCGGAGGCCCACAAGCAGCCGGTTCGCCGCGTGGTGGACACCCGTTCCTCCAACGTGAATATCGACAAGTACAACGAGAAATATGACCAGCTGGCCGACCAGAAGGTGAAAACCCGCACCGACAACGTGGTGACCAAGCAGAAGTTCCCCAACCGGAACAGCCAGCGCCGTGGCCAGCGCCGCGGCAAGCGGGAGACCGAGGCCGAGCGCTTGAACCGCATCGCCCGGGAGCGGGCCGCCAAGCACATCACCATCGAGGTGCCGGACGAGATCACCGTGGGCGAGTTTGCCCTGCGGCTGAAGGTCTCCGCCCCGGAGGTCATCAAAAAGCTGATGAGCCTGGGCGTGTTCGCCGCCATCAACGACACCATCGACTTTGACACCGCCGTGCTGGTGGCCGACGAGTTCCACGCCAAGGTGGAGAAGGAAGTGGTGGTCACCATCGAGGAGCGCATTATCGACGACAGCGAGGACGATGA
>DVHZ01000159.1 GCA_018711685.1 Candidatus Excrementavichristensenella intestinipullorum | reverse complement strand
GGCGCTGCCCCCGGACCCCCGCCAGGGACTCCTCGCCCCTGGACCCCCGCCAAGGGGGGATGGCCCCCCTTGGAACCGCCATCCTCGCTGGCGCGTAGTTGGGGCAACGGCCTTGAGTGGGACGGTAGGGGTAGGTGCTGCGATGTTGGGGGCTGTGGGAGGGATGCGGTGCGGCGCTAAAATTCGCCGGTGGGGGTAGGTACTGAGGAGATGGGGCACGGGGCTGTGTCCGGTGTTCGATTCGCTGTGTTTGGGGGGATAGTTATTCCGTGCCGTTTCGATCGCGGAAGGGGATGTATGATTATACCTGAACGCTCCGTTCTGCCCAGGAGCCCTGCCCATCGGGGAGGCAGGCGGGTAGGGCGCTTTTTTTGAAAGAAGCGGCGTCTTCCCCGGTTCAATCGATTGACAGTAACCAGGTCATCGCGTATAATAAATGAGATAATATGCTGAAGGCGGCAAGCACACAAGGAGCGATGTTCATGAGCGGATACGTCATCGTCACCGATTCCTCCTGCGATATGACGGCGCAGATGGCCCAGGAGCTGGACATTCAAGTGACGCCCCTGTCGGTGCTGTTGGAGGGGCGCAGCTACAAGAACTACCTGGACGGGCGGGAGATCGCCTTTTCCGACTTCTACGCCGCTTTGCGGGGGGGAAAGCTGGCCAAGACCTCGGCGGTGAACATCGAGGATTTCGTCCAGCTCTTTACCCCCATTCTGGAGGCGGGGCAGGACATCCTGTACCTGGGCTTTTCCTCGGCCCTCAGCGCCACCTATCAGTGCGGGGCCAGCGCCATGGAAATGCTGCGGGAAAAGTATCCCCAGCGCAAGCTGTACGCAGTGGACACCCTGTGCGCGTCTTTGGGCCAGGGGTTGATGGTGTACTACGCCGCCCTGAAAAAGCGGGAGGGGCTGTCCATCGAGCAGGTGCGGGATTATGTAGAGCAAAACAAGCTGCATTTGTGCCACTGGTTCACCGTGGACGACCTGCACTTTCTCAAGCGAGGCGGCCGCATTTCCGCCACCACCGAGATCATCGGCACCATGCTCAGCATCAAGCCGGTGATGCACGTGGACGACGAGGGGCGGCTGATCAAGGTGGAGATCGCCAAGGGCCGCAAGGGCTCGATTCGCCGTCTGAAGGAGAAAATGGCCCAGTCCGCCGTCAATCCCCAGGACCAGGTGGTGTTCATCAGCCACGGCGATTGCTTGGCCGAGGCGCAGTCCCTGGCGGATATGATTAAGGAGCAATTGGGGGTCAAGGAAGTGGTGCTCAACTACGTGGGGCCTGTGATCGGCGCCCATTCCGGGCCGGGCACCATCGCCCTGTTCTTCTTGGGCGACAAGCGTTAGGAGCAAGGGCGCTGCGCTCCCCGCCAGGTTTTCTCGCGGGGAGCGCTTTCGCGCCGGGGCGCCTGGCGGGGCGGGAAACGCCCGGCCCCTAGAACGTGAAAGCGGGCGCTGTTGGTATAAGGCTTTTGTTGTCACGCCAGGCGGCGCAAATCTTAATAAATCATCAAAATGGCTCGGGATGGGATTGCATTTCCACCCGGGCTATTATATAATAGATATGATAGGGTGCGTTCGCTTTATATTCCAGGAGACAGCCATAACAGCCATATCCGAAGGGGTGAAGCCGATGAGCAACGTCTATGAAATCAACCATCCTCTAATCCAGCATAAGATATCTCTGATGCGGGACAAAGACACCGGAACAAAGGATTTCCGGGAGCTGCTGGAAGAAATTTCCATGCTGATGGCCTACGAGGTAACCCGGGACCTGCCCTTGCGAGAGGTGGAGGTGGAAACCCCCATCTGCAAGTGCCTCACCAAGGTGCTGACCGGCAAAAAGCTGGGCATCGTGCCCATTCTGCGGGCGGGCCTGGGCATGGTGGACGGGGTCATGAAGCTGGTGCCTGCCGCTAAGGTGGGGCACATTGGCCTGTACCGGGACCCGGAAACCTTAAAGCCGGTGGAATACTATTGCAAGCTGCCCCCGGACGTCCAGGAGCGGGAGCTCATCGTGGTGGACCCCATGCTGGCCACCGGGGGAAGCTCCATCGCGGCGGTCAATTCCCTGAAGGAACGAGGCTGCACCAGCATCAAGCTGATGTGCCTCATCGGCGCACCGGAGGGCATTCAGGCCATGCAGGAGGCCCATCCCGACGTGGATATTTACATCGCGGCCATCGATGAAAAGCTCAACGAGCACGGCTACATCGTGCCCGGTCTGGGCGACGCGGGAGACCGTATTTTCGGCACCAAGTAAAGGGGGAGAGCGCTTTTGTCCAATACCATACTGGGAAAGATCGAGGCGGCGGAGCGGGAGGCGGAATCCATCCGGGTTCAGGCCAACCGGGAAGCCCGGGACATCGTCAAGGCGGTAGAGGAGGCGGACGCCGCGCAAGCCCGCCAAGCGGCCAAGAACCAGGCCGAGCAGGCCCAGCGCCGGTTGGAGGCGGCCCGGGTGCTCATCGGCGACGAGATCAAGGCGCTGGAGGTGCGCCGGGGCGCCGAGCGGGAAACTTTGCGCAAGATCGCCTCGGCCCGGGTAAGCCAGGCGGGGCAACTGATCTTTGAAAGGGTTGTGTTAGATGGCCATCGCTGAGATGAAAAAGCTGACGCTGCTGGCCCTGAAAAAGGACAAGCCGCGCCTTTTGAAGACCATGCAGCGCATGGGCTGCGTTCAGGTGCTGGAAAAGAGCGAGGAGGAGCAGAGCTGCCCCGATCCCCGTTCCGCCCAGCGCCTGGAAGAAATTCAAGGGACCATCAGCCGGCTGGACGGGGTGATCGCCCGGCTCAATCCCTTTGACAAGCACAAGGCTGGCCTGCTCTCCCTGCGTCCCCAGGCAGGGTCCGATCAGATCGCCATGGCCGAGGCGGGCCGGGCTCAGACCATGGAAGTGGTGGCCCGGGTGGAGCAAATCGAGCGCAACATAAACGAACTGCGGGCGAGGGAGAACCGGGAGCGCAGCCAGATCGAGCAGCTGCAGCCCTGGGAGGCGCTGCAGATTCCCCTGGAGAAGCTGGGAGAAACCAAGACGGCGCTGATCTGGCTGGCCCAGGTGCCCCAAAAGAACATGCCCGCCATGAAGGAGGGCCTAAGCGCCCTGGGCCCGGTGACGATGGAGGAGCTGGGGCAGGGGCGCAACGGCGTGAACGCGCTGTTGGCCGCCCACCTGTCGGTACGGGGCGAGCTGGAGGAGCTCATGCGTTCCACCGGCTCGGTGCGGGTACAGTTTGAGGACGTACAGGGCACCCCCGCCCTGGCCCTGGACCAATTGTACAGCAAGCTCATGCGCATCGACGAGGTGCGCCAGCAGCTGCGGGAGGAGATTCTCAAGCTGGCCGACCACCTGCCCGAGCTGCGCCTGTTGCGGGACGTAGAGGCCGCCGAGCGGGACCGGCTGGAAGCCGGGCAGCGCTGCGTGGACACCCAGGCGGCGTTCCTGCTTACCGGCTGGGTGCGGGCGGACAGCATTCAGCGCCTGGAAAAGGCGCTCAAAAGGGTATCCCCCGTGTGCCAAATGGAGTTTGAGGACCCGGCGGAGGGCGAGCAGCCGCCCACCTACCTGTGCAACAAGGCGGCGATCTCCCCCTTTGAGAGCATCGTCAAGATGTTCTCGGTTCCCAACCCCCAAGGCATTGACCCCACTTTCGTCATGATGCCCTTCTGGGTATGCTTCTTTGGCATGATGGTGTCCGACGCCGGGTATGGCGTGGTGCTTGCGCTGGCAGCCACTTTCGTATGGTGGAAACTGAAGGGCCGAGGCCTGGGGCGCATGGCCTTTGTGCTGGCGCTGGGCGGGCTGTCCACGGTGGTGTGGGGCGCCATATACGGCGGCTGGTTTGGCGTTACCGCATACACGCCTTTGCTGGACCCTATGAACGACGCCATCAACGTGCTCATCGTGTGCGTGGTGGCCGGATCCGTTCACCTGCTGGCGGGCCTGGGCGTGGCGGCGTATATGAACATTAAGCGCGGCAAACCCCTGGACGCCCTGTTTGATCAGGGATTCTGGGTAATGCTGTTGGCGGGCCTGGGCCTTATCATCTTCCTGCCTTCCGTAGGACAAGTGCTGGCCATCGTGGGCGCGGCGGGCATCGTGCTCACCGGCGGCCGGGGCAAGGAGGGCAACGTATTCAAGAAGTTGATCGGGGGCCTGGGCAGCCTGTACGGCATTTCCGGCTATCTGTCCGACCTTCTGTCCTACGCCCGTCTGTTCGGCATGGGCCTGGCCACGGGGGTTATCGGCATGGTGGTAAACATGCTGGCGGGGCTTTTGATGGGCTCCTGGATCGGGTGGATTTTTGCCATCCTGTTCCTGGTGGTGATGCACACCTTCAACTTGTTTATCAATACCTTGGGCGCATACGTGCATTCCTGCCGGCTTCAGTACATCGAGTTCTTTGGCAAATTTTTCGAGGGCGGCGGCCGCGAGTTCAACCCGCTGCGCAACAACACCAAGTACGTGGATCTTACGGAAGGGGAAAGCTAAGCGCCTACGGCGTTTTGGTTTGGTTTGCCACTAGACAAAAATGTTAGGAGGACTATACCATGGAACAAATCGTCATCGCTGGTCTGTCAATCGGTCAGGTAATCGCGCTGTTTGGCGCGGCCTTCGCGGTCTTTCTGGCGGGCTTCGGCTCGGCTCGCGGCGTGGGCATTGCGGGTGAAGCGGCAGCCGGCGTTGTATCGGAGAATCCCGACGTATTCGGCCAGGCGCTGGTTCTTGAGCTGCTGCCGGGCACCCAGGGCATCTATGGCTTCCTGATTGGTTTTATCGTGCTCATCAAGCTGAACGTGCTGGGCGGCCCGGGCAACTGGGCCGACCTGAGCCTGCAGGAGGGCTTGTTCGTACTGATCGGCTGCCTGCCGGTGGCCATCGTCGGGTATCTGTCCGCCATCGCCCAGGGCCGTGTAGCGGCCGCAGGCATTCAACTGCTGGGCAAGCGCCCCGAGGCGGGCGGCCAGGGCATTTCCATGACGGTTATGGTCGAGACCTACGCGGTGCTGGCGCTGCTGGCCTCCTTCCTGATCATCTGGTTCGCGGTGTAAATCATCCGGAACAAACGGCAAAGGAGGTTGGCCCGTGAACGCGGAAGCGATTACGTCGAAAATACTGGAGGACGCCCGCGCTCAGGCCGCCGCAGCCTTGGGCGAGGCCCAGCGCAAGGCCGACGACCTGCGCAGGCGGGATGAGGCGGCCATCGAGGAAAAGCGCCAGCAATCGGAAGCGCAGGCGGACCGGCAGGCCGCCGAGATGCGCGACCGTATGCTGCGCATGGCCGAGCTGGACCAGAAAAAGGCGCTCCTGTCGGTCAAGCGCCAGGTGATCGACCTGGCCTTCGCCGACGCGCTGGAGCGCATGGCCGCCATGGGGGCGGAGCAAAAAAGGGAATATATCGAAAAGCTGCTGCTGGCCAGCGCCCAGGGCGGGGAGGAATTGATCCCCAGCGCCGAGGACAAGGCCCTATTTGATCCAGCCTTTATGGCCCGGCTCAACGCCCAACTGCAAAAGGCGGGCAAGGCGGCGGTGACCCTTAGCAGCCAGGACCGGCCCTTGGGCGGCGGTTTCGTGCTCAAGCAGGGCGGATTGGAGATCAACTGCGCTTTCAGCGCCGTGCTGAGCCAAGCCCGCTCGGCTTTGGAGGCCGAGGTGGCCGCCGTGCTGTTCAACTAACCGATAGGAGGGAAGGAAATGCCTCAAATAAGCCCTGCCTATGCGGTGGGCCGCGTGCGGGTTCTGGAGAGGACGCTGTTGGGCAGCAGCCAGTTGGAACGGCTGATGGCCGTTCAGACGGTGGAGGAGCTGGCCCGTGCGCTGGTGGAGATGAACTGGGCGGAGGTGCGGGGGCGCGCCGACATCGAACGGATGTGCGGCCGCCATACCCAGCAGGCCGCTCAGCTGGTGCGGGACTGCTCCAGCGATCCCCAGCTAACCGATTGCTTCCTCATTCAGTACGACGCGCTCAACCTGAAGGTGCTGTACAAGGCCAAGGCCCTGGGCGAGGAGGCAGCGCTAAGCGATATGGGTACGCTGGAACCGGCCAAGCTACGCCAGGCGGTGGAAGAAGGAAATTACCGGGAACTGCCTAGGGAATTGGCTCAGGCCATGGAGGATATAGAGCGGCACTCGGCGGTGAAGATGGATCCGCTGTATGTGGATGCCCAGCTGGACAAGGCGGCTTTTGCCTTGATCGCCAACCGGATGAAGGGCTGCAAAGAGGCGACGGTGAAACAGTATTTCGCCTGCAAGGCGGAGCTGGCCAACCTGATGATCGCCCTGCGTTCGGCAGCCATGGGCCGGGGTGCGGCCTTTGCCGGGGCGCTGTTCGTGCCTGGCGGGGAACTGAAGCTGGAGCAACTGGCTCAGGTAGTCCAAGACCCCCAGCGGGCGTGGAACCTCATCAGCCAACGGCCCTATGGGCAAGCCCTGAAGGCCGCAGTGAAGGAGGGCGATTTGCCTGCCATTGAGCGGGCGGGGGACGATTACCTGCTTTCGCTTGTGCGGCCCCATCGCTACGAGCCCACCAGCCTACTGCCCCTCGTCGGCTATCTGCTGGCGCGCACCAGGGAGAGCCAGGTCATTCGATTGTTGGCCACCGCCAAGGCGGCGGGCGCCGGCCAGGACAAGATATTCGCCCGACTGCGGGCGCTGTATTAGAAGGAGGGATGGTTCATGCACAAGGTTGCGGCCGTCGGCTCCCGGGATACGGTGCTGGCGTTTAAGGCGTTGGGGCTTGCGGTGAAGCCGGCGGAGACAGCCCAGGAGGCGTCCCGCGCGGTGTTTGAGCTGGCCCAGGGCGGCTGCGCGGTGATCTTTATCACCGAAAACGTGGCGGCCCAGATTCAGGAAACCATCGAGCGATATAAGACGGCGCCGCTTCCGGCGATCATCCCGATCCCAGGCGCCACCGGCTCGGACGGCTCCGGTATGCGCAGCGTACGCGCCAACGTGGAAAAGGCCATTGGCGCCGACATACTATTTAAGGAAGAGGGTTGACGGGATGCGGCAAGGTATTATCACAAAGGTTGCCGGGCCCCTGATCGTCGCTGACAACATGGGCGACGCCACGATGTACGACGTGGTGCGCGTTTCCGAGGAAAAGCTGATCGGCGAGATCATCGAGCTGCGGGGCGACCGCGCATCGATTCAGGTATATGAAGAAACCGCGGGCCTGGGCCCGGGCGAACCGGTGGAGTCCACCGGCGCACCGCTGTCCGTGGAGCTGGGGCCGGGCCTCATCGAGTCCATATTCGACGGCATTCAGCGTCCCCTCACCGTCATCCGCCAGCAGGCGGGGGACCGGATCACCCGGGGTATCGACGTGCATGCCCTGAATCGGGACAAGATATGGGTGTTCAACGCCGTGGCCAAGGTGGGCGACCGGGTAGCGCCCGGCGACGTGCTGGGCACGGTGCAGGAAACCAGCGTGGTGCTGCACAAGATCATGGTGCCCCCGGGCGTGGAGGGCACGGTGAACTGGATTCATGACGGCCAGGCCAAGCTGGATGACGTGGTATGCAAGCTGGCCACGGCCCAGGGCGAAAAGGCGCTGACCATGCTGCAAAAGTGGCCGGTGCGCCGGGGCCGCCCCTATACGGAAAAACTGGCGCCCACCGAGCCCATGGTTACCGGGCAGCGGGTAATCGATACCTTCTTCCCCATCGCCCGGGGCGGTGTGGCCGCCGTGCCCGGCCCCTTCGGCAGCGGCAAGACGGTGGTTCAGCACCAGTTGGCCAAGTGGGCCGACGCGGACATCATCGTGTACGTGGGCTGCGGCGAGCGGGGCAATGAGATGACCGACGTGCTGATGGAGTTCCCCGAACTGCACGACCCCCGCACCGGCGAGACCCTGATGAAGCGCACGGTGCTGATCGCCAACACCTCCGACATGCCCGTGGCCGCCCGCGAAGCCTCCATCTATACCGGCATCACCATCGCCGAGTATTTCCGGGATATGGGCTATAAGGTGGCCATCATGGCCGACTCCACCAGCCGGTGGGCCGAGGCCCTTCGCGAAATGTCCGGCCGGTTGGAGGAGATGCCTGGCGAGGAAGGCTATCCGGCCTACCTGTCCAGCCGCATCGCCGAGTTCTACGAGCGGGCGGGCTGGGTGAAGTGCCTGGGCAGCGATGGGCGCATGGGCGCCATCTCCGCCATCGGGGCCGTGTCTCCTCCCGGCGGCGATATTTCCGAGCCGGTATCCCAGGCCACCCTGCGCATCGTGAAGGTGTTCTGGGGCCTGTCGGCGCAGCTGGCCTATAAGCGCCATTTCCCCGCCATCGACTGGCTGCAGAGCTACTCCCTGTATCTGGACCGGATGGAGGCCTGGTTTGGCGACAACGTGGCCCCCGACTGGAACAGCAAGCGGGCCGAGGCCATGCGCCTGCTCCAGGAGGAAGCGGAACTGGAGGAAATCGTGCGCTTGGTAGGCGTGGACGCCCTGTCCTTCAAGGACCGGCTCACCCTGGAGGTGGCCCGGATGCTCCGCGAGGACTACCTGCACCAGAACGCCTTCGACGAGGTGGACACCTACACCTCCCTGAACAAGCAGTACCGGATGCTCTCCCTGATTCTGGACTACCAGGCCAAGGGTCAGGCTGCCCTGGAAAAGGGCGCGGACCTGAGCCAGGTGACCGGCCTGGCGGTGCGGGAGCGCATCGGCCGCGCCAAGTACATTCCCGAGGATGAGCTGGCGCAGTTTGACAAGATCGAATCGGAGCTTAGCGACCAGATGGCCCAGCTGGGCGAAGGAGGGGTGTGACGATGCTGAAGGAATACTCGACCATCCGCGAGGTGGTGGGCCCCCTGATGCTGGTTGAGGGGGTAAGCGGCGTCAAATACTCCGAGCTGGTGGAGATCGTGCAGGCCAACGGCGAGGTGCGTTCCGGCCGTGTGCTGGAGGTAGAGGGCGACAAGGCCATGCTCCAGCTGTTCGAGCCCAGCCAGGGACTAAAGATCGACACCGCCAAGGCCCGGTTCCTGGGCCGGTCGGTGGAATTGTCGGTGTCCATGGATATGCTGGGCCGGGTATTCGACGGCCTGGGCCGGCCCCGTGACGGCGGCCCCGAGCTGATTCCCGACAAGCGGCTGGACATGAACGGCGCGCCCATCAACCCGGCGGCCCGGGACTATCCCGACGAGTTCATCCAGACCGGTATATCCGCCATCGACGGCCTGAACACCCTGGTCCGCGGCCAGAAGCTGCCGGTGTTCTCCGGCAGCGGCCTGCCCCACGCCCAACTGGCGGCCCAGATCGCCCGCCAGGCCAAAGTGCTGGGCAGCGGCAGCGACAACTTCGCTGTGGTGTTCGGCGCCATCGGCATTACCTTTGAAGAAGCCGACTTCTTCATCAGCGACTTCAGGCGCACCGGCGCCATCGACCGGGCGGTGCTGTTCATGAACCTGGCCAACGACCCGGCCATTGAGCGCTTCGCCACCCCCCGCATGGCCCTCACCGCCGCGGAATACCTGGCCTTTGAGAAGGACATGCACGTGCTGGTCATCCTCACCGACATTACCAACTATGCCGAGGCGCTGCGTGAAATTTCCGCCGCCCGCAAGGAAGTGCCCGGCCGGCGCGGATACCCCGGCTACCTGTACACCGACCTGGCCAGCCTGTACGAGCGGGCGGGCCGTATCCGGGGCAAGAAGGGGTCCGTGACCCAGATCCCCATCCTGACCATGCCCGAGGACGACAAGACCCATCCCATTCCCGACCTGACCGGCTACATCACCGAGGGGCAGATCATCCTGAGCCGGGAGCTGCACCGCAAGGGCCTGCAGCCGCCCATCGACGTGTTGCCCAGCCTGTCCCGTCTGAAGGACAAGGGCATTGGCGCGGGCAAGACCCGGGAGGACCACGCCCCCACCATGAACCAGCTGTTCTCCGCCTACTCCCGCGGTAAGGACGCCAAGGAGCTGGCGGTGATCCTGGGCGACGCTGCCCTGTCCGACCTGGATAAGCTGTACGCCAAGTTCGCCGACGCCTTTGAAAAGGAGTACGTGGCCCAGGGCTACAACACCAACCGCTCCATTGAGGAGACCCTGGACCTGGGCTGGAAGCTGCTGGCCATGCTGCCCCGCAGCGAGCACAAGCGAATCCGGGACGACATGCTGGATAAGTATCTGCCCAAGGGGGAGGCCTAAGCTATGGCGCTGATGAACGTCAACCCCACCCGCATGGAGATGACCCGGCTGAAGCGCCGGCTCAAGACCGCTGTCCGCGGCCACAAGCTGCTCAAGGACAAGCGGGACGAGATGATGCGCCGCTTCGTGCTGCTGGTGCGGGAAAACGCGAAGCTGCGCCGCCAGGTGGAGGCCGCGCTCAGCGAGGCGTTGGCGGATTTTTCCCTGTGCGCCGGCGTGATGGAGCCCGAGATGCTGGAAGAAGCGGTGCTCTATCCGGCACGCACGGTAGATATTGAGATCGGCAAGGCCAACATCATGTCGGTAAACGTGCCCCGTATTACGGTGAACCAGGAGAGCTTGGGAGAGACGGTGCTCAGCTACGGCTTGGCCCAGACCTCCGCCCAGCTGGATGGGGCCATCGCCGGTTTGGCTCAGGTTCTGCCGGAGATGATTCGCCTGGCCGAAATCGAAAAGACCTGTAACCTGCTGGCCGACGAGATCGAAAAGACCCGGCGCCGGGTCAACGCTTTGGAGTACGTGATGATTCCCGATTTGGAGGAGACCATCCGCTTCATCGGCATGAAGCTGGACGAGAACGAGCGAAGCTCCCTCACCCGCCTGATGAAGGTGAAGGACATGATCGCCCAGCGCAACCAAGCGGGTTAGCATTCCCCGAGAATCTACCTTTTGACGGCAATCCCGGCAGGGGCGGCGCGAATTTTCGCGCCGCCCCTGCCCGTTGATTCCCATAAGCGCCGGGATCTTTGGACGGATTGGGGTTTGAGTCCGGAAAGAAAAGGGGGAGGACGGCAAGCGCCGTCCTCCCCCTGTGGTGAACCCCTCTACAGACGTACGAATTTACAGCCGGGCTACGCCGCTGTCACGGGCGGCCTGGGCCACGGCTTTGGCCACCGCATCCTTCACCCGAGGATCGAAGGGCGCGGGGATGATGTACTCGCTGTTCAGCTCCTGGTCGGAAATCAGGCCGGCCAGAGCGCGGGCGGCGGCGATTTTCATGGCGTCGTTGATGTCGCTGGCACGCACGTCGAAGGTGCCCCGGAACACGCCAGGGAAAGCCAGCACGTTGTTGATCTGGTTGGGGAAATCGCTGCGGCCGGTAGCGATAACCTTGGCGCCGCCCGCCTTGGCGTCATCGGGGAAGATTTCCGGAGTAGGATTGGCGCAGGCGAACACGATGGCGTCCTTGGCCATAGTTTTGACCATCTCGGTGGTCACCATGCCGGGGGCCGATACGCCGATGAACACGTCGGCGCCCACCAGCATGTCGGCCAGGGTGCCCGCTTTCTTCTCCGGATTGGTCACCAGAGCCATTTCCTCCTTGACCGGGTTCATGCCCTCCTTGCGGCCGGCGTAGATGGCGCCCTTGCGGTCGCACAGGGTGATGTTCTTGATGCCGTCGGACAGGAGCAGCCGGGTGATGGAGATGGCTGCGGCGCCCGCGCCGTTGACCACCACCTTCACGTCCTCCTTCTTCTTGCCCACAACCTTCAGGGCGTTGACCAGGCCAGCCAAGGTAATGATGGCGGTGCCGTGCTGGTCGTCGTGGAAGATGGGGATGTCGCACTTTTCCTTGAGCTTCTTTTCGATCTCAAAGCACCGGGGCGCCGCGATGTCCTCCAGGTTGACGCCGCCAAAGGAGCCGGAGATGAGGTAGATGGTGTTGACGATCTCGTCCACATCCTTGCTCTTGATGCACAGGGGGAAGGCGTCCACGTCGCCGAAGGCCTTGAACAGCACGCACTTGCCCTCCATCACGGGCATACCGGCCTCGGGGCCGATGTCGCCCAGGCCCAGCACGGCGGTGCCGTCGGTAACCACCAGGCACATGTTCCAGCGCCGGGTGAGGTCGTAGCTCTTGTTCACGTCCTTCTGGATCTCCAGGCAGGGCTGAGCCACGCCGGGCGTGTAGGCCAGGGACAGGTCATCCTTGGTCTTAACAGGCACCTTGGCGATGACTTCGATCTTGCCCTTCCACTCGCCGTGCTTCTTGAGGGACTCTTTCGCGTAATCCATGTCTATCTCGCTCCTTTTTCAATAAATGCCGATGGACTTGAGAGACAAACCCAAAGCGGTCCCCGACCGGGATTATTTTTCGAAGTCGAAGTGATAGGGCAGGTTCTTGGCATCGCGCACGGCCAGGATCTCCTTCTGTACCGCTTCGCCCACCGGAACGCCCTTGTCCTTGCGCTCCAGCCAGACCAGGTATTCCTTCTCGCCGGCGGTATAGATGCGCTCTTCGCCCGGCGCTTTCTGGGAAGCACGCAGCTCCCGGAGGATATCGCCGCAGGTCTTTTTGAAGGACTCCAGGCCCATGAAGAATTCGGGGTTGATTACCAGGAACCAATGCCCCAGATGGTAGGGTACCTTTTCCCCGTTTTCGCCGATGCCGGTCAAGGCCTTCAGGAAGTTGCCCGCCTGGAGTGCGGCGGAGAGGATCTCCACCACGGTGGCGTAGCCATAGCCCTTGTAGCCCGCCAGCTCTTCGCCGATGCCGCCCAGAGGCGCCAGGGCCGCGTGGCCCTTGGTCAGGTCCACCAGAATCTGCTTGGAATCGGTCATGGCGCTGCCGTCCCGGCCGATGACCATCCCCGCCGGGGTATCCTTGCCGATGCGGGCGTAGTACTCGATTTTGCCCCGCTGGGTGATGGAGGTGGCGCAGTCCAGCATGAAGGGGAACTCCTCGTCGGTGGGGAAGCCCACGGTGAGGGGGTTGGTGCCCAGCATGTTCTCTACGCCGAAGGTGGGAGCGATGGAGGGCCGGGCGTTGGTGCCGGTCATGCCGATCATGCCCGCCTTGGTGGCCATGGTGGCCCAATAGCCGGCGATGCCGTAGTGGGTGGAGTTGCGCACTGCTACCATAGCCAGGCCGTAATTTTTGGCTTTTTCAATGGCCATTTCCATGGCTTTGTGGCTGGCCACCATACCCATGCCGTCGTGGGCGTCCAGCACAGCGGTGGTGACGGTTTCCTTTACGATCTCGATTTCGGTGACCGGCTTTTGAATGCCCGCAACGATGCGGTCGATGTAAATGGGCTTAAAGCGGTTGCAGCCATGGCTCTCGATGCCCCGGCGGTCGCTCTCCAGCAGTACGTCCGCACAGATAGCGGCGTCGGCCTCGGGCACGCCATAGGCCTTAAAGGCGTCGATCAGAAAGCTGTTCATCAGTTCCCAGGATACGTAGGGCCTTGTCTCCATGATGATTCCTCCTCGTCGCTCTTATTGTGGCCGCGATTGCACGAAAAAAGACGGCACAGCATACACACCCTGCCCTCTTATTTTAGGAGGGCGTTTAGGCGCGGCTGCTTCCCGTCTCAATATCTCTTGGAGCAATCGCATATTCAGCTGCATATATTATAACCGATTGCTTTGGCCTTGTCAACGAAAAAAAGAAGCCGTAGAAAAATAAATCCAGGAAGAGGGATGCGAAGAAATTTTATGGTCAATAGTGGAAAGAATAAGCCGCCTCTTGATTGACAGGGCGTGTCGGGGCTGGTATGCTGTACGGCAGAGGGGTCCGGAGCGGACCTGGCCAATAGGGGGAAGCGGGATGGATAAGCAAGGGGTGCTGCGGGAATACTTCGGCCACATAGGGTTTCGCCAGGGCCAGGAGGCGCTGGTGGACGCGCTGCTGGACGGTCAGGACGTCCTGGGGGTAATGCCCACCGGGGCGGGCAAGTCCATCTGCTACCAGGTGCCGGCGCTGATGCAGGAGGGGGTGGCCCTTGTGATTTCGCCCCTGATTTCCCTGATGTGCGATCAGGTGGCGGCGCTGCGGGCGGCTGGGGCGCCGGCGGCTTATATCAATAGTTCCCTCACCCCCGCCCAACAGGCCCGGGCCCTGGAACGGGCAGCCCAGGGCCAGTACAAGATCATTTACGTGGCTCCGGAGCGGCTGGATGCCCCCGATTTTCTCGCCTTCGCCCAGAGCGCTTCCATCTCCCTGGTAGCGGTGGACGAGGCCCATTGCGTATCCCAATGGGGCCAGGATTTCCGGCCCAGCTATCTGCGTATCCCCACCTTTATTCAGGGCTTGCCCAACCGCCCGCCGGTGGGGGCCTTTACCGCCACCGCCACGCCGGCGGTGAAGGCGGACATCATCCGCCTGCTACAGCTGCGCCAGCCTTACGTGGCGGTGACCGGTTTCGACCGGCCCAACCTGCGTTTCATCAATCAAAAGCCCAAAAACCGGTTCGCCGCCCTACTGGAAGTGGTGGAGCGGCATCCCGAGGGCAGCGGCATCGTGTACTGCGCCACCCGCAAGACGGTGCAGCAGGTGTGCGACCAGCTGCGCCTGGCGGGATATCCGGCTACCCGCTATCACGCGGGGCTCTCCGACCAGGAGCGCCAGGAAAACCAGGCCGACTTTCAGTACGACCGCCGCCCCATCATGGTGGCCACCAACGCCTTCGGCATGGGCATTGACAAGTCCAACGTATCCTATGTGGTCCACTACAACATGCCCAAGAACCTGGAAAGCTACTACCAGGAGGCAGGCCGGGCGGGGCGGGACGGCAGCCCTGCGGAATGCGTGTTGCTTTACGGCGGCCAGGACGTAATCACCGCCCGGTGGCTCATCGAGCACGGCGAGGACAACCCGGACCTGGACGAGGCCCAGCGCCGCCTGTTGCGCCAGAGGGACCTGGACCGGCTGCGGCAGATGACCTTTTACGCCACCAGCCGCCGGTGCCTGCGCGCCTTTATCCTGGACTATTTTGGGGAGCGGGCTCCCGATGGGTGCGGCAATTGCTCCGTGTGCCTGGATATGCCCTTCGAAACCGTCCAAAACGACGTCATCCTCCAAAAGGCCCGGACCAGCCGCTCCGCCCGCCGGGCCAAGGAGACCCAAGAAAAGGACCCTCTGATGACTGCCCTGAAGGCCCTGCGCAAGCAGCTGGCCGCTCAGCGGGGCTTGCCCGCGTACCTGGTGTTTTCCGATGCCACTTTGCGGGACATGGCCTGCAAACGCCCCGGTACCCTGGAGGACATGCTCAAGGTGAACGGGGTGGGCGCGGCCAAATGCCGCCAATATGGCCAGGCGTTCTTGGACGTGCTGGCTGGCATCGGACGGCGGCCGGGCGCCGTCCCCCTCCCCGGGACAAGCTATGGCGGCCCCCCCGCTTCGGCCTATTCCCTGAAAAACCGCCCCGATGGGCAGGACCCAGGCGCGTCCTGCCCGGCTCCGGAAGTCCCGCCCGGTGTTCCCGATTGGGACGGAATGACTGCTCCGGACTTGGACGAAGGCTATGTGCCGGCTGACTGGGGGGATGCGTATGCGCCCAATGCCGGCGGGGCATATGCCCCGGATGCCCCTATTTCCTATGGCGGAAGCGGCGGCTCAGCCGCCTGGCGCGGGGACGGTACGCCCCTCATTTCGGATGGCGTCTCCCCGGCGGCACGGCCCTGGACCGAGCTGGAGGAGGAGCAGCTTCGCCTAGAACTGTTGGGGGGCGGTACCCTGGAGCAGCTCAGCGCCATCCACCGCCGCAGCCCTCAAGACATTCTAGCGCGGCAGAAGCGGTTGGGCATGTAGCCCCGCGCCCTGGCCCCGCAGCGGAAAGCGCTCCCACCGTGGAGGAAAACCGAGCGGGCGGTACACGGCGGACTGGGGAGAGCCGAGAAAATGGATAATTTTGTTTGACACAATTACGGCAAAGGACTATAATGGTATGCAGTGATCATCCGGCGCAAGCCAGGCGCGGGCCCTCCATTCCAGTGGGAAAGACCAGTGAGGATGGAGGGGCGCTTTTTGGGATTGAGCCCCCAGGGGCCGGTGGATTTGGATTTTGCCGGACGGGCGGCATGGCAAGGAAAGGGATGGAGGAGGATGAGCGGCATGGCAGGCAAAAGCGTGCGGTGGATTGGATGGATCGCGCTGGGAATACTGTTGTCCCTGGCGCTGGCCATTCCGGCTGCAGCCCAGGCCCTGGACGCGGGCAGTACGGATCGGTATTGGGAGTCGCCCGTCCCCAAGGCGGTACAGGAAAGCACACAGTCCAAGCGGATTCTGAAGGTATGGATAACCCCCAAAAAGGCCACGGTGATGAAGGGCAGCCTGTACGCCCTGCCCAGCACCGTCTATTACAGCTACCGCAATGAGGATGACGCCAACGGCTTTACCATCACCAGCCCCAAGGAATCGGTGGCGCGGGTGGTGGAGATCGGCGGCAAGCCCTACGCCTACGCGGTGGGCGTGGGCAAGGTGAAGCTGGCGTACACCCTGTATGCCTATAACGGCACGTCCAAGAAGTGCAGCTTTACCCTCACCGTCAAGGCGCCCAAGGTAACCGGCTTGTCGCTGAGCCCCGCCTCCGCCGGGCTGAAGGTGGGCGAAAGCCTGACCCTATCCCCCGCGGTGACTCCCGCCAATGCCGATCAGCGGGTGCGCTATAAGAGCAGCAATGTAAAGATCGCTTCGGTCAACGACAGCGGCGTGGTCACCGGCATTTCCCAGGGCACCGCCACCATCACCGTCACAAGCTGGGACAAGAAAAAGAAGGCCACCTGCACCGTGGTTGTGCAGGATACAGTAGCCCGGCGGGGTATCGCCATTGTGGAATGCAGCGGGACAAACGGAACTTATACCAGCCCGGATCAAATTGTGGGCGAGGTGTTGGCTGCCAACGCGAATCTGAACGGCATGGCCGGGCTGTTCAAAAAACAGGGAATCGTCGCCTCCACCCTGAAAAACCCCGTCTCCAAGGAGGCGGCCAAGCAGGCCATCCGCAGCGCCCTCGCCGGAGCGGACAGCGACGACGTGAGTTATGTATACCTTCACGGCCACGGCGGCGTTCTCTACGATCAACACTATATCGCCTTGAGCCCCAACTGCACCAGCGCCGGCAGCATGCTCTCGGCCAGCGAACTGCGCAGCCTGTTGGACGGCATCCCCGGAACCAAGGTGGTCATCCTGGAGAGCTGCTATTCGGGCAGCGTCATCGGCAAAGGCGAAGATACCTTTGCCCAAGGGTTTGTGGATGAGTTCACCGCAGGCGGAGCCATGTCCAAATCCGGCGAACTGGCTGGGTCCAACTATTACGTGATGTGCTCCACGGTGGGCAGCGCCGAGAGCTGGAATTTCTACAACTACAAGATGCTGGGCAAGAAGAAATTTACCGGCTCCGTATTCACCTACGGCCTGGCCAAGGGCGCGGGCTGGGATATCGTCAGCGATAAGGGCGTAACTGCGGCGGCCGACACGAACAAGGACAAGCTGGTCACCCTGGCGGAGCTGAGCCTTTACAGCCAAAACATCGTCAATCAAGGCATTCAAACCTATTGCGCCAACGAAGGCCGTTACTTTACCCAGCGCATCGCGGTCTATCCCGCCAACAGCGCCTATCCCGTATTCAAAGGATAGCCGCCCCGGGATCATCCAGGCCCCCGCCAATCAAGCGGGGGCCTTTTTGCGGTCGCGCCCTTCGTTGCCAGGTAAGGGATTCTGGCGCTCGGGGCAGAGGAGCTGGGGGGTAGGGGATTCCCCCTGCAGAGCATGGGGGGTATGCCTGTGCTTCGCATAAAGGCCGGGGGCGATTTACGGACGGGAAGGCGCGGGATAAAGCGGGGACATGGCAGAAGGCGGAAAAAGGGAACGGGGCGAATTTGCCGTCTTTGGGGGCATGATCCCCGGTTTTTTCGGATTCTCTGGCATTTTCGATACTCGCCTTGCATTCGGCCTGATTCTGACAGCCCCTGGCGGAAGCGCCGCCGCCATCCGGCGGCGGCGCTTCCGCGCCCGGGGGGCCCTGCCCCCCGGGACCCCCCGACGCCATAGGCGCGGCTTTGGGTGCTCCGGTGCAGCGGCGGTTTTTGCTGTGGTGGGGGACGAAGGTGTATCGTTCTATCGCTGCTTTTTGGGGCGTGGGTCATCGGAGAGGCGGTGTTCTGGCGGTTCCCAATGCCGCCATGTGGGGCGGCATTGGGGAGCTCAGCGTATTCGGGAGGTGGGCTCCGCCACATCGCTGCGGCTCGTGGCTCCGCCCGAAGTTAGTGCCGCCCATAGGCTCCTCGCCTGGGCGGATGCGGTTTGGGTTTCTGCTGCTGTGCCCGTC
>DVHZ01000158.1 GCA_018711685.1 Candidatus Excrementavichristensenella intestinipullorum | reverse complement strand
CCGGCCCCCCCGGCCCCCCGGTCCCCAGCCTCGCCGTCCTCTCCTGCCCTCTTCTCTTTCCTTTGGTCCCGCGCAGGGTTTCGCTCCTTGCGCTTCTCTTTTGGTCCCGCGCAGGAATTGGGCCTTTGCGTTTCCCGTGTTCAGAGCATTGCGGCGCTTGGGAAGCTCGTGTCCGGCGAAGAAGTTCCGGCTATATATAATGAAAGGGGACGCCCTTTTTCGGACGTCCCCAGGTCTTTATTCCCTTACAGCTCCTCCAGTTCCCGGATGCGGGCTTCCAGGGAGGCCAGCACCTGCCGGTTGGTGGCCAATTTTTCCTGCTCCGCCTTCACCAAGGCTTCCGGCGCTTTTTGCAGGAAGCCGGGGTTGTTCAGCATGCCTTGGGCCCGGGCGATTTCCTTTTCCATCTTCTGCCGGTCCTTGTTCAGCCGGCCCAGCTCCTTTTCCACATCCACCAATTCGCCCAGGGGGATGAACAGCTCGCAGGGCGCCGCCACCGCCGAGGCCGCCTTGGCCGGGTTGGGGTCGCCCTCGCCGATGAACTCCAGGTGGGTGGCGGAGGCCAGGCGCTTGAAGTAGTTCTCCGAGGCGGCCAGCACCTGCTCCCAGCCCGCCCGGGGCCGCAGGATCAGGGAGGCGCGCCTGCCGGGCTGCACGTTCATGCCGGCGCGCAGGTTACGGATGGCCCGGATGACCTCCATGACCCCCTCCATGCGCTCGGCGTCCTGGGGGAAGCTCAGGCTGTCCGCCGCCTGGGGCCAGGGGGACACCATGATGGACTCGGGTGCGCCCGCCTCCAGGGGCAGGTAGTGGTACACCTCGTCGGTGAGGAAGGGCATGAAGGGATGCAGCAGCTTGAGGATGCCCAGCAGCACGTGGTAGAGCACCGCCTGGGCGGTGGCGCGGGCCTGGGGGTCCTGGCCGGTGAGGCGCTGCTTGGCCAGTTCGATGTACCAATCGCAGAAGGAGGACCAGGCGAAGTCGTAGATCTTGGCGGCGGCCAGGCCCAGCTCGTAGCTTTCCAGGTTGGCGGTGACGCCCTGCACGGTTTCGCCGTACCGGGTAAGAATCCACCGGTCGCCGGCGTCCAGCCGGGCCGGGTCCATGGTTTCCAGGGATTCCGGTTTGCCCTCCAGGTTCATCAGCACGAACCGGGCGGCGTTCCACACCTTGTTGGCAAAGTTGCGGAAGGACTCGATCTTCTCGTCGGAGAAGCGCACGTCGTTGCCCGGGGATACGCCCATGGCCAGGGAGAAGCGCAACGCGTCGCAGCCGTACTTATCGATCATCTCCAGGGGATCGATGCCGTTGCCCAGGGATTTGCTCATCTTGCGGCCCTGGGCATCCCGCACCAGGCCGTGGAGCAGTACGGTGTCGAAGGGCAGCCTGCCCATCTGCTCCAAGGCAGAGAAGATCATCCGGGCGTCCCAGAAGAAGATGATGTCGTAGCCGGAGATCATCACGGTGGTGGGGAAGAAGTACTCCAGGTCCTCGGTCTTTTCCGGCCAGCCCAGGGTAGAGAAAGGCCACAGGGCGGAGGAGAACCAGGTATCCAGCACGTCCTCGTCCTGATGGAGGGCGCCGCCGCACTTGGGGCACTTGTCCGGCGCGGTGCGGCTGACCACGGTTTCGCCGCAGTCCTGGCAGTAGTAGGCGGGGATGCGGTGGCCCCACCACAGCTGGCGGGAGATGCACCAATCCCGGGTGTTCTCCATCCAGTTCAGGTACGTCTTGGTGAAGCGCTCGGGGATGAACTTGAGCTCCCCGGTGCGGGCCGCCTGGGCGGCGGGCCGGGCCAGGGGCTCCATGCGCACGAACCACTGGCGGGACACCATGGGCTCGATGGTGGTGTGGCAGCGGTAGCAGGTGCCCACATCGTGGCGCAGAGGCTCCACGCTCTTCAGGTACCCGCCCGCCTCCAGATCGGCCAGCACCGCCTTGCGGGCCTGGGCGATGGTCATGCCGGCATACTTGCCGCAGTCCAGCACCTCCGGCTCTCCTTCCCCGGCCCTGCCCGAGGCGAGAAGCTCGGCGGCCTGGGCGGCATCCTGAGCGCCGGTCATGCGCCCGTCGTAGGTGAGAATGCGCACCATGGGCAGGTTGTGCCGCTGGCCCACCTCGAAGTCGTTGGGGTCATGGGCGGGGGTGATCTTCACCACGCCGGTGCCCTTTTCCATGTCGGCGTGCTCGTCGCACACGATGGGGATTTCCTTGTTCAGCAGGGGCAGGATCACGTGGCAGCCGTGGAGATGGGCGTAGCGGGGATCTTCCGGATTCACCGCCACGGCAGTATCGCCCAGCATGGTTTCCGGCCGGGTGGTGGCCAGCTCCAGCACCTCCCCGGTCTCCTTTACCGGATAGAGCAGGTGATAGAACTTGCCCTCCTGTTCCTCGTACTCCACCTCGGCGTCGGAGATGGAGGTATTGCAGCAGGGGCACCAGTTCACCATCCGGTTGCCCCGGTAGATGAGGCCCTTCTCGTACAGCCGCACGAACACCTCCACCACCGCCCGGTTGAGCCCCTCGTCCATGGTGAAGCGCTCCCGGGTCCAGTCGCAGCTGGCGCCCAGCTTTTTCTGCTGCTCCACGATGCGCCGGCCGTACTCCTCCCGCCACTGCCAGGCCCGCTTCAGGAAGCCCTCCCGGCCCAAATCCTGCTTGGTCAGCCCCTCCTTGCGCAGGGCGTCGATGATCTTCACCTCGGTGGCGATGGAGGCGTGGTCGGTGCCCGGCAGCCACAGGGTGGGGTCGCCCTTCATGCGGTGATAGCGGGTGAGCACGTCCTGGGGCATGGTGTCCATGGCGTGGCCCATGTGAAGCTGGCCGGTGATGTTGGGCGGGGGCATCATGATGACGAAGGGCTTTTTGCCCGGCACCCGGTGGGCGGTGAAATATCCCTTGTCCATCCAGTACGCATACAGCCGCCCCTCCACCTCCTGGGGCTTGAACACCTTCTCCATTTCCCGCTTCTGCTGCTCCATGTGTGAATCTCTCCCTTTCCGGTCCAAAAAGCGACCCGCCCCAAAGGACGGATCGCTCCGTGGTACCACCTTATTTCGCGTAAAGGCCAGGCCTTTCGCCTCCGGCGCTGTAAGGGGCGCGCCCCTGCCGGACTACTTGCCTTCCCCCGGCAGCCTCCAAAGCGACCTTCGCCGGTCCTTCCGCCGCGGGGCCTTTCAGCCGGTGGGCCGCGCTCTCTGGTGCGGGATTGACCGCCTACTCCTCTTTATCACAGGCTCTTATCGGTTCCTATTATAGCGGTCTTACGCCCCGGCGTCAACCCGCCCCCGCGCTTTTAACAGTGGGATGCCCCGGCCTTCGGGGCGGGCGGCTTCCTTTTTCCCGCCAGGGACTTTTTGCGGGGAGATTTCCCAAGGATGGGTCTTTCGCCGTTCAGTTTCCCGCCGGGGATTTCCCAGGGATGGATCTTTGGCAGGGGGCTACCGGTTGGTTTCCTGGCCGTGCACCTGGCGCACCGCGCTCACCGTATAGCATACGGAGGAAATCATCGCAAAGGCCAGCCCTCCCATCAGCAGCGCCCGCCCCGCGTCCACCAGCCAGGGCAGACGGTGCCAGGGGTACACGCACAAAATGCCGCCGATGAGCAGGCAGGTGGCGATTTTGCCCGGCAATTTGGCCGACACCACCACCTTGCGCCGCCGCAGCAGATAGACCGCCCCGGCCACCTGATAGCCCTCCCGCACCAGCAGGGCGGCTAGCAGCCACCAGGGCACCAGGCGGCTTCCCGCCAGGCAAAACAGCATGGTCAGCTGCATCAGCTTGTCGGCCAGGGGATCGCACAGCTTGCCGAAGGCGGTGATTTGGTTCATCCTGCGGGCCAAATATCCGTCCAGGGCGTCGGTGAAGGCCGCGGCCACATACACCGCCAGGGCGGCGATTTGGCAGTCATGAAGGTATAACCCTGCGAAGACCGGGATAAGCGCCAGGCGAAGCACGGTCAACGCATTGGGCAAATTCATAGGCACACCTCTTTCCTTACATCTTTGGTATCATAGCAAATCCATATTATGGTGTCAACCGTTTCCCCCGCACCTTGGGCGCAAGAACGGCGGCCTTGGTTTTTACTGTACCTGCCTTTTTTCAACTTTTCTCCTATAGGGTGTCCTGGAGGGGCCTGGCCTGGCCCTCTTGCCGGAGGGGGAACAGGGCTTGGTGCTCGCCCCCGTCGTCCGCCAGGGTGAGCCAGCCGCCGGGCAGGGGTTGGCCGTCCAGCTGGGGCTGGGTCACGTCCCGGCGGGCCCACAGGGTATAGCGGCTGGCGCCCACCCGTACCCGCAGGGCGGCCTGCTGCCACTGGGGCGGCAGCAGCGCCTGGAGCCGGACTTGATCCCCCCGGCGCTGATAGCCCATCAGGCTTATCAAGGCGGTCCTGAACATCCAGCCCGCCGCGCCGGTATACCAGGTCCAGCCGCCCCGGCCCGCCAGCGGCGGCTGGCCGTACACGTCTCCGGCGGCCACATAGGGTTCCACCCGGTAGCGGCGCGCCCCTTCCCGGCTGTCCGCGTGGGCATAGGGCATCAGCATGTGCAGCGCCTGCCAGGCCCGCTGGCCTTGGCCCAGGGCTGCCCAGCCCATGATCCCCCAGCAGGCTCCATGGGTGTACTGGCCCCCGTTCTCCCGCACCCCGGGGGGATAGGCGGCGATATAGCCCGGGTCAGGCCCCTCGCCGCCAAAGGGCGGGGTGAGCAGGCGGATGATGCCCAGCTGGGGATCCGCCAGCTGGGCCCAGGCCTGGTCCATGGCGGAGCGGGCCCGGTCCTCCGCCACCCCGGCGGCCGCCGCCCAGGCCTGGGCGATCACGTCGATGGCGCAGCCCGCCTCGCCCATGGGCCTGCCGTCCTGGAAAAAGGCCCGGGTATACCATTGGCCGTTCCAGCCGCTTTGCTCTACCGCCTGGAGCATCTCCTCCGCCAGGGCCAGCAGCCATTCTCGCTCCTCCCCCGGCGGACAGCATTCCCGGGCGTACAGGCGGGCGGTGACCGATAAAAATTCTCCCAGCCACACGCTTTCGCCGCCCACCCGGTTCATGCCGTCGTTCCAATCCCCCGCCCCCATCAGGGGCAGGCCCTTGGGCCCGGTTGCGCTGGCCCGGCGAAGGGCCGCCAGGCAGTGTTGGTGCAGGCTGGCCCAGGTATCTCCCCGCTCCATGGGGGCGTACAGGTCCTCCTGGTCTGCGGGCAGCGGCGCGTCCTTCAAATAGGGCGCTTCCTCCTCCAGCACCGCCCGGTCCCCGGTTTCCGCCACGTAGCAGGCGGTGACATAGGGTAAAAACAGCATGTCGTCGCTGATGCGGGTGCGCACCCCCAGGGCGGGCTCGTGCCACCAGTGCAGCACGTCTCCCGCCTCAAACTGGCGGGCGGCGCAGGCGAGCAGGTGGGCCCGGGTCAGCCTGGGAACCAGGGGCGTGAGGCACAGCAGGTCCTGGAGCTGGTCCCGGAAACCGTAAGCGCCCCCCGGCTGATACAAGCCGGTGCGGCCGTATACCCGCCCCGCCAGGGCCTGATAGGGCAGAAAGCGGGTGAGCATCCGGCTGAGCAGGGGGTCGGGCAGCACGAATTCCACCTGGCCCAGCGTTTGATCCCAGCTGTCCAGGGTGCGGCGCAGCGCCGCCTCGCCGCCCCGGCCGAAAAACTGACGGGCCTGGCGGCGGGCGTCCCGGGCATCCCTGGCCCAGCCCGCCAGCAGGTCGCCCTTCCAGTTCCCGCCGGCCTCCATGTCCAGGCCCAGCGTCAGGGCCTCCCCGTCCCACAGGGCCCCCGCCAGGGCTAAATATCCGGCGCCCGGCGCACTGCCCTGGGCCCAGGCCATATCCCCTTGCCCCCATATCCGGGTGAAGCGTTTGTCCCTGGCCTGTTCTCCCATTAGGAATTGGCACTTGGCCCTCACCGTCAGGCTCCGGGGCCGGTTTTCCCGGTTATCTAGGCTCATGTGGGCGCACAGGCAGCTGCCGTCCGGCTCCACGAACAGGGTCAGACTCCAGGCCAGCCCCTCCCCGCCGCCCTGAAAGCGGGTATAGCCCTGGCCGTGTTCCGCCCGGACGGGCGGCGTCGCCGGAAGCAGGCGGGTATATCTGGCGCTCTGCCGGTCCTCCAGGCGCAGCTCCAGGGGAAAGCCCTCCCGAAGCCCGTCCCCGGACCAGGGGGTGATTCGGTTCATCCGGCTGTTGTCCGCCCACAAAAACAGCCCGCCCCGTTCCGATACCAGGCAGCCGAACCGGGGAGCGGCCAGGATGTTGCACCAGGCCGCCGGGGTAGGCTGGCCCGGCGTCAGGTCCATCGCATATCCATTGCCGGAAAACCCGCCCCACCCGTTAAAGGCCAGGCGCTTTTCTCCCCGGGGCAACGGGTCCAGGACCATGGGACGGCCCTGCCCTTCATTTTCCCCGGCCCTCGCCGGGGCAGCCCCGTTTCCCTGGAGGCGGATGCCGCCGCCCTGGCCCCGATTGCCCATGTTCCAAAGCCCTTCGCCGCTGCCCTGGCCACGGCTGCTTCCGGCCGGGGGACGGTCCGAACCGCCGCCCGGCCAACCCGTGCCCCCCTGGGCCGGGTTTAGGAGGCGGCGCAATTGGGCGTTCATGCACCCCGCGCCCCCTTCAAAGCACAGGGCAGACGCGCTGGCGATATGCCGGCGCTGGGCGGCGGACAGGCTCTGTCCCTCCAGCAGGCGCACCCCGCCGGGCTTGCCCTCCAGTTCTCTCAGGTGGCCCCGCTCCACCAATTGGCGCAGCCGGTCCCGCACCGGCTGCAAATAATCGTTGCCGTAATCGTTCACCAGCACCAGGTCGCACCACACCCCCATGGCCCGGTAAAACTCGTGGGCCTGGGCCACTTCCCGGGCCAGGGACAATTGGTCCTTGCCGCCGATGAAGGCGCTGATCAGGGGCAGGTCCCCGGACAGGCCCAGGGCCCACAGATCCCGCACCCCCATAGAGGGCTGTTCCTCCAGGGCGCGGCTCTCCAGGCCGCCATCTCCCTGGGCGCGGCTCTCCAGAGGCGCTCCGCCGTCGCTCCGCCCCGCCGCGTTTTCCTCCCCTCGTTGACTTTGGGCCTTGAGGCCGGGGTAAAACAGCAGCGCCCCGGCCCGCTGGAGCAGGTGGTGGGTATCCTGGTCTATGGAGAGGAAATCCAGCATGGCCCGGGCCTGGGTCACCGCCAGCAGCCGGGCCCGCTGGGCGCCGTCCCGGCTCAGCCCCTCCAGGGCCTTGTGCGCCTGGTCCTGGTCCGGGCACAGCAGGGTGGTCAGGTTGGCCTGGCACTGGTCGCCGGGGGCCAGGGAAAACCGGGCCCGCAGGGCGGCGCAGGGGTTGAGGGCGGGGCCCTCCTGTCCCTGAAATTGCCGGGCCAGGGAGGCGGGGTTTTCCAGGCCTCCGTCCCGGCCCGCCAGCCGGGCCAGGTCGGTCTCATAGCTGTAGTCCGCACCCTGGGGGGCGCTGAGGCAGTACAGCAGCGCCGGGCCCTTTTCCCCACGGCGGCGGGGCTGCCGGGTGAACAGCAGTGCGCCGGGCCGGGGCGCATGGGCCCACAGGAACAAGTTTTGGAAGGCGGGGTGGGCCTGCATATCCCCCTGGCCGCACAGGGCCAGGGCGAAGCAGCCGGTGACCTCCACCTGGACGGCCCGCTGGCCCTGGTTGTGCAGCAGCACCTGTTGGTGCAGCGCCCCGTCCTCAGGGGACACTGCGGCGGCCAGCCGCACCCATACCCGGTCCGCCTGGCAGGCCCACTGGATTTCTCCCTCGCCGAACTGCACCCGCTGGGTCAGGGGCGCGTATTGGCCGTCCACCTTCACGTGGACGAACAGCCCGTCCGCCTCGCCGGGAAACAGCCCCTCCCGGAACCGGTTGGCCATTACCCCTCGCATCCGGTAAAAGCCCTCTCCCCGGGCGGTGAGAAAGCAGGTAGCGCCGCCGCCGTAGAGCAGGTGCCCGTCGGGAATGGGCGCCTCCGGCCTGCCCGCCCGGGTGGAGCGCTGCTGGGGCTTGCGCTGGGGCGGCTCCCAGGTCCGGCTGCGCCGGGGCCTGCGTCCGCCGGGGCCCGGCTTTTCCTCCAGCAGCAGGGACAGGGCGCGCATCTCCGGCCGCCCGGCGAAATAGCCCCGCAGCTTGTCCCCGGTGAGGGCTCCGGCCACCGCGGCCAGGATCATGCCCTGGTGATGGGCCATGTGGCTCATCACCACCCGGCTGTCCACCCCTTCGGGCATCCGGGCCGGGTCCATGTCCACCGCCTCGTACAGGCCCATTTCTCCCATCCAGCCCAGGGCCTCCATCCGCTGGATGTTCCGGGCCGCCGCCGCCGGGTCCACGGACAGGGCCAGCACCGAGCTGTAGGGGGCGATCACCTGGTCGAAGGAACCGCCCCGCAGGGAAAGCTGGCTCAGGCCAAAGGCCCGGTACTGGTAATTCATCTGCAGGTCGAAGGCGTAAAACCCAGACTCGGACACCCCCCATGCCTGGGGATGGGCCTTTTGCTCCAGGGCCAGCACCGCCTGGGCACTCTGCCCCAGCAGGGAGCCCTGGGGCGCCCGCAGAAACAGCTCGGGCATCAGGTACTCGAACAGGGTGCCGCTCCAGGAGACCAGGGCCCGGCCGGTCATGGGCCTGCCCAGGCGGAACCAGTGCTTTTCCGGCGCCTGGCCCAGGGCGATGGCGGTATAGCTGAGGATGCGGGATTCGCTGGCCAGCAGGTCGTAATGGGCCTGGCTGAGCCGGCCGCTCATGGCGTCGTAGCCGATGTGGAACAGCTTGCGGGGCCCGTCGTACAGGGCGGTAAAGTCCATGCCCCGGGCCAGCGCCTCCATCCGCGCCCCCAGCTCGCCCCCAACCCCGGCTGCGGCCATCAGCAGGCAGGCGGCCAGGTTTCCGCTGTCCACCGCCGACACGTACCGGGGCGCCAGGGGGGCCAGGCTGGCGGTATCATACCAATTGTACAGGTGTCCCTTCCATTTTTCCAACGCCTCCAGGGTATCCATGGTGCGCCCCAGCCGGGCGGCACAGGTTTCCCCGCCGATGAGGCCCAGCTCCCGGGCCGCCAGGCAGCCCACCATATACAGGCCGATATTGGTGGGGGAGGTGCGCCGGGCCGCCCCTACCGGCGGGTCCAGCTGCACGTTGTCCGGGGGCAGGCCGGGTCCCTCCAGGGGCACCCACTGGTGGAAAAAGTGCCAGGTGCGCCGGGCCAGTTCTCCCAGCAGGGCGATCTGCTCCCCGGTCAGGCGGGAGCGGGGCTCCCGGGCTTCCAGTGCCCGCAGCCAGGGCACGCCCCCGGCAAAGGCCAGGGCCAGCCCCAGGGCGGCAGGGGCCCAGCCCGTCCGCAGCAGCGCCGGAGCCATCAAGATAGCCGCCGCCCGGCCGGGCAGCTGCTCTTTGCCCGGTCCCTGCCGGTCGGCCTCAGCGGCGGGGGTCCACTCCAGCAGGTTCTTGTGGGACACCTTCATCCGGTACAGCGCCCGCGCCGCCGCGTCTGCCTGGGTGACGGCCAGGGCGGGCAGCAGCGCCAGCTGGGCTATCCCCCGGCGCACCGCGCCCCAGCTGGGCAGGGGCAGGGCGGAAAGTACCGGGAGAAAGGGATAGATGAGGGCGCAGAGCAGCCCGGGCAGCCATCCGGCCCACAGGCTGAGCACCAGGGTCCACAGCGCCGCTGCCGGGCACAGGCTGCGGGCCAAATTGTTCAGCATGAGAAAGCGGCTCAGCCCGTCCAGGCCGTTTTGGCCCAGGATAAAGGGCAGCAGCTGCCAGTCCCCCCGGGTCCAGCGGTGCAGGCGGCGCAGGTAGCCGCTCAGGGTGGCGGGAAAGCCGTCATATACCGCCACATCCCCCACCAGGGCGGCCCCGGCAAAGGCCCCCTCCAGCAAATCGTGGCTGAGCAGGGCGTTGTCCGGCACCCGCCCCTCCAGCGCCTGCTGGAAGGCGGCGATGTGATACAGTCCCTTGCCACCGTATATGCCCCGGCCGCACAAGTCCTGGAGCAAATTGGATACCTGGGTGGGGTAGCTGTCCACGCCTCCCTCGCCCCCCAGCAGCCGGGCCAGCCTGCCGCCGCAGCTCAGCTCCACCCGGGGCGCCAGCAGGGCATAGCCCTTCCTCCGGCCCCCCGCCTGTCGGGGCTGGTTCAGGGGATGTAGGGCGGTTCCTGCCAGGGCGTACAGGGTACCAGGCAGCATCCGGGTATCGGCGTCCAAGGTGAGTACGAAGCGAAAGCGGTTGCGCAGCCAGGGCGCGCTGTCCTCCTCCGCCTCAAACAGGCTCTCTTCCCCCAGCAGCAGACGGTTGAGGCACATCAGCGCCCCCCGCTTGCGCTCCCAGCCCATAAACCGCTGGTCGGAGGCGGCGTAGTGCCGGGCCCTGTGCAGGTAGTGATAGCGCCGCTCCCCGGCCCGGCGGTTGATGCCGGCTATGGCCTGCCGGGCCGCTTCCAGGATGGCCTCGTCCCCCTCCTGATGGGCGGCGGGGGCGTCCTGAAAATCGCCCAGCAGCAGGTATTCCACGTTGTCGTCCCGGATCAGCGCCCCCAGGGTTTCCAACTGTTCCGCCAGCTCCCTGGCCCGCTGGGGGCTGGTGAGCAGGGCGGGGATCACCACCAGGGCGCGGCCGTCGTCGGGCAGTTTGTCCAGTTCCAGGCGCAGCAGCGCCCGGGGCTTGATCAGCCGGGTCACCGCCGTCCCCGTCAAGGCCATGGCAAAGCACCAGGCCAGCAGCGCCAGGGCGGGCAGCAGGTACCACCGGCCCGCCCAGGACCACAGCGCCCCCAGGATGGCCAGGGCGCACAGCCCCCAGCCCCCCATGAGCCACCGGCCCGCAGGGTCCGGGGCGATGGCGCTTAGATGCAGCCGCCCCGCCCCCAGCCGCTCCATCAGCGCCCGGCGGCCCTGGTCATCGTACAGGTAATAGCAGCAGCTAGCCATGGCCCCTTCCCCGCCCTGGGCGGCCTCCACCGCGTGGCGTGCCACCGTCCATTCGGACAAGCCGCTGCGCCGGGAAATTAAGGTGACCTGGCGGCGCAGGACGGCCCGGCTCTCCTCGTCCATGCGGGGATACAGCGGGTCCCGGCACAGGGCCCGCTCGGTCCGGCATATCCGGCGGAACTCCCCTTCCCAGCACAGCCCCTCCATGCCCCGTAGGCTGGACAGGATGTTGGACAGGGCCATGCGCCCCAGTGCCTGGCGCTGATGGGCCCGGCGAATCACCGCCTCGCTGCCCTGGGCCCGGCTCTCCAGCCACTGTTCCAGGGCGCGCCGGGCCTGGGGCGCTTCCTGCTGGTGCAGCAGCTTCAGCGCCCGCTCGCAAAAGGCGCTGCCCGGCCAGCGCTTCAGCCGCTCCACCGGCGCGCCGGCGGCCACCCATTTTTCCGCTGCCAGCCGCTGGGCCTGGTCCCGGGCCACCTGAAGCCCCACGGTGTAAAAGGCCTCCAGCAGCGCCAAACGCAGCGCCAGGGGGGCCAGCCATATCTCATCCATGTCCAGGCCCTGGACCTGGTCGAAGGCGCTCAGGGCCTGAGCCAGCCGCTCCCCGCCCACCTGGCCGTCGGAATGGGCCACCAGCGCCCGGGCCAAGGCTTCCACCCGGGGACAGCCGTCCCGGGCGGGCAGCCTGCCGGTGGACTGCCGGGCCGCCGCCCGGGCACAGGCCTGCACCCATCCGGTATTTTCGCTGAGCCATTCCATGGCCGGGGACAGGGCGGCGCTTTGGGCGGCCAGGTCCTGGGCACGGCGGCCCAGCCGGTCCAGCCTGGGAAGGGTGGCCTGGCGTATGGCCAGCCGCGCCCGCCCATTGACCGACAGCCGGGCGGCCAGCCGGGCCGCGTAGGCTTCCATGGCCTCCCGCCCCAGCGCCCCCTCCAGTTTCAGCCCCATATCCTGATGGCGTTTCATACGATCTCTCCTGTTCGTGAAAAAATACAGGTATGGGTAGTATGGACCACCTGAGGGTGGGGTATGCAAGGGGCATACCGGGCGGGGCGGCGGCAATATGCTCATGGGGAGGTGACCGGCATGGCGTGGGAACTTGGACAGGGACTGGAAAGGGGACTTCTCCCCGCCATGGAGGCAGCGAGCGCCGCTCTCAACCGGGTGGTATGGGGCCCGCCCCTGCTGGCGCTGCTCCTGGCCGCCGGGGCGTTGCTCACCTGGCGCACCGGCTTTTTCCCGGTGCGCCAGGCTCCCGCCATCGCCCAAAATACCTTGCTGGCCCTGCTGCGGGGCGACCCGCAAGCCCGCCAGAGCGGTCAGGGTTCCCTGTCCCAGTTCCAAGCCCTGTCCACCGCCCTGGCCGCCACCATCGGCACCGGCAACATCGCCGGAGTGGCGGCGGCGGTGGCGGCAGGGGGGCCGGGCACGGTGCTGTGGATGTGGGTCAGCGCCCTGTTGGGCATGTCCCTCAAATACGCCGAAGCCGCCCTGGCGGTGCGCTACCGCAGGCGCGGCCCGGAAGGCCGGTGGAAAAGCGGCGCCATGTACTACCTGGAGGCCAGCTTCCAGGGCAGATTGGCCCCCCTGGGCCGGGGGCTGGCCTGCGCCTTCGCCCTGTTCTGCGCCCTGGCCGCCCTGGGCATCGGCAATATGACTCAGGCCAACTCCCTGGCCGCCGCCCTGAAAAGCGGATTCGGCCTACCTCCCGCCCTCACCGGCGCGGCGGCGGCGGTGCTGGCGGGCGTAGTCGCCCTCAGGGGGATGGGGGCGGTGGGCCGGTTGACCGAACGCCTGGTGCCCTTCATGGCCGCCTTCTATATCGCCGCCTGCCTGGCCATCCTGGCCATGAACCTCCACCGGATTCCCCACATGTTTTCCTCCATCCTGGAAAACGCCTTCGACCTGCGCGCCGTGGCGGGAGGCGCAGGCGGCGCGGCCATGGGCCGGGC
This sequence comes from Candidatus Excrementavichristensenella intestinipullorum, assembly GCA_018711685.1. GTDB lineage: Bacteria > Bacillota > Clostridia > Christensenellales > Aristaeellaceae > Excrementavichristensenella > Excrementavichristensenella intestinipullorum. The sequence continues at coordinate 5,082 of DVHZ01000158.1, read as the reverse complement.
AGCGGTGATGGGGCTGAAGCGGGGGATATTTTCCAACGAGGCGGGGCTGGGTTCCTCCGCCGCGGCCCACGGCGCCGCCCGGACCAGCTCCCCCGCCCAGCAGGGCATGTGGGGCGTGGCGGAGGTGTTCGTGGATACCCTGGTGTTGTGCTCCCTCACCGCCTTCACCATCCTGTGCGCTTCCAGCACCGCCTTGCCCCTGGAAACCGCCCTCCAACAGGTCACCCTCCAACCCCAGTTCGTAACCTTAAGCCCCGCCCAGGCCCCCAATGCCTCCGCCCCCAGCCTGGACGCCCGCCTCCAGGACGCCCCGGCGGGCGAGACACCCGCCCCGGCCCCCCTGGTAACCCGGCAGGCCCGCCTCGCGTTGCCGGCCCGAATCGACGCCCAGGCCCAGGGCCCTACCCGGGCCCAGGTGTACGGCCGGTCCGCCCGCTTCGCCTCCCTGACCCCGCAGCCCGGCGCGGCGGTCACCTATGGCAACATCGCCCTGCTGCGGGGCATCCCCCTCACCGACCCAGCGGGAAATCCCATCCTGGATTCGCGGGGCAACCCCCACATCCAAGGGCTGGAACTCCAGCCGGTGGAGGGGGTCGCCCTGGTCACCTACGCCTTCTCCCAGGTGTTCGGCGGGGCGGCAGGGCAATTGCTGTGCGTCGCGGTGAGCCTGTTTGCCTTTTCCACTCTGCTCAGCTGGTCCTTTTACGGGGCGGGAGCGGTGGAATACCTGCTGGGCCGCCGGGCCGTGCCCTTTTATAGGGCGCTGTTCACCGGCTTCATCTGGGTGGGCGCGGTGACCCGCCTGGACCTGGTATGGGAGATCTCCGATACCCTCAACGGCCTGATGGCCCTGCCCAATCTGACCGGCCTCATGGCCCTGTCGGGGCAGGTGTCCGCCCTCACCCAAAGCTATCTGGCCCAACGCCGCCAGGCGGCGGCCTTTGGCGCCAAGGGCGCGTAAAGGGCGTTTTTTCCCCCCTCTCCCGTTCGTCAAGAGGCCGTAAAGAAGCGCAGTTGGGCCGGATTGGTGTCCACGGGGCCCTTGACGGCCTTGTGTAATTGTTGTATACTTTCCTTTATATGAAGCATCGTGGGAGGGAAGGCTAGGCGTGAACGTCATCCGGCTGGGCGTATGTGCGCCTATAGAACATATCCTGGCGGCGGAACGGGCGGGGTTCGATTACCTGGAGGGGAACCTCTCCCAGATCGCCGTGCTGCCGGAGCGCTCCTTCCGCACCCAGTACGCCCTGGTCCACGAGGCGGGCATCCGCTGCGAAGTGATGGGGTGCATGTTGCCTCGGGAGTTGTCGGTGACCGGTCGTGGGGTAAACGCCTCCATGCTCCACGAATACCTGGACCTGGCCTTCGACCGGGCTACGCGCCTGGGGTGCGAGGTGGTGGTGTTTGCCAGCGCGGGGGCGCGCCAGGTACCCGAGGGGTGGCCGGTGGACGTGGCCTGGCGGCAGCTAGCCAATTTTTTGCGCATGGTGGAGCGCCACGCCACAGATTATAACCTGCTGGTGGGGGTGGAGCCCTTAAGCCGTGGAGAGTGCAACCTGCTGTACAGCGTGGCGGAGGCTACGCTTTTGTGTTCCATTTTGCAGCTCAACCACGTGCGGGTGATGGCCGATACCTACCATATGGCCATGGAGCACGAATCCATGGAGAGCCTGGCCATGGCCGGTCCCCTTTTGTGCCACGTACACACCGCCAACGCCCTGGGCCGCACCTTTCCCCGACCGGGGGACGGCGAGGACTATCCCAAGCTGTTTCAGGCGCTGGCGGGGATGGGCTACCAGGGCCGGGTCAGCGTGGAAGCGGGCTACGACAATTTTGAGGAGGAAGCGCTCGTTGCCTATCAAGTACTTGACAGAGCGCGCAGGGGCATATGAATATTCTTATCGTGGGGGACGGTAAGGTGGGATATACCCTGGCGGAAGATTTGACCGCAGAGGGGCACGATATCACCATCATCGACAGGGATTCCGAAGCCCTGGAACGGGCGGGGGACGCCTTGGACGTGCTATGCGTCCAGGGCAACGGCGCCAGCGTGCGCACGCTGCTGGAGGCCGGCGCGGATAAAGCGGATATCCTGATTAGCGTCATGGCCAGCGACGAAACCAACATGATCTGTTCTCTCATGGCCAAGCGCTTGGGAACCAAATACACCATTGCCCGCATCCGTAGCCCCGAATATACCGACAGCTTGTCGCTTCTTCAGGACGGTATGGGCGTGGATATGGTCATCAATCCGGAGCGGGGCGCGGCCTACGAAATTTCCCGGTTGTTCCGCTACCCCTTCGCCGCCAACATCGAAACTTTTGCCCATGGCCGGGTGGAGATGGTAGAATTCCGGGTGGAAGAGAAGGACGGAATCGCCGGCGTGCCGCTGAAATCGCTGTCGGGGCGGTTCAGCAAGGTGCTGTACTGCGCCTGTGAGCGGGACGGCGCGGCCATCATTCCGGGCGGCGACTTCGTCATCAACGTGGGCGACCGGCTCCATGTAGCGGGGGACCTGATGAGCATCACCCAATTTTTCCGCAAGCTGGGCCGGAACACCCAGCGGGTGCGTTCGGCGGTGCTGATCGGGGGCGGGCGCATTTCCTATTATCTGGCCAAGATCATCGCGGGGATGGGGGTAGACCTGCGCATCATCGAGATCAACCCCGACAAGTGCCGGTACCTGTCGGAAGTGCTGGAGGACGTCACCGTGATTTGCGGCGACGGTACCGATCAGGACCTGCTGGTCACGGAAAACCTGGCGGATATGGACGCCATGGTGTGCCTGACCGACCGGGACGAGGAAAATCTGATGGCGGGGCTATTCGGCGTGCGCTCCGGCGCCCAGAAGGTCATCGTAAAGGTGAACCGGATGGGCTATTTTGATTTGCTGGAAGGCATGGGTATCGATAGCGTCATCAGCCCCAAGCGCACCACGGCCAATACCATCCTGCGCCAGGTCCGGGCCCGGGCCCATACGCGCGGCTCGGTGGTGGAGAAGATCCACCGGGTGGTGGGGGGCCAGGTGGAAGCGCTGGAGTTCACTGCGCTGGAGGGCGCACCCTACCTGGGCATTCCCCTGAGCCGGCTGCACATCGAAAAGGGCGTGCTGGTAGCGGTGCTGGTGCGGGATAAAACGGTCATCATCCCCTTCGGCTCGGACCATATCGAGGCGGGAGACACGGTGATTTTGATGGCTCAGACCAGCAAGATCATGGGCCTGGAAGACGCGCTCAAGTAGGGAAGCCCCCATTTCCTCCTTACATTACTTAAAGGCAGGGAACTTCATGAATATTCGCTTGGTGGTGAACCTGCTGGGCAAAGCGTTGGCGGTAGAAGGGGCGCTGATGTTGCCCTCGCTGCTGGTGTCCCTGTACTACGATGGCGGGGATTGGCTGGCGCTATTGCTGGCGGCCATGCTGGTGAGCGCCGTAGGGGGCGCACTGGCCATGCTGGTTAGGCCTCACAACGACAACCTGCGAGCCCGAGAAGGCTTTGCCGCGGTGGCGCTGATTTGGGTGTTCATGTCCATGTTCGGAGCGCTGCCCTTTTATTTTCACGGCAGCATACCGGTCTATACCGACTGCTTCTTTGAAACCGTGTCCGGCTTTACCACCACCGGCGCCACCATTCTCAAGGACGTGGAGGCGCTACCCCGGGGCCTATTGTTCTGGCGCAGCTTTACCCATTGGGTGGGGGGCATGGGCGTACTGGTTCTGTCCTTGGCACTGATCCCCCACATGGGCGCCCGCTCCCAGCACCTGCTCAAGGCGGAATCCACCGGCCCGGCGCCGGGCAAACTGGTGCCCCACATTGGGAAGAGCTCCAAAATCCTGTACGAATTGTACCTGGCCCTGTCCATCATACACTTTGCGGCGCTGCTGCCGTGCGGGCTGGACTGGTACGATTCCCTGATCCACATGTTCGGCAGCGCGGGCACCGGCGGTTTTTCCAATTATAACGCCAGCGTCGGGCACTTCCAAAGCCCGGCTGTAGACGCGGTGACCGCGACTTTCATGCTGCTTTTCGGCGTAAACTTTACCATGTACTACCTGCTGCTGAACAAGCAATGGCGCATGGTGCTGAAAAACGAGGAGCTGCGGCTCTATCTGGGCATCGTAGCGGGCAGCGTCGTGCTGATCGCCATCAACATTCTGCCCAGCGTAGGCAATTGGTGGGAGGCCCTGCGCCAGAGCTACTTTCAGGTCAGCTCCATCATCACCACCACGGGCTATTCCACGGCCAATTTCGACCTATGGCCGCAGCTCAGCCGCACCATTCTGGTGGTGCTGATGCTGCTGGGGGCCTGCGCGGGCTCCACCGGCGGCGGCATCAAGATGGTACGTCTGGCGCTGTTATTCAAGGCGATGGCCCGGCAGGTCAAGCAAGCAATTCGTCCCCGCAGCGTAGCCACCATCAAGATAGATGGCCGGCCGGTGGATGAGGTCACCATTTCCCGGGTACTGGTATTCTTTTTTGGTTATCTGCTGATTATCCTGGTAGCGATGCTAATCGTGTCGGTCGATAATTTCAGTTTTGAAACCAATCTGACAGCGGTCCTTTCCGCGGTATCCAACATAGGCCCCGGCCTGGGCGCGGTTGGCCCCACGGGCAATTTCGCCGGTTTTTCGATCCTGAGCAAATGGGTTTTGTCCATATGTATGTTGGTTGGCCGGCTAGAGATTTACCCCATTCTGATGCTCTTTGCTCCCTCCATCTGGCGCAAAAACTAGCCTGTCCCCCACCGCATCCCAACAGCCTGAAACGGCGCAGCGGCTACCGCCGCCGCGCCGCTAGTGGCCGTTGCTTCACCTACGCGCCAGCGAGAATGGCGGTTCCAAGGGGGCCATCCCCCCTTGGCGGGAGTCCAGGGGCGAGGAGTCCCTGGCGGGGGCCCGGGGGCAGCGCCCCCGGCGCCGAGTCATCCATCCCACCCGGCAAATTTTTGCGTCCCACCGCATCCCCACAACTGCCTGAAACGACGCAGCGGCATTCGCCGCCGCGCCGCTAGTAGCCGTTGCCTCACCTACGCGCCAGCGAGGATGGCGGTTCCAAGGGGGGCCATCCCCCCTTGGCGGGGGT
>DVHZ01000157.1 GCA_018711685.1 Candidatus Excrementavichristensenella intestinipullorum | reverse complement strand
CGCCCCCCGGCCCCCCACCCCCCGGCCAGGCCCCGGCGGGGAGGGGGAAAGGAGCGGGGCCCGTGGCCGGGGGAGCGGCGTTTATGGTAGGCTGAGGGGACAAGGAGGGGATGCAGGTGGAGGATTGGGGGGCGCTGAAGCAGGAATACGTGGAGGGGACCATGAGCTACCGGGAGCTGGCGCGGCTGCGGGAAACGCCCTATGACGCGCTGCGCAAGCGGGCCGCGGCGGAGGGCTGGGCCCGGGCCCGGCGGGCCCGGCGCACCCGGGACAAGCTGGAGGGGCTTCGCCAAGCGGCGGACCTGGCGGCCCAGCGGATCGGGGAAATGCTGGCGGACGAGCAGCAGTTTCACCGGCACCTGGTGCGCTACGGCCGGGACGGGGAATACGGGGTGGAGGAGCGGATACTGGACAAGGTGGACACCCGGGCGCTGAAGGACGCGGTGAGCGCCATACGGAGCATGACGGTGGTGATGCGGGACCTGCACGGCCTGCTGAGCGAGCAGGAGATGGCGCGGTTGGGCGGGTGCCGGGAAGGGGAGACGGGGGGCGTGATTCAACTGCCCCTGCCCGGGGAAGAGGAAGGACGCCATGGGTGAGGGGGAGCGGGTGATCTGGAGCCCCCAGCCCCGGCAGGCGGAATTTCTCAGGCGGCGGGAGTACGAGGTGCTGTACGGCGGCGCGGCGGGGGGCGGCAAGAGCGACGCGGCGGTGATGCTGCCCCTTTACTGGATACACATTCCCCACTTCCGGGCGCTGATCCTGCGCAAGACCTATCCCCAGGTGCGGGAGCTCATCGACAAGACCCGAATTTATTACAGGGCGGCAATGCCCAGGGCCAGATACAACGGAAGCGAACACCGCTGGACATTCCCGTCCGGCGCAATCGTTGAATTTGGAAGCATGCATACCCCGGGGGACCGGGAGAATTATCGGGGCAAGCAATACGACCTGATCATCTTCGACGAGCTGACCCACTTTACCTGGGAGGAATATTCCTTCATGTTCAGCCGCAACCGGCCCGGCGGGCCCGGCACCTTTGTGGGGATGCGGGGGACCACCAATCCGGGCGGGGTGGGCCACGGCTGGGTGAAGGAGCGGTTTATCACCTGCGCGCCGCCCATGACGCCGGTAACGGAGATGACGCAAATCATATTGCCCCAGGGCGGCATCAAAACCCAGGCGCGAAGCCGGATTTTTGTTCCGGCCACCGTATTTGACAACCGGCGGCTGCTGGACAACGACCCGGCCTATCTGGCCAACCTGTCCATGCTGCCCCAGGCGGAGCGGGACGCCCAGCTATACGGAAGCTGGGACAGCTTTTCGGGGCAGGTGTTCACCGAATGGAAAAACGACCCGGCCCATTATCAGGACAGGCAATATACCCACGTGATAGACCCCTTTATGATTCCCAAACACTGGCGGGTGCTGCGGGGCTTCGACTGGGGCTACGCCCGGCCCTTCAGCGTGGGCTGGTGGGCGGCGGACGAGGACGGGCGGCTGTACCGGATCGCCGAATACTACGGCTGGAACGGAACGCCCAACCAGGGCGCACGAATGGAAGTGGCGGAGGTGGCCCGGGAAATCCGGCGCATAGAGCAGGATGACCCGAACCTGCGCGGGCGGCACATCGCCGGTATCGCGGACCCGGCCATCACCCAGCGGGACGGGGGCGACTCCATCGCCGACATCATGGCCCGGTGCCAGGTGTATTGGGACAAGGCGGACAACACCCGCCTGGCGGGCAAGATGCAGTACCACTACCGGCTGGCCTTCGACGAAAAGGGCCTGCCCATGCTGTACGTGTTTAACACCTGCAAGCAGTTTATCCGAACCTTTCCCAATTTGGTATACGACCAGCGCCACGTGGAGGACGTGGACACAAACGGCGAGGACCACGCCTACGACGAGGGGCGGTATGTGCTCATGGAGCGGCCCATCAGCCCCCGGGCTCCGGCCCGGCCCCAAGCCCGTCCCTTCGATCCCCTGGACCGCTGGCGCTAAAGGGCCCCGCCGCCTCCGGCAGCGGGGCCTAAGGGGGCCGGGGGGCTCCGCCCCCCGGGCCCCCCGCGTTCCCGTCAGGCGGGACTTTCGTCCCTTGACGGGGCGGGGCGCTCCACAAAGGAGATGATGCGCTTTTTCTTTTGCCTGGCCCAGCTCAGGGTGGCGGCGGCCCCGCCCCAGCTGTGAAGCACATAGCCTACCACCACATGGGCGGCCTCCACCATCCACCGGTTGCGGTGAACGATGGCGTACCGGCGGGGCACCGATTCCAGGGACGGGTATAAGGAGTAGTCATATCCGGCGCAGTCCCGCCCCCCGTTCAAATAGGCCAGCACCAGGACCAACTGAATGTGGGGATGGCGCGCCTTGCTCTCCCGCACCACCGAGGCTGCCAGGCGGTCGAAAGCGCCCATGCCGCCCAGATAAAAGGTAACCGCCCCTTCGCGGATCAAGTCCTCCACCACGTTTCGGAGCCAAGCTGTGACTTCCGCGCCGTGCTCCATCTGCCTGTGGCCACAAAAGGTAACCGTCATGGTACTCCACCTCCTTATATAGTGATTTTAATCACTATAATAAAAAAAGGCAAGCCCCATATAATAGTATCAAATGGGGTGATGGAGTGCCGATTAGCTTTGGCCCGATGCGGCGGTATATGGCAGAGCAGGGCATATCCTATTACCGTCTAGCCAACGAGGGGATTGACGCGCAGACGCTGCACAGAATCCGGCACGACAGGCCGGTTACCACGGAGACGCTGGGGAAGCTGTGCGACATTCTGAAGTGCCAGCCTGGGGACCTGATCGAGTACATCAAAGAGGAGGAGCCACCCACGACTCCATAGCAACGCAAGCCCCCTGGCCTTATAGCCGGGGGGCTTAAAAAACCAACGCCAGAGGTCTGGAATGTAGAACAGGCCGCTCTAAAGCTCAAGCATCATCGTCATGCAGGGCCTCCATGAGGGAGGCGGTATCGGAGAACGGCCCAATCAGGTTGCGGTGATTGAGGGCATCGTCCATGGCCTGGCGCGACTGGGCGTTGGGCGTCAAGCGGACCTCAAAGGGCATTCCTTCGCAGGCAATCATGCGGCGCAGGAAGATGTTGACGGCGGTGGACAAATTCATGCCCAGGGCGGAGGCAATGGCTTCGGCATGGGCTTTGACCTCTTTGTCCACGCGGACGTTTAGGTTGGTCGCGTCCATGAGCTCATCTCCTTTCAGGGGGATTATAACACAAAATGCGCACGATGTAACGAGGCAGCTACATAAACACCATCTATTGCCTCACAATACACCGAAACAGATGCTTGGGCGGCGAGGGGCAGGTAGGGACGGCGGCGCTGCGGGGGTC
>DVHZ01000156.1 GCA_018711685.1 Candidatus Excrementavichristensenella intestinipullorum | reverse complement strand
GCCCCCGGACCCCCGCCAGGGACTCCTCGCCCCTGGACCCCCGCCAAGGGGGGATGGCCCCCCTTGGAACCGCCATCCTCGCTGGCGCGTAGGTGGGGCAACGGCCTGAAACGGTGCGGCGGCGGTAGCCGCTGCGCTGTTTCAGGCCGTTGCGGGGATGTGGTGGGGCTCTATGACGCGCCGGGTAGGGTGGCTGACTCGGCGCCGGGGGCGCTGCCCCTGGACCCCCGCCAAGGGGATGCCCCCTTGGAACCGCCTTCCCCGTTGGCGCGCCCTTCGCTCCCGCCCTATATCCCTTGAAAGCTGAAGGTGAAGCCCAGCGGCTTATCCGCCGGTAACAGGTACTCCGGATGCGTGCGGGCGCCCCAGCTGTCGTCGCCCCCTACCCCCATCTGCGCGAGGGCCGCCCGGATAATGGTGTAGTGAATGGGCGGCAGCTCGTCTTGGTGCAGCGCCTCCTCCAACTGATGCGGCGTGTAGGGCAATGCCGAAAAGGTCATGGAGTCCCCTGCAAAGCGCAGCCCCCGGCCCCGGTAATCCATGACCTCCGCCCAGCGTACCCCCGTGCGCCCACCGCACTCTTGGGGACGCAGGTAGCCAGATACGTTCTCCCCTGCCTTGTACGCAAAAATCCCCAGCCTGGCGCCCTGGCACCGGTCGGCGTAGTTTTCCTCCGGCCCTAAGCCGTAGTAACGCACACTGTCGTAATCGGCGTCCAGGCGCAGCATCACCCCGAACTCGGGCATATCCCCCAACCCCTGCGCCGGTTCATACGCCAGCGTCACCTCTACCCGGCCCTGGGGGCAGACCCTGTACGTCAAAAAACATTGAGCCGCAGGCGCGGTGGGCAGCAGATAACAAAAACGCACCTTGACTCCGCCCGCTTCCTCCGTCACTTCCGGCCGCTCCGGCGCGGCTTTTGCGTACAGCGAGGCCAGCTTCCATTGGCCGTATCGGGCCGGCATGGCGCTGCCCCGGTCGTTGTCCGTGGGGGCGCGCCAGAAGTTGGGCATGGGAATGCCCTTGAGCATCTCCACGCCGCCATAGCGGTAGGAGGTCATGCCTCCGCCTTGATAACTGAACAGAGCGCTGAAGTGCTCCCCCCGCACCCCCAGGTTGTAATCCCCCCGGATTACCTCCAGGGGCGGCGCCGGGACAATCCGGGCCCTCTGGGCAGGCGCTACGCGATAGACCCCCTGGGCAAAGGCCACTTCGTAGCCCCGGGGCGCCCAGGGCTTATCCTCCTTCAGCCGGAAGGACAGGGTGACGCAGTACTCCCCCGCCCGGGTTTGGGCCGGGAAGGGCAAGTCTACCTGGCCTTGCTCCAGGGGCGGTATGCTCACCTGGATGGGGCTGCGGTCCATCTCCTCTCCGTTCCGGCACAGGATGGCCACGCATTCATAGACGCCGGTGTTGAGGAACAGGCTGCGGTTGAACACCGTCGCCTTGCCGGGCTCCACCTGGGCCTGGATATCCTGATAGTTGTATTTGACCTCCTGCATCTTGGGGCTGGGCGTGCCGTCCCCGTAGGCGATGCCGTCGCCGCAGAAGTTATAATCCGTGGGCCGGTCGTCCATATCGCCGCCGTAGGCGTACCGCACGGCGCCGTACCGGTTTTTCACCCGCAGGCTCTGGTCGATGTAGTCCCACAAAAAGCCGCCCTGGAACAGGGGCTCCTGGTAGGCGTACTGGGTATACTCGTGCATGGCGCCGCAGGAATTGCCCATGGCGTGGGCGTACTCGCACAGGATGAAGGGCTTGTCCCGGTGGACGGCCAGATAGTCCCGCACCTGCTGCAGGGGGGTATACATCTGGCTTTCCACGTCGCTGGTATCGCCATAGCGCCGGTCGTGGAACACCCCTTCGTAGTGGACCGGCCGGGTGGGGTCCAGTTCCCGCAGCCGCCTGCTCATGGCCTGGATCACCTGCCCGCCGTAGGACTCGTTGCCGCAGCTCCACATCACCACGCAGGGATGGTTCTTATGCCGGTGGAACATGGATTCCACCCGGTCCAGCAGCATCCCCTGCCATTCCTCCCGGTCGCCGGGCAGGGCCTGCTCCGCTTCCCGACGGCCCCTCTCGATGCCGTCCCACGTCCCGTGGCTCTCCATGTTGTTCTCGTCGATGACGTACAGGCCCAGCTGGTCGCACAGGGCGTACAGGGCGTCCTGATTGGGGTAATGGCTGGTGCGCAGGGCGTTGATGTTGCATCTCTTCATGGCCAGCAGGTCCCGGCGCAGTTTATCCAGGGGAACCGCCCGGCCTGTCTCCCCGCAGTAGTCCTGCCGGTTCACGCCCTTGAATACCAGCCGCCGGCCGTTGATCCGCAGAATGCTATCCTTGATCTCGATCCGGCGAAAGCCCACCTGCTGCCGGGTGAACTCCCTGGGCTCCCCGCCGGCATGGGACAAAACCACGTCCAGGGTATACAGGTTGGGCGTATCGCTGCTCCACAGGGTGGGGGATTCCACTGGAATTTGGGCTTTCAGGCGTCCCGCCCCTTCCAGGACCCAGGTCCCCTTGGCCGCTCCCTGATAGCCCAGCGTCAGCTCCGCCCGGCTGTCGCCGGGCCCCTCCACCTCCAGCTCCACGTCCAGCAGCCCTTTCCGGAGGGACTCGTCCACCAGCGCCCGGACCCACAGGTCCCGCAGGTGGACCTGGGGCTTGGCGTACAGGTACACCTCCCGGAACAGGCCGCTGAAGCCCATGAAGTCCTGGTCCTCCATCCAACTGCCCGCGCAGTACCGGTACACCTGGCAGGCCAGCCTGTTGCGCTCCGCCTTCAGATAGGGCGTCAGCTCGAACTCGCTGGGGTCGAAGCTGTCCGAGGCGAAGCCCACGTATTGGCCGTTGAGCCACACCGCCAGGCAGCTCTCCGCCCCCTGAAAGCTGACGAACACCCGCTTGCCCTCCATCTCCGGAGGCAGAAAAAAATCCTTGATATAGCTGCCCACCGGGTTGAACCGCCGGGGGATCTCCTTACCCGGCGCCACCGCCTCCACCCCGTCCCAGGGGTACTGCACGTTGGTGTACTGGGGCGCGCCGTATCCCTCCAGCTGGATGTGGGCCGGCACCGGGATGTCCGCCCAGCCGCTGCAATCGTAGTCCTCATTCTGAAAGCCGGGCACCACCTGGCCCTGGTTGCGGGCGTAGTGGAACTTCCACAGCCCGTTTAGCGGCATGCGCAGGGGGTTCTCCCCCGCCTCATAGGTCTGGGCGCTGGGATAGGCCTGGTGGTCCGAATGGGCGCGCTCCCGGTTCTCCTGATAATAGCCCGGGTCCTTTAACCGCTCCGCGTTAAACATCGCCTGCATTTGACAAACGCCGCGAAGCTTCGCGGCGTTTTCCTCCTTATCTCTCTGTCCTCAAAAAACGGCTCAGGCCGGGTCCTTGATGATGGCGGCCACCAGCACCAGGTCCTCCTGGCCGTCGTTGACCACGCTGTGGCCCTGGCCGTTGAAGGTGGCCATGGCGTCCCCCGCGCTCACCCGCACCGTCTGCCCGTTGTCGTCCACCTGGCCGCTGCCCTGGACAAAATAGAACAGCTCGGTTTCCTTCTCGTGGACGTGGTAGCCGATGGAGGCGCCGGGGGCCAGGCGGATGGTGGAGAACAGCCGGGCGTTTTCGGGCAGTTGGCTCAGCAAGGCGGTAAGCTGGGCCGTACCCGCGCCGCCCCGCATGTGCTCCCGCAGGGTGAGGACCTGTTCGTTCTTGGCTGTGACCATGGGATATCGCTCCTTTCAAACCGGGTGTGCCGTTCCTGGGGCAGAGGGCCGGGCCCTCACCCCACGCTGGCCACCGCGTTGCTCTTCACATAAAACTGGTATTGGCCGCCCATGGAAAAATATCCCTGCAGCGCCTTGCCCTTGCCCTGCTGGTTGCTCACCAGCAGCCCCAGCTTGTACACCCCTTCCTCGTAGGTGCCTACCTTAAACGCCGCCCGGAAATCGGCCCGCTCCAGGTTCTGCCCCTTGCTGGGGTCGTGGGTCACCCCCGAGGAGCCCGGCTGCACGCTCACCTGATAAAACCGGTTGATGGTGCCCGATTCCGTGGACACCACCAGGTAGATGGTGGATTTCTCCGCGTCGCACCCCTCCAGAAAGGCCCAGCCCTGCACCACCACCGACCGGTTGTCGTCCCCCGCCGATACCTTCAGGCTGGTGATCTCCCCCTCCCCTGCCGCCGTGGCGTCCTGGGGCATCACCATGCGGGTGTTTTGCAGGGAATACAGCTGCAGGGGCAGGGGCGTGGCCTGGGGCGTGGGCATGGGGGTGGGCAGGGGCACCGGGGTGGCCTCAGGCACCGGGGTGGGCTGGGGCGTGGCCGGCAGATAGCTGTCCACCGCAAACTTGGCCCGCAGCTCCGCGTCTTCCGGCAGCACGTCCTCGTAGTCGTACCGGGTGAGCATGCCGATGCCCAGATACACCCCTACCACCAAAATGGCCAGCGCCACCACAAAAAATCCGATGGCCGTCCCCTTGCGCTTGAACGAAGGCGGACTCTTGCGCCTTGGATCCATGCTCCTTCCTCCCGCTGAAAGCCCGTTGATGCCCCATTATACGCCATTGTCTACGGGAAAGTCAAGGGCGTCCGCCTGCCGCTGCCCTTTCTCTTCCTTGAATTTCGGGTTGCGTCCGCTGGGTTTTTGGGGATATTTATCGTTGACCCCCGGCGGCGATTTGGGTATAATAGGGGGTATCATCGATTGCCCCCCTGGGGCGTAGGAAAGAGAGGCATCTTTACCGTGGCAAAGAAGAAGTCGGTCCCCAACAGGCAACAGGCTCATGTGAAGCATGAAAACAAGTTCATCACCATGCCCAAGGAAAAATTCATCAAGATCTGCGTCATCGTGGGCGTGGTGATTTTGGCCGTCGTGCTGTTCTTCGTCCTGCGCCGGGCCTACGACGGCCACCTGCCCGTGGAGGACGGCGTCGTGGTCACCCAGGGCGACAACTGGCTGGTGGTAAACACCGAGTCCCCCAATGCCCGCTACTTCCGCCTGGGCGAATTGGGCGAGGTCGATGGGTATACCCTGGAGAGCTCCGCCTATAGCAGCGACGCCAATCTCCTTTCCTATACCTACACGCCCACCGATGAGGCCAGCTCCCTGGACAACATCTCCGTGGCATCCCTGGCCGCCTCTTACACCCAGTATGCCCAGTCCTTCCACAATAACCTGCTGCTGTACTACGGCGACCTGACGGTCAGCGATTTGGAAGACCTGGAAGCCAACGGCGTAGCCGCCCAGGGCTTCTCCTATGAGTATATCCCCGCCGTAGAGGAAACGGCTACCGAGGAAACCGCTACCGAGGAGACCGCTACCGAGGAGACCGCTACCGAGGAAACCGCCGCCGAGGAAACCGCTACCGAGGAAACCGCCGCTGAGGAGACCGCCGCCGGGGAGACTGCCGCTGCCGGGGAAGAAACCGCTGCCGGGGAGACTGCCGCCGGAGAGACTGCCCTCTGCCAGCGGGTATACGCCCTGTGCCTGAAGGCGGGCCATGACTCCTGCATCATCGTGGAAGCCAGCAGCCAGGCCGATACGGAAGAAGGGCTGGCCAGCGCGGAAGCCCTGAAGGAGGAAGCGCTGAAGGTCGCCGGCGCTATGACCATCGACTGATGTCCCCGAGACGTTAAGAGAACCGGGGCCAACGCGCCAGCGCGTTGGCCCCGGTTCTCTTGCCGGTGGGGCCGAGGGGGGGCG
>DVHZ01000155.1 GCA_018711685.1 Candidatus Excrementavichristensenella intestinipullorum | reverse complement strand
GGGCCGGGCGGAAGCCCGGCCCGGCCACGGCGGGGTGGGGGGACCGGGGGTAGCGGAGCTCCCCCCGGTCCCCGGAGAGACCAGCCAACCGGGAGTGAACCTACGGCCAGTCAAGCGTGGATGAATCTGAGGACGAACAGCCTTGTGGTGAACCGGAGACGGCCAAGTGGGAGTGGACATGCAGCCAGTCAAGCGTGGATGAATCTGAGGACGAACGGCCTTGTGGTGAACCGGAGGCGGCCAAGTGGGAGTGGACATGCGGCCAGTCAAGCGAGGGTGAATCTGGGAACGAACGGCCTTGAGGGGGTCTAAGTTAGCTTTGCATGAACCCAGGGCGGCTGAATGGTTTTCCCAGGGCGTATAGAGCTGCCTATGCAAAGTCCTTGGGGAGGAAGGGCAGAAAGCGGGCCAAGTCCTCTTGACTGTCCACGTCCCATAGTTCTTGAGGGGCCTGGGCGGGGACCAAGCGCACCTGATGTGGGTGGGTCCGAATCACATGGCCGCCGCCGCTGCCGGGGGGCAGAGCGGCCAGCTCCCCCAACAGGGGGGCTGGAAAGAGCACGGGAGCGCCTCCCTGCCCCGCCCAGGCCAGGCGAAGGATGTGAAGGGGCCAGCGCTGGGCCGCCAGGGCCAAGGTGAACAGGCTCTGCCGGGACACCAAGGGCTGATCGCCCTGGCAAAAGGCACACCCGGCCAGGCCGGAACCCAGGGCGCGAAGGCCCAGAGCCACGGTGTCGCTGCGGGCGGGCAGGGCGTGCAGGAGCACCTCCGCCCCCCACGCCCGGCAGAAGGCGGCGGTCTGGGGACTGCGGGTCACCACCACCCGCCGTGCAAATACGCCCTGAGTGGCCTCCAGCACCCAGGCCAGCAGGGGCTTATCCCCCAAAGGCGCCATCAGCTTGTTGCCGCCAAAGCGCTGCCCCAGTCCCGAAGCCATCACTACGCAGCCCAAAAGGGGATAGGGGGCGTCCAAATCCAGAGCGCACACGTCCTCCCGGGCCAGCAGCGCCGTCCAACCGGGCCGAGCGCTGCGCGGCAGCACCGCCAGCACCCGCTTTGCCTCCAGCAGGGCGGCCAAGGCGGCGGGAGCCTCCGGGAAGTCCGCCCCATTTTCATCGAGCGGCCCCTCCTCCGCCTTGGAGACAGCCCAAGGCCCCTCCCCCAGCAGGGGCAGGAGGGCCTGCATCAGGGAAAGCTGATCCCCGCAGCCCCCGACGAGGAACAAGTGCCGCCTTTGGCTGAGGGCAAAAAACCGGGCAATGGCTTGGGGGGGAAGGCCTTGCCCTGGGCGCAACGGATTCACGCCGGAAACACCTCCTTATCGCCGCCGGGGAATATGGCTGCCTACAGGAACTCGCAGGCATTGGCGGAAAATGTCGCCGGAAACCGCCGCAATGCGATGCGGGTGGCCGCCGGAGGAAGGGGCGGCCGCCGGGGGAAGGGATGGACGCTGGGGAGGGGGATGCTGCCGCGAGGCGGATGGCCGCCGTCAGTGCGGATTGCGGCGGGCGGATCAGTCCTGGGCGCGGACCTGGATGAGCTGGGCCGCGATGCTGATGGCGATTTCCGCGGGGGTTTCGGCCTGAATGGGCAAGCCGATGGGGGTGTGGATGCGGGCGATATCCGCCGGGGCAAAGCCCCGCTGGGCCAGAGAGGCCTGCATGAAGGCCACCTTGCGGCGGCTGCCCATCATGCCGATGTAGCGGGCGGGGGTGCGCAGGGCTTGAACCAGGCAGTCCATATCCCGCTCGTGGCCGGGGGTCATGACGCACAGATAATCCCACGGGGTCACGGCGATCCGGTCCAGCCACCGGTCCAGGGGCAGCAGCCGCACTTCTTCGGCGGCGGGAAACAGGCTGGGGGAAGCGAACTGTGGCCGGTCCTCGATCACCGTGCAGCGAAAATCCACGCCGGTCAATACCGGAACCAGGGCCTGGGCCACATGACCGCCGCCGAAGATATAGACCTGCCCCCTGGGCAGCAAGGACTGAGCCAGATAGAGCCCGCCCCCGGCGCGGATCAGGCCGGGACGAGGGGGCAGATTGGCCAGGTCCGCCGCCGGAACGCCGGGGGGCGGGGTCTGCCCGTCCCATATCCACAGGCCGCCACCCTCCAAGGGGCCCAGCAGCAGCCAGCAGGGCAGCCTTTGCTCCAGGCGCGCCACAGCCCGCGCCGCCGCCTCCCCAATGGCGGCGTCCTGGCAAGCGATGTACTGAAAGCGCACCCACATCTCCCCGCCGCACACCGCCCCTACATCCTGCCCCCGGCTATCGTCCTGAGAGCCGCCGGTCTGGGCGGAGGGCTGATGAGGCTGAGAGGGCCCGCCGAGGGCCTGGGCGGAGGGCTGATGAGACGGAGAAGGCCCGCTAAGGGTTTCCAATGGAGGCGGACAAGGCTGGGGGGAGCCGCCAAGGGCCTGGGCGGAGGGCTGACAAGACGGAGAAGACCTGCCAAGGGTTTCCGATGGAGGCGGACAAGGCTGGGGGAAGCCGCCAAGGGTCTGGGCGGGGGGCTGGGGAGAGCCGTCGGAAACGCCCAGGAGGAAGCGCTGGGTGAGGCCGGTGCGGGCCTGAAGGACCTGGCGGCACAGGGCCATGGCCTGAGCTTCGCCGGGCCCGCCGCCCACGGTGCCCCACAGGGGGCCGGAGGCGCTCCACAGCATGTGGGCGCCGGGCCCTCGGGGTGTGGAACCGGCGGTGCGAACCACCGAGGCCAGCACCAGGTTTTCCCCTGCGTCCATGGCCCGCAGCATGGTCTGAAAGAGCTGTTTCACGGGGTGGCGCTCCTTTCTGCCCTCACAAGTGGCGGCACACCAACTCCAGCACGCTGCCGGAGATGCACCGGGCCTTGTCGGAGATGGTGAAGCAGTTGGCGTATTGCTCCCGGCGGGGATCGATGTCGGCGATCTTCATGCCCTGAAAGACCGGATAGCCGTCCCGGATGATGCCCCGAATGAGGCCGGACAGGGAGGCGGGGACCGGCGTTGGGCCCTGCTCCCCGTAAATCTGGGCGATGGGCTGGCCCTCCTGGACCAGGTCGCCGATGGCGCACAGGGCCCGGAAGGCCCCGGCGGCGGGGGCATGGATCACCCGCTGGGCCCCGTATCCGGCGATGACGCCGGGGGTGCCGGTGTTGGGCTGGGCGAAACCCTGGGCGATAATCCGGCCCAGATCGTGGCCCCGGTTGGTCTCCACCACGTAGTCCACGTCTACCCCCGCCTGGAAGCCGGGGCCTAGGGCGATGGTCAGCCCGGCCATGCCCCGGTGGGTGCCCAGGTTTTTTTTGGCCAGGATGGCGTCCACCACGCAGGCGGGGTTCAGGGCGGCAATGCAGTCCCCCGCCGGGTCCACCAGCAGGGGTACCGCGCCCTGGTCCAGCGCCTGGGAAAGCTGATCCGGGCGCTGGATGAGCAGCCCCTTCAGGTCCTCCACCTGGGCGCTGCCCTGGTACACCGCCTCGCACAGGGCCACCTTGCGCCGGATGGCCGCCGGGCGCAGGGCCTCCAGGGCCAGCACCGGATAGCCCGCCCGCCACAGCCGGTGGATGACGCCCGTAGCCAGATCGCCTGCGCCCCGCACCACAATCAACGCTTTGTCCTTCATGACCGTTCCTCCCCCTCTCGCAAAAAACAGGTCAGCGCCCCCTGAACGCCCTGGTGGGCCAGCGCCTCCAGGACTTCCAGGCCCTGGTCCATCTGCCGGGGGCCGTCGCATTGGTTGAGCACCGCCCAATAGGCCCTGCCCCCCACCCCCTTGCGCCCCCCCGCCTCCGAGGCCAGAAGACGGGCCAGACCGGCGGGGGTCAGGATGTGGTCCATGGAACAGCCCAGCAGGGCGCATACCCATTCGGGGCGAAAGCAGCCCTCCGCCACGGAGCGCCCCAACGCGGTGAGCCCCGCCACGGCCACCACCAGCCCGGCCTGGGCGGGGATCTGGGGCTCGTGGCCCGCCGGGGCCTTGCAGGCCATCCGGCGGGCCCCGTCCGCCTCCACCAGCACCTGGTCCGCAGCGGCGAGGGCCGTCGAAAAGTCCTCCGGGGACAGGGCGCCGAGCTTGCCCGCAGGCCCCTCCGTCCCCCATACCGCGTATTCGCCCTGACGCCAGCGGGCTTGGCACTGGACCAAATCCCGGCAGTTTTCCGGACCCTGGGGCCGAAAAATGTGGGTGGTGGTGGTGGCCAGGGTGGAGCGGCCCAGGGCCCGGCTCCTCTCGGCCAGGGCGTACATCAGGGTGGTCTTGCCCCCCGCCCCCACCAGGGCGATCACCGGGGCCTGGTCCAGAAGCCGCCCCAAGAACGCCTCCATGGGCTGGGCCCGGAGCGCACCGCCCTGGAGCAGGTAACTTACCGCCATAACGCCGCCTCCCTTCCCGTTGATTATACAGGGAGATTCCCGGGAAATCAAGCCCGGGAATGGGCTCCGGCCGGGGCGGAGAAAAGGGGAGACTTTACCGTGGATTTTTATAGGGAGAAATTTTTATGATAAAATATTCTGAAATTCAGAGGAAAAAATGCTTGCAATGGGAGAAGATGTATGATATAATAACAACAAACTTTGAAAGCTGTAACGGAGTGCTTTGCGCACGGGCTGGATAGAATGGACCGTAGCAAAGTAAGCGAGAAGCAGTGCGAACGGCATCCATTCAAAAGAAGAATGGATGTTCTTTTATATCATGATATTGTAGGAGGCGTTGCGCGTGTTACTGGTTGGCAATGGCAGACTGATCACCCGGAGCGAGACCTTCCCCTACCTGGAGGATGGGGCCGTGGTGCTGGATGGGGATACGATAAAGGAAACCGGCCCCTTTCAGGCCATGAAGGAGAAGTACCCCGACGCCCAGTTTGTGGACGCCAAGGGCGGCGTGATCATGCCGGGCCTGATCAACGTCCACACCCATATCTACAGCGGCTTGGCCCGGGGTCTGGCCATCGACGGGTTTAACCCCACCAACTTTTTCGAGGTGCTGGACGGCCAGTGGTGGTATATCGACCGCCACCTGACCCTGGACGGCACCCGGGCCTGCGCCTACGCCACGGTGCTGGACTGCATCCGGGACGGCGTCACCACCATCTTCGACCATCACGCCTCCTTCTGCGAAATCCCCGGCTCCCTGTTCGCCATCAAGGATGTGTGCGGAGAAGTGGGCATTCGGGCCAACCTGTGTTACGAGGTGTCCGAGCGGGACGGCATGGACAAGTGCGCCCAGGCCATTCAGGAGAACGCCGATTTCGCCAAGTGGTGCAAGGAGCAGGACGACGACATGATCAAGGCCATGTTCGGCGGCCACGCCCTGTTCACCATCTCCGACAAGACCTTTGAGGCCATGGTGAAGGCCAACGACGGCATGACCGGCTTCCACATCCACGTGGCCGAGGGCATGAACGACGTGTACGACGCCCTGAGGAACTACGGCTGCCGCCCGGTGAACCGGCTATTGTACAACGGCCTGCTGGGGGAGAAGACCATGCTGGGCCACTGCATCCACGTGTCCCCGGCGGAGATGGACATCATCAAGGAAACCGGCACCATGGTGGTGAACAACCCCGAGTCCAACATGGGCAACGCGGTGGGCTGCTCCCCGGTGCTTCAGATGTACGCCAAGGGCATCCTGATCGGCCTGGGCACCGACGCCTATACCCACGACATGCTGGAGAGCCTGAAGGTGCTCCTGCCCATGCAGCGGCACAACGCCTGCAACCCGGCGGTGGGCTGGTGCGAGGCCACCGGGATGCTGTGGCGCAACAACCCCAGGATCTGCGCCCGCTACTTCAAAAAGCCCCTGGGCGTGCTGGAAAAGGGCGCCGCCGCCGACGTCATCGTCATGGACTACAAGCCCTTCACCCCCTTCGGCGCGGACAACATCGACGGGCACATGCTCTTTGGCATGATGGGAAAGAACTGCCGCACCACCATCATCAACGGCAAGGTGGTGTACAAGGACAGGCAGTTCGTGGACCTGGACGAGGACAGGATCAACGCCTGGGTCATGGAGCAGGCCAAGAAACTGTGGGGAGAGCTGAACCACCGCGCCTACTGAGGCGTCGCGGCGGGACCGGCGGAACCTGCCCAGCGCGTGAGGCGCGGCGGGACCCGTGGGGCGAGGCATAGACGGGCCGCGCCCATGGGACAGGGAGAAAGACTTGGTATCGTGCGGCGTACCGGGTGTGCGAGGCGTGCGAATGGAATACCAACGATCAAGATATTCATCGTCAGGGAGGTTCATTGTTATGAGCGATATCATGCGCCCGATTCCCTTTTCTCAGCTGATGGACTGGGTACTGGAGGAGTACAGGGCCAGCGGCAGCGTGTTCGGCGTGAGCAAGATGCCCCGCCACGCCGACGGAAAGACCATGCCCTTGTTCGACGAGAAGGTGGAGTCCCCCTTCGGCCCGGCGGCGGGCCCCAACACCCAGTTGGCCCAGAACATCATCGCCAGCTACGCGGCGGGCAGCCGGTTTTTCGAGCTGAAGACGGTGCAGATCATGGACGGCGAGGAGCTGTCCAAGTGCGTGAACAAGCCCTGCATCACCGCCCAGGACGAATGCTATAACTGCGAGTGGTCCACCGAGCTGTACGTGCCCCAGGCATTCGACGAGTACGTAAAGGCCTGGTTCGCCTGCAAGCTAATGGCCAAGGAGCTGGAGCTGGGCGATCCGGAGGCCTTCGTGTTCAACATGAGCGTGGGTTACGACCTGAAGGGCATCCAGAGCGAAAAGGTGGACAAGTTCATCGAGGGCATGAAGGACGCCTCCAGCACCCCCATATGGAAGGAATGCGTGGACTGGGCCCTGGCCAACCTGGACAGGATGTGCCATGTGGACCGGGATTACGTCATGGGCATCTCGCCCCAGGTTTCCCGCTCCATCACCGAATCCACCCTCCACGGCTGCCCTCCCGACGAAATCGAGCGCATCGCCACCTATCTGATTACCCAGAAGGGGCTGCACACCTACATCAAGTGCAACCCCACCCTGCTGGGCTATGAATTCGCCCGCAAGACCCTGGACGACCTGGGCTACGACTACATCCAGTTCGACGACCATCACTTCCGGGAGGACCTGCAGATGGAGGACGCCATCCCCATGCTGGGCCGGTTGATCCAGCTGGCCCAGGAGCGAGGGGTGGACTTCGGGGTGAAGCTGACCAACACCTTCCCGGTGGACGTGGCGGCAGGGGAACTGCCCAGCCAGGAGATGTACATGTCGGGCAGGTCCCTGTTCGCCCTGAGCTCCTCTCTGGCGGAGCAGCTGTCCCGCCAGTTCCAGGGCAAGCTGCGCATCTCCTATTCCGGCGGCGCGGACATCTTCTCGGTGGGGGCGCTGTACCGGGCGGGCATCTGGCCCATCACCATGGCCACCAACGTGCTCAAGCCCGGCGGCTACCAGCGCTTTTCCCAGATCGGCCAGGAGATGATGGGCTGCCAGGGCCCCTGGACCGGGGTGGACGTGGAGGGGATTTCCCGCATCGCCCGGCAGGCCCGCGCCGGCGGCCATTACCGCAAGCCGGTGAAGCCCATTCCCTCCAAGAAGCTGGCGGCAAAGGTGCCCCTGATGGACTGCTTTACCGCGCCCTGCCGGGGCGGCTGTCCCATTGAGCAGGACATTCCCGCCTACCTGAGCCTGGTCACCGACGGCAAGTACGAGGAAGCGCTGCAGGTGATCCTCCAGCGCAACCCCCTGCCCTTCATCACCGGCACCATCTGCTCCCACCGCTGCATGGACAAGTGCATGAGGAGCAATTACGAGGAATCGGTGAAGATACGCGATTGGAAGCTGAAGGCCGCCCAGGGCGGGTTCGCCCAGCTGCTGCCCAAGCTGAAGCCCGGCGCGCCGGTAGCCGGCAAGCAGGTAGCCGTAGTGGGCGGCGGCCCCGGGGGCCTGTCCGCCGCCTATTTCCTGGGCCGGGCCGGAGTGCCGGTAACCGTGTTCGAGGCCAAGGCGGAGCTGGGGGGCATCGTGAAGCACGTGATCCCCGCCTTCCGCATCGGCGATGAAGCCATCCAAAAGGACGTTCAGCTGTGCAAGGCCATGGGGGCCGAGTTCCAGCTGGGCAAGGAGATTTCCTGCGTTCAGGAGTTGTTTGATCAGGGCTATACCCACGTGATTCTGGCCACCGGCGCCTGGAAGCCGGGCAGCGCCGGAATGAAATACGGCCAGGCCATCAACGTGATTCAGTTCCTGGAGCAGGCCAAGAAGGACCCCCGGAGCCTGAACCTGGGCGAGCACGTGATCGTCATCGGCGGAGGCAACACCGCCATGGACGCCGCCCGGGCGGCCAAGCGCATTCCCGGCGTGAAGGACGTGAGCCTGGTCTACCGCCGTACAAAGCGATATATGCCCGCCGACCAGGAGGAGCTGGAGCTGGCCATGGCGGACGGCGTCCAGTTCATGGAGCTGCTGGCCCCCATCGGCCTGGCGGAGGGAGAGCTGGAGTGCGCGGTGATGGAGCTGGGGGCCCCCGACGCCTCGGGCCGGCGCAGCCCGGTGGATACCGGAAAGACGGTGAAGCTGCCCGCCACTGCGGTGATTACCGCCGTGGGGGAGAAGGTGGACAGCGCCCTGTACCAGGCCAACGGCCTGGCCCTGGACAGCCGGGGCAGGGCGGTAGTGAACCCGGACACCCTGGAGAGCAGCGTGCCCCGCGTCTACGTGATCGGCGACGGGCAGAAGGGCCCGGGCACCGTGGTGGAGGCCATCGCAGGCGCCACCAAGGCGGTTCAGGCCATCGTCGGGATGGATGTGGACCTCTACGCGGCCCGCAACCGCCGCCCCGACCGCATCCAGGCCATGCTGGGCAAGCGGGGCGACATCTGCACCGATTGCCAAACCTGCCAGGAAAGCCGCTGCCTGGGCTGCGCCACGGTGTGCGAGACCTGCGCCGGCGTGTGCCCCAACCGGGCCAACGTGGCGGTGGCGGTGCCCGGCCTGCAGATGCGCCAGATCATCCACGTGGACGGCATGTGCAACGAGTGCGGCAACTGCGCCGTGTTCTGCCCCTACGATTCCAGGCCCTATAAGGATAAGCTCACCCTGTTCTGGAGCGGGGAGGATATGGACAACAGCCAGAACCAGGGCTTCCTGCGCCTGGCGGGGGGCAAGACCCGGGTGCGCCTGGCGGAGCAGGAAGGGGAGTACGACGTGTACGATCCCAACTGCGGCCTGGAGGACCGGGTGCGGCGCACCATCTGCGCCGTGTACGACAGCTACGGCTATATGCTGGGATGAGGACGGGCCGGGCCCGGAAGGCCCGCCCAGGCGGCCGGCCTGCGGGCCGGCCGCCTGGGGGCGCGAAGGGGCGCCGGGCTATGGCGGGCGGGGCCCGCAAAGGTTGAGAAAGGGCGGATGACATTGGCACGAATCAAACGGGTGGCCTTGGTATACTGCCAGGGCGGCGGCCTGGCCCAGCGCATAGCCCAGGGGCGGCGGGAATACGCCGGCTGCCGGGAAGCCCTGGAGGCCCTGAAGGCCGGGGAAATCCCAGACGCCCCGCAGCCCCTGTGCGGGGCGGGCTGCGTGGGCCTGGGCAGCTGCGCGGCGGCCTGTAGGAAGGGGGCCATCGCCATAGCGCCTCAGGGCGCGGCGGCGGTGGACGGGGAAAAGTGCGTGGGCTGCGGCCTGTGCGTCAGGGCCTGCCCCCAATCCCTGATTGGGCTGGTCCCTCAGGACATGCCCATCGCCCCCCTGTGCTCCACGAATCTTCCGGGCCCGGCGGCCAAGGCCGCCTGCCCGGCCGGCTGCGTTTCCTGCCGCCTGTGCGAAAAGAATTGTCCGGTGAACGCCATCTCCCTGGAGGGCGGGCATCCGGTGATCGACGGGGAGAAATGCGTGTCCTGCGGCATGTGCGCGGTAAAGTGCCCCCGGGGCGTCATCGTGGACGCCTACGGCATCTTTACGCCGCCGCCCAGGGCCATAGGGAGGGCTTGAGATGAGCGAAGGGTATACCTTTACCGTCAACGGGGTGCAGCGCACCGCGACGGTGGACAAGCCCCTGCTGCGCTACCTGCGGGACGATTTGCACCTGACCTCGGTGAAGGACGGGTGCAGCGAGGGCGCCTGCGGGACCTGCACCATTATCGTGGACGGCAGGGCGGTGAAAGCCTGCGTGCTGAGCACCAAGGGGGCCGCAGGCAAGAACATATTGACCGTGGAGGGGCTGAGCCCCGCCGAGCAGGAGGCCTTCGTGTACGCCTTCGGCGCGGTGGGGGCGGTGCAGTGCGGCTTCTGCATTCCCGGCATGGTGATGGCGGGCAAGGCCCTCATCGACAAGGTGCCCTGCCCCGACGAGGCACAGATCCGCCGGGCGCTGCGGGGCAACATCTGCCGCTGCACCGGCTACAGGAAGATCATCGAGGGCATCAGCCTGGCCGCGGCCATCCTGCGGGGGGAGAAGGAGATAGACCCCCAGCTGGAGGAGGGCGGCGATTACGACGTGGGCCAGCGGGCCTTCCGGGTGGACGTGCGGGCCAAGGTGCTGGGCCAGGGGGAATACTGCGACGACATCTATATGGAAAACATGGTGCTGGCCAGCGCGGTGCGCTCCCCCTATCCCCGGGCCAAGGTGCTGGACATCGATCCCGCCAAGGCGCTGGCCCTGCCCGGCGTGCTGGCGGTGCTCACCGCCCAGGACGTGCCCCACAACAAGGTGGGCCACATTCAGCAGGATTGGGACGTGATGATCGCCCAGGGGGACATTACCCGGTGCGTGGGCGACGCCATCTGCCTGGTGGTGGCCCAGGACGAGGCCACCCTGGAAAAGGCCAAGAAGCTGGTGAAGATTCAATACCAGCCCCTGGAACCGGTGCGCAACATCCGCGAGGCCATGGCCCCCGATGCGCCCAAGGTGCATTCCCAGGGCAACCTGTGCCAGTCCCGGCACGTGACCCGGGGCGACGCCAAGGCGGCCATCGCCGCCTCCAAGTATGTGGTCACCCAAACCTACCGCACCCCCTTCACCGAGCACGCCTTCCTGGAGCCGGAGGCGGCGGTGGCCTTCCCCTACAAGGACGGAGTGAAGGTGTACACCAGCGACCAGGGCGTGTACGACACCCGTAAAGAGATCTCCATCATGCTGGGCTGGGACCCCCAGCGCATCGTGGTGGAGAACAAGCTGGTGGGCGGCGGCTTTGGGGGCAAGGAGGACGTATCGGTGCAGCACCTGGCGGTGCTGGCCGCGCTGAAGGTGGGCCGGCCGGTGAAGGTGAAGCTGAGCCGCAAGGAGTCCATCGACTTCCACCCCAAGCGCCACTACATGGAGGGCACCTTCACCCTGGGCTGCGACGAGAACGGCATCTTTACCGGGCTGGATTGCGACATCTACTTCGATACCGGAGCTTACGCCTCCCTGTGCGGCCCGGTGCTGGAGCGGGCCTGTACCCACTCGGTAGGGCCCTACTGCTACCAGAACACCGACATCCGGGGCTACGGCTACTACACCAACAACCCACCCGCCGGAGCGTTCCGGGGGTTCGGGGTATGCCAGAGCGAGTTCGCCCTGGAATCCAACATCAACCTGCTGGCGGAAAAGGTGGGCATCTCCCCCTGGGAGATTCGCTACCGCAACGCCATCGAGCCGGGCAAGGTGCTGCCCAACGGCCAGATCGCCGACTGCTCCACTGCCCTGAAGGAGACCCTGGAGGCGGTGCGGGAGGCCTACGAGGCCAATCCGGGCCGGGCGGGCATCGCCTGCGCCATGAAGAATTCCGGCGTGGGGGTGGGGCTGCCCGACAAGGGCCGGGCCAGGCTGGAGGTGCGCGGCGGCGCGGTGGAGCTGTACAGCGCCGCGTCGGACATCGGCCAGGGCTGCGCCACGGTGTTCCTGCAGATATTGGCCACCACCACCGGGCTGCCCCTGTCCAAGCTGCGCAATATGGGCTCCAACTCGGAGCTGGCCCCCGACTCGGGCACCACGTCCGGGTCCCGGCAGACCCTGATCACCGGCGAGGCGGTGCGCATGGCGGCGGCGGACCTGAAAAAGGAGCTGGACCAGGCGGGAGGCGACCTGGCCAAGCTGGAGGGGCGGGAGTTCTTCGCCGAGTTCTTCGACCCCACCGACAAGCTGGGCGCGGACAAGCCCAACCCCAAGAGCCACGTGGCCTACGGCTTCGCCACCCATGTGGTGGTGCTGGACGAGCAGGGCAAGGTGAAGGAGGTGTGGGCCGCCCACGACTCGGGCAAGGTGGTGAACCCCATCTCCATCCAGGGGCAGATCGAGGGAGGCGTGCTTATGGGACTGGGATACGCCTTCACCGAGGACTTCCCCCTGAAGGACTGCGTACCCCAGGCCAAGTTCGGCACCCTGGGGCTGCTGCGGGCCGACCAGATTCCCGACATCCACGCCATCTACGTGGAGAAGAAGGAACTGCTCCCCTTCGCCTACGGCGCCAAGGGCATCGGCGAAATCGCCACCATCCCCACCGCCCCCGCCGCCCAGGGCGCCTATTACGCCATGGACCATGTGCTGCGCACCACGCTGCCCATGGAGGATACCTATTATAAGCCCGCCGGGAAGACAAAAGAAGATCGTTAGGAGGTTGAACCCATGTCTCAGGACACCAAGAAGGCTCCGGACATCATCTACCAGTTGAAGGGCGTGCCGCCTACGGGACAATTGATCCCCCTGGGCATGCAGCACGTGGTGGCGGCGGTGGTGGGCATCATCACCCCGGCCATCCTGGTGGCCAACACCTGCGGCTTGTCCGACGCGGACAAGACGCTGCTCATCCAGGTATCCCTGCTGGTCACCGCCCTGGGCACCCTTTTGCAGGTGTACGCCAAAAAGGTGGGCGCGGGCCTGCCCGTGATCATGGGAATCAGCTTTGCCTACGTGCCCACCCTGCTGGCCATCGGCGGCCAGTTCGATTTGCCCACCATCCTGGGCGCCCAAATTGTGGGCGGCGCGGTAGCCGTCCTGTTCGGCATATTCGTCAAAAAGATCCGGGTGTTCTTCCCGTCCCTGGTCACCGGCACGGTGATCTTCACCATCGGCCTTTCCCTGTACCCAACGGCGGTACGGTACATCGCCGGGGGCAGCGGCGCGGCGGATTTCGGCGGCATCCAGAACTGGGCGGTGGCCATGGTGACCCTGGTGGCGGTCATCGGGCTACAGCATTTCGGCAAGGGCATTTTAAAGACCGGAGCCATTCTGTGGGGCATGATCGTGGGCTACCTGCTCTCCCTGTGCCTGGGCATGGTGAACTTCGATTCCGTGGGCCCGGCGGGCTGGTTCCAGGTGGCCGCGCCCCTGCATTTCGGCATCAAGTTTGAGGCCAGCGCCTGCGTGTCCCTGGCGGTGGTCTACGTGATCAACGCGGTGCAGACCATCGGCGATTTGAGCTCCACCACCATGGGCGGCATGGATAGAATGCCCACCGACGCGGAGCTGTCCGGCGGCATCATCAACCAGGGCCTCACCAGCATCGTGGGCGCTTTCTTCGGCGGCCTGCCCACCGCCTCCTATAGCCAGAACGTGGGCATCGTCACGGTAAACCGGGTGATCAACAAGGCGGTGTTCGCCTTCGCCGCCCTGGTGCTGCTGGTGGCCGGGTTCGTGCCCAAGTTCTCCGCCGTGCTCACCACCATTCCCCAGGCGGTCATCGGCGGCGCCACCATCTCGGTGTTCGCCACCATCACCATGACCGGCATCCGCATGATTACCTCGGAGAAATTCACCATGCGCAGCAGCGCCGTGGTGGGCCTGGCGGTGGCCTTGGGCGTGGGCATTACCCAGGTCAGCGGCTCTCTCCAGGGCCCCGGCTTCCCCGCCTGGGTCAACACCGTGTTCGGCTCTTCTCCCGTAGTGGTGGCGGCCATCGTGGCCATCGCCCTGAACCTGATCCTGCCCAAGGAGCAAAAAAAGCCCGCCTAAGGGCGGAACGCGGCCGGGGCGAAGGGCGGCTTCGCCCCGGCGCAGGGTTGTTCACTGGGCCTTGCCCGCGTCCAGGTAGCTGTAGAGGGTATATTTGCTGATACCGAAGCGCTCGGTGACCCGGTCCCCGCTCTTGGTGATGAGGAAGGCGCCGGCGTTGTTCAGAAAGCGAATGGCCTTGATCTTGTCCTCCTTGGTCATCACGGGCACGGGCTTTCCCACCAGGCGAATGGACTGGGCGATGAGCTCGTCCAGCAGCTCGTTTACGTTGAGGGGAATGCGCTCGGGCTCGGGCTCCTGGCCCTCCTGGTCGGGGCCCACGGCCAATAGGGCGTGGAGGCCGCTCTCCATGGCCAACAGGCTGGTGATGTCGAAATTGATGGCAAAGATGGCGCACACATGGCCCGAGGCGTCCCGGATATACAGGGTGCTGCTCTTGAGAATGCGGCCGTCGTGGGTCTTGGTGAGGTAGGCCAATTTGTCCTCCAGGGCGGCGGGGTCGCTCTTGAGGGCTTCCAGCACCACATGGCTGGGGCCGTCACCCGCTTTCCGGTTGGAGACCCGGCCGTTCTCGATGAAGACGATGCTGTTTTCCAGTTGGGTCAGGTCGTGGATCACCACTTCACAATCGCTGCCGAACTGCCTGGCCACCCCGTGGGCCAGCTGGCGCAGCGTGTCCAAGGTCCACAAATCCAGCACGAGGAGGGCCCTCCCTTCCACAAATTCGGATAACCCATTCAGTATAGCACGTTTGCCGCCCGGCCTCAACGTTTTTTTCACGGCGGCCTAAGCCCGGCGGGGCTGGATGAGGAGGTTAACATGGATTATTTGGTGAAAGACGGCGTGTTGGTCACCGCAGAGGGGCAGCGCCGGGGAGATATCCTGGTGTCGGGGGGCAAGATTGCCGCCCTGGGTACCGGGCTGGACCGGGAGGGGGTCCAGGTGCTGGACGCCTCCGGCTGCCTGGTGTTCCCCGGTTTTATCGATGTGCACACCCACCTGGATATGGAGTGCGCCGCCGGCGTGACGGCGGACGATTTTCCCAGCGGCACCCGGGCCGCCCTGGCGGGAGGCACCACCTGTATCCTGGATTTCGCCACCCAGGATAAGGGGGGTACCCTGGAGCAGGCCCTGGAGGCGTGGCGCAAAAAGGCCGAGGACAAGTCGGCCTGCGATTACGGCTTTCACATGGCCATCACCGATTGGACAGAGGACATTCCCCAGCAGATGGAGGCCATGTGCCGCCAGGGGGTGACCAGCTTTAAGGTGTATTTGGCCTACGACAACCTGCGCCTTACCCCGGAGCAGGTGGGCAAGGTGCTCTCCGCCGCCGCCAGGCTGGGGGCGCTGGTGTGCGCCCACTGCGAGGACGGGGACGCGGTGAACCAGGGGGTGGCCCGGCAAAAGGCCCTGGGCCACATGGGCCCTGAGGCCCATCCCCTCAGCCGCCCCAACTGGGTGGAAGGCTCGGCGGTGACCCAGTTCCTGGACCTGGCCAAGCAGGCGGGGGCGGAGGCCTACGTGGTACACCTGTCCACCCGGGAAGGGCTGGAGGCCATCCGTCAGGCCCGCCAGGGGGGCCAAACCGTGTGGGCGGAAACCTGCCCCCAGTACCTGACCCTCACCGACCAGGTGTACGCCCTGCCCGGCTTTGAGGGAGCCAAGTTCGTGTGCAGTCCCCCCATCCGCTCCCAGGCCGACCTGGAGGCGCTGCGCCAGGCCGCCCAGGCAGGGGAGATCCAAACGGTGGCTACCGACCACTGTTCCTTCCGCTTCCACGGGCAGAAGGACCTGGGCAAGGAGGATTTCTCTCTGATCCCCAACGGCCTGCCCGGCATCCAGCACCGCCCCCTGGTGATGTACGCCCTCAGCCAAGGGGACTGCCCCCTGACCCCCAGCCAGCTGTGCGCCCTGCTCAGCGAGGCGCCGGCCAAGATATACGGCCTGTACCCCCGCAAGGGCAGCCTGGAAGTGGGCGCCGACGGGGACCTGGTGATTTGGGACCCCAACGCGCCGGTGACCATCCGGGCCAAGGACCAGCTTCAAGCCACCGATTATACCCCCTTCGAGGGCTGGGCCTGCCCCGGCAGCCCCAGAACGGTGCTGCTCCGGGGCCAGATCCGGGTCCAGGACGGCCAGGTGCTGGAGGGCTTCCCCGGCCAGTTTATCCCTCGAAGCACCCGGTAGCCCCCGCTCCCCTTGCCTGCCCAGGAAAAGCGCTAAATTTGCCAAGTCTTGTCCAAAAATATACCGGATGCTCTATTGCATTTTCTGGGAAATGTGGTATGATATAGACAAAACCAAATTATTTTTTAGGCATCAAAATTATTTTGGAGGTGCTTTCGTGGATAAGATCAAGTGGACCGCCAACCGCATGCCCAAGACGGAGGACGCCCAGCTGCCGGTGATGGGGCTGGACAAGGTAGCCAAGGCCAGGGCATTCCACCAGAGCTTTCCGCAATACAGCCAGACGCCCCTGGCGGAGCTGGGGGGCATGGCCAAGGAGCTGGGGCTGAAGGGGCTGTACGTAAAGGACGAGAGCTACCGGTTTGGGCTGAACGCCTTCAAGGTGCTGGGCGGCTCCTTTGCCATGGCCAACTACATCGCTGAGTCCCTGGGCCGGGACGTGTCCGAGATGACCTACGACTACCTGACCAGCCAGAAGCTGAAGGACGAGTTCGGCCAGGCGGTCTTCTTCACCGCCACCGACGGCAACCATGGCCGGGGGGTGGCCTGGGCCGCCAACAAGCTGGGCCAGAAGGCGGTGGTGCATATGCCCAAGGGCAGTGTGCAGATCCGCTACGACAACATCGCCAAAGAGGGCGCCCAGGTGACCATCGAGGAGGTCAACTACGACGATTGCGTGCGCATGGCGGCGGCGGAGGCGGAGGCCACGCCCCGGGGCGTCATCGTTCAGGATACCGCCTGGGAGGGATATGAGAAGATCCCCTCCTGGATCATGCAGGGCTACGGCACCATGGCCAGCGAGGCGGCGGCCCAGCTGGCCCAGGCCGGCGTGGAGCGGCCTACCCACATCTTCGTCCAGGCGGGGGTAGGCAGCCTGGCGGGGGCGGTGCAGGGCTACTTCGCCAACCTGTTCCCGGACAACTGCCCCACCACCGTGGTGATGGAGGCCCAGGCGGCGGACTGCCTGTACCGCAGCGCCCAGGCGGGGGACGGCAGCATCCGCTTCGTCACCGGGGACATGCCCACCATCATGGCGGGGCTGGCCTGCGGGGAGCCCAACACCATCGGCTTTGACATCCTGCGCAACCACACCGCCTTCTTCGTATCCTGCCCCGACTGGGTGTCCGCCCTGGGTATGCGGATGCTGGGCGCGCCGGTGAAGGGGGACCCCCAGGTGGTGTCCGGAGAATCCGGCGCGGTAGGCATGGGCCTGGTGGCCACCCTGATGACCAATCCGGAATACAAGGAACTGCGGGACGCCATCGGGCTGGACGAGAACAGCGTAATCCTCATGTTCAGCACCGAGGGCGACACCGATCCCCAGAACTACCGGGCCATCGTGTGGGGCGGCAAGCAGGTTAACTGACAAGGGTTTTCACCTCCCGCGGCGGCGGGAATCGGGATAAACATTTCAGGCGCTCGAATAGGGAACATCAAGGACGATAGAATAAGGAGGCTGGTTACCATGAATTTTGACGCCATCAAGAAGGCCGCGCAGGGGTATCGCGCCGACATGACCCGCTTTTTGCGGGAAATGATTTCCCATCCCAGCGAGAGCTGCGAGGAGAAGGAAGTCGTGGCCTGCATCAAGGCCGAGATGGAGAAGCTGGGCTACGACCAGGTGGAGGTAGACGGCCTGGGCAACGTGATCGGCTGGATGGGCAGCGGGGACAAGATCATCGCCATCGATTCCCACATCGACACCGTAGGCGTAGGCAACCGGGACAACTGGACCCACGACCCCTACCAGGGCTATGAGGACGACCAGGTGATCTACGGCCGTGGCGGCTCCGACCAGGAGGGCGGCATGGCCAGCGCCGTGTACGGCGTCAAGATCATGAAGGAGATGGGCCTGATTCCCGCGGGGTACAAGATCATGGTGGTGGGCTCCGTGCAGGAAGAGGACTGCGACGGCATGTGCTGGCAGTACATCGTGAACAAGTTCTTCCCGGCCAAGGGCATCCAGAAGGAGCAGGTGGAGTTCGTCATCTCCACCGAGCCCACCGACGGCGGCATCTACCGGGGCCACCGGGGCCGCATGGAGATCCGGGTGGATGTGAAGGGCGTGTCCTGCCACGGCTCCGCGCCTGAGCGGGGCGACAACGCCATCTACAAGATGGCCGACATCCTCCAGGACGTGCGCGCCCTCAACGAGAACGACGACGCCGACGCCACCCCCATCAAGGGCCTGGTGAAGATGCTCAACCCCAAGTACAATCCCCAGCACTACGAGGACGCCCGCTTCCTGGGCCGGGGCACCTGCACCACCTCCCAGATTTTCTACACCTCCCCCAGCCGCTGCGCCGTGGCGGACTCCTGCTCCATCTCCATCGACCGGCGCATGACCGCCGGGGAGACCTGGGATTCCTGCCTCCAGGAGATCCGGGACCTGCCCAGCGTGAAGAAGTACGGCGAGGACGTGAAGGTATCTATGTACATGTACGACCGGCCCTCCTGGACCGGTGAGGTGTACGAGACCGAGGCTTACTTCCCCACCTGGATCAATAAGGAAAACGCCGCCCACGTCCAGGCGCTGGTGGACGCCCATCACGCCCTGTTCGGCGACAAGCGGGTGGGCCCCCAGGGCGCCATGCACCTGCGCAACCGGCCCCTGATCGACAAGTGGACATTCTCCACCAACGGCGTGGCCATCCAGGGCCGCTACGGCATCCCCTGCGTGGGCTTCGGCCCCGGCGCCGAGAGCCAGGCCCACGCCCCCAACGAGATCACCTGGAAAGATGACCTGGTAACCTGCGCCGCCCTGTACGCCGCGGTGCCCGGCCTCTACAAGGAAGAGAACAAGACCGCCGACGTCACCCAGTTCCGCGCCGGCAAGACCGACAACGACATCAAGTAACCCTTCCGCCCCATCAGGGGCCGGCAGCCGGGGGCGTCGGGCTCCCGCCGGACGCCCCCCGGCAGGCAAACCGCTTTTCTTCATGGGCATAAATCCAATATGAATGATAAAGGAGACGATCGCCATGGACAAGACCCTGCAGATGTATGTGGACAAGCTGAACAAGCTGAACTTTAAGGAGATGTACGAGGGCGACTTCTTCCTGACCTGGGAGAAGACCGACGAGGAAATCGAGGCGGTATTTACCGTGGCCGACGCCCTGCGCTACATGCGGGAGAACAACATCTCCACCAAGATCTTCGAGTCCGGCCTGGGCATCTCCCTGTTCCGGGACAACTCCACCCGCACCCGCTTCTCCTTCGCCTCCGCCTGCAACCTGCTGGGCCTGGAGGTGCAGGACCTGGACGAGGGCAAGAGCCAGATCGCCCATGGCGAGACCGTCCGCGAAACCGCCAACATGATCTCCTTCATGGCCGACGTCATCGGCATCCGGGACGACATGTACATCGGCAAGGGCAACGCCTACATGCACGAGGTGGTCAACTCGGTGACCCAGGGCCACAAGGACGGCGTGCTGGAGCAGAAGCCCACCCTGGTCAACCTGCAGTGCGACATCGACCATCCCACCCAGTGCATGGCGGACATGCTGCACATCATCCACGAGTTCGGCGGCGTGGAGAACCTGAAGGGCAAGAAGGTCGCCATGACCTGGGCCTATTCCCCCAGCTACGGCAAGCCCCTGTCGGTGCCCCAGGGCGTCATCGGCCTGATGACCCGGTTCGGCATGGACGTGGTGCTGGCCCATCCCGAGGGATACGAGGTCATGCCCGAGGTGGAGGAAGTGGCCAAGAAGAACGCGGCGGCCACCGGCGGCAGCTTCAAGCGCACCAACTCTATGGCCGAGGCCTTTAAGGACGCGGACATCGTGTACCCCAAGAGCTGGGCGCCCTTCGCCGCCATGGAGAAGCGCACCGACCTGTACGCCCAGGGCGACAGCGCCGGCATCAAGGCCCTGGAGAAGGAGCTGCTGGCCCAGAACGCCGAGCATAAGGATTGGTGCTGCACCGAGGAACTGATGAAGACCACCCGCAACGGCAAGGCCCTGTACCTGCACTGCCTGCCCGCCGACATCAACGGCGTTTCCTGCGTGGACGGCGAGGTGGAGGCCAGCGTGTTCGACCGCTACCGCACCCCCCTGTACAAGGAAGCCAGCTTCAAGCCCTACATCATCGCGGCCATGATCTTCCTGGCCAAGGTGAAGGACCCCGCCCAGGCCCTCCAGGCCCTGGAAGCGCGGGGTGTGGCCCGCAAGTTCTGCTAAACTGCGGAAAGGATTTTTCGTCGCCCTGGGGGGCTCAGCCGCCCAGGGCGGCAGCCCTATTTTGAATGATTTGCGAGGTATATTGGGATGGGCAAGCGAATTGTCGTCGCCCTGGGCGGAAACGCCCTGGGCAATAATCTGCCGGAGCAGATGATCGCGGTGAAGCGGACCTCCAAGGCCATCGCCGACCTGATCGAGGAGGGCAACCAGGTGGTTATCGCCCACGGAAACGGCCCCCAGGTGGGCATGATCCAGGCGGCCATGACCGAGCTGACCCGCTCCGACCCCAAGAAGTATATCCCCTGCCCCCTGTCGGTGTGCGTGGCCATGAGCCAGGGCTACATCGGCTACGACCTGCAAAACGGCCTGCGGGAGGAATTGCTGGACCGGGGTATCCGCAAGGGCGTGTCCACCGTGCTCACCCAGGTGCAGGTGGACCCCAACGACCCGGCCTTCCAAAACCCCACCAAGCCCATCGGCGCTTTCATGACCCAGGAAGAGGCCCAGAAGATGGTGGCCGAGCGGGACTACCAGGTGGTGGAGGACGCCGGCCGGGGCTGGCGCCGGGTGGTGGCTTCCCCCAAGCCGGTGTCCATCGTGGAGATCGATTCCATCCGGGATATGGTGGACGCCGGGCTGGTGGTGGTGGCCTGCGGCGGCGGCGGCATCCCCGTGTTTACCACCGAGGGCAACCATCTGAAGGGCGCTGCGGCGGTCATCGACAAGGATTTCGCCAGCGAGTGCATGGCGGAAATGCTGGACGCGGACTTCCTCATTATCCTCACCGCCGTAGAGAAAGTGGCCATTCATTTCGGTAAACCCAACCAACAGTGGCTGGACACCATCACCGTGTCCCAGGCCAAGCAGTATTGCGACGAGGGCCACTTCGCCCCCGGCTCCATGCTGCCCAAGGTTCAGGCCGCCATGGCCTTCGCCGCCTCCAAACCCGGCCGCCGCGCCCTCATCACCCTGCTGGAAAAGGCCCGGGACGGCATCCAGGGCCGCACCGGCACCATCATCGTCAACGACTGACAGAAAAGGAGAACAACCCATGAAGCAAGTCATCGCCACCGCCAACGCGCCCGCCGCCATCGGCCCCTATTCCCAGGCCATCAAGGCGGGGGAGACCCTCTACATCTCCGGACAGCTGCCCATCGATCCGGCTACCGGCGAATTCGCCGCCCAGGATATCCAGGGCCAGACCGAGCAGAGCCTGAAAAACATCGGCGCTATCCTGGAGGAGGCGGGCTACGCCTTCCCGGACGTGGTGAAGGTCACCGTCTTGTTGGCGGATATCGCCGACTTTGGCCCCATGAACCAGGTCTACGCCAAGTATTTTACCGGCGACTGCCCCGCCCGGGCCGCTTTCGCCGTGCGGGATCTGCCCAAGGGTGCGCGGGTGGAGATCGAGGCGGTGGCCTGGCGGAAAGGCTAGGCCCATCTTGGGCGCACCGGACGCCTGACCCTGACCGCCGGCGCTCCCCGAAAAAAAGCGCTGCCGCGAAAGAAATCGCGGCAGCGCTTTTGGCGCGGCTTAAATCAGCCCAGCCTGCTTCAACGCTTCCAGGGCCTTTTCGGGGTCCACATTCTTCTCCTTCAGTTCCTTGGAAATGGAAGAAATGCCCGGCTTGGTCTTTCGGGTGCGAGGGGCCAACATGGCCTTTTTCTTTTCCTCCAGCGCAGCTATGCAATGTTGATGATGGGCGATTTTCTTCTCAATCTCAGAAAGGCGTTCTTCTTTTGGACGAACAGTCCTCGTTGCCATCATAATCACCTCCATGTTGATGAGACTATTATATCATAAAGTCCTCAAATACACAATAAACTTTTGGTTTTAATCGAGGGAAAAGATGGGACTTTTGTGCTTTGCAAGAAGGCATATGCCGGATAAATGAGTTTATGCTACGAAGGAACGGCGAACTGTCCCATAAAACACTGTGCAAACTTGACTGAATTATGTCAAAAATAGCGAATAACGTAAAGATAAGATGATTCCAATGGGGAAACATGGGGGGAGGAAGTGATTGAACGAGTGCGCCAAAATGTAAAAAAGTATGCTCGCAGGAAATGGGAAAAGAGAAGTATCGCTTTTAAATCCCAAAATCGAATTGAGGCGCGATTGCTTTCCCAGGGCGGAGGATGCAGAAAGGCCAACACCCTTGCCGCGGCGGCGCTCAAAAAATAGGCTCCGCCCCCGACCCCCACCCGGCCCGGCGGGCGAAGCCCGCCGGGCCGGGTGGGGGCCGGGGGCGGAGCAGCGGCGCTTGCGCGCCGCTGAAAGCCCGGCAAAGGCGTTTTCCCCGCGGCGGGAAAGCGGGTAACGCGGGGGAAAGACGGCAAAGCGCCCTTCGTCAGGGACGAACGGCGCAGATATAGCCGCCAGATGGCCGCCAAAGCGCTTCATCCATGGAGCCGGTCCATCCCCTGAGGTGGGCCGCGCCTGCCGGGGGGCGGCCCGAACTCCGGGGGGGGACGCCCGCCGGTTTTCCCATTCCAACCGGGGCGGGCCCTGGGGCCATGAGGGAGTTATTGGTACAGGGCCTTGATCGCCTGGTAGAGGGCCTTGTAGCGCTGATAGCGGGGGGCGTACTGGGCGTGGCTGTCCGGGTCGGGGGCAAAGTGGCCGGTATAGGATATCATCTGGCGCTGGGCCTGGCGGATGGAGGGATAGACGCCCATGCCCACGTAGCCCAGCAACGCCGTGGCCAGGGTTCCGGCCTCTTTATTGGCGGGCAGGTACACGTCCCGACCGAACACGTCGGCGCGGATCTGCATCCACAGGGGGGAATTGGCGCCGCC
Organism: Candidatus Excrementavichristensenella intestinipullorum; assembly: GCA_018711685.1. Classification (GTDB taxonomy): domain Bacteria; phylum Bacillota; class Clostridia; order Christensenellales; family Aristaeellaceae; genus Excrementavichristensenella; species Excrementavichristensenella intestinipullorum. The sequence continues at coordinate 2,663 of DVHZ01000155.1, read as the reverse complement.
GCCCACGGTGATCACCTTGCCGATATCCACCCCGCAGTCCTTCAGGCACTGGATGTTGAGCATCATCTCGTAGGTTTCGCCCTCCAGGAAAGCCCGGAAGAGCTGGCCCCGGCTGGAACCCAGCCGCAGCCCAACCACCGCGGCGGGGGTGTCGCCGTCCATATAGGGCGTGCCGCCGCCGGCCAGGTAGGGCAGCACGTAGATATCGGTGGGGGAGGAGGGGGCCTGCTGGTTGAGCAGGGTGTAGGCGTCCTTGCGGGACGCGATATCCTGGGCCAAGGTATCCCGGAACCATTTTACGGTGCAGCCGCCGGACATGTTGAAGGCATAGGTGACGTACCGGCCGCTGTCCAGGAAGGGTACGATGGGGAATTTGTACTTGAGCAGCTGGTCAAAGTCCATAGCCTCCCGGTTCATGACGGCGATGATGCAATCCACGGTGCCCATCCCGTTGGCCACATCCCCCGCTTCCCACGCCCCGGAGCCCAGAGCGGCCATGATCTGGTCATGTCCGCCCACGATGAGGCGGGCGCCGGCCTCCACGCCCAGGCGTTGGGCGACCGCCTGGCTGACCTGGCCCACCACGCTGCCGCCGGGCACGGGCTGGGGCAGGATGGCCGGGTCGATGCCGGCGAAGGCCACCGCCTGATCGATCCATTTCTTTTCAAAGACGTTGAACATGGCGCTGCGGGCGGCCAGGGAGTAATCGCACTGGCCTTGAGCGCCCAGCATATAGGTGATGAAGTCGGCGATGAAGCAGATGCGCGCCGTTTTTTGCATGATTTGAGGACAGTACTTGTTCATCCAACGCAGTTTGTACAGGGCGAACATGGGGTCCACGAATTGGCCGCACTCCTGAAAGATTTCCTTTTCGCCGCGCAGGGCCAGATATTCTTGGCACTCCTCACTGCCCCGCTTGTCCATGTAGATCATGGTGTTGCACAGCACCTGATCGTCCGCATCCAAGCACACGAAGGATTCGCCGAAGGAGGTCACGCTGATGGCCTTTACCGGCTGCCCCGCCTGGGCGGCGGATTCCCGAATCACCGCCATGGCGCTGTCCAGCAGCACCTTGGGGTCCAGCTCGTATTTGCCCTGGTCCTCGCCCACCAAGTTGTATTCCCTGTAGGCGTGGGCGATCACCCGCGCTGCGTCGTCAAACACCGTGCTCTTTACCCCTGATGTTCCCACATCCAAGCCGATAACCGCCACCGTTCCTCTCCTCCTCATTTTTGCTTTTCAGGCGTTTCATCCATTATACCATATTTCCCTTCCTGCCGCTAGTCCCAACCCCCGGGCCTGGCAGTACGGGTATGCGGCACTATGCCATAAGCCACGCTGTTGCTCCGTTGGCAAGATTTGATTTCCCGCCAATTATCCTGAGCAAACCGGCTAATTTTTCGCTTATCCCCAAAAGTCATTCGAGTCCACAGGGGTAGCTGGGAGGCGTGCGTTCAGACCGACAACCGTTTTGAGTATAACAATTGCTTTTTCGACGGCAAACGAGATCTATCCCCGCTGTTTGGGACTGCTCCATGGGCCCTCCATATCGGCGATCTCCTTTATGATTTGCCGCCCAATATATTTAACAAATGAATACGCTGGCAACAAGCTCTCGAATTGCTCCCTTGATGGGGCTCTCATTTAATGGTATACTTTTTCTGGCCGGGGAATTTCCATTCCGGTCAATGCGTCTGGTTGCTGCTTTTTGCCGGATGATGTGAACATGATTCTTGATTTGAAAGGGGAGCTGTGCTTCGCATTTTGGATGTGCGGAACCTTCATTCTACCTACTTTATTGACGGAGGGAGGCGCGGCATGGACATTGAAACCGTTAAACAGAAAATCGATCAGATGGAAGAACAGGGCCATTATAATGAAGCCATTGAATGGTTGTATGAGCAATGGATTGCGGATAAAAATAACCCCACGCTGTGCGAAATGCTCATAGCCGAATGCGTATGGCTGTTCGCCTATCCGGGAGAATATGAAAGGGCGTTTCCCAATGTCCGGTTTACCTTGGACTTCTATGATCGAATGGATGCAGCGATGGAATATGGATTCAAGGCATTTCAGAATGATTTCATGTTCCAACTGCGGGTAGGCTATATGATGTATGTGGAGGAACCCTGGTTTTGCTCCAAAAAGCTGGGGATGACCCACAAAGAAATCAAACAGCTGAGGGAGAAGATGCTTGCGCGGGCTTGTGAACTCAGGCCAACCAGCATCGTGGCCCAGTGCGTTTGGCGCTATGCCATTTCAGAAGGGAAGGACGACATTACAAAAGAAAAAGCCGATGAAATCGCCGGAGAACTGAGCGGTTATCAGCTAGCGCATACCAATGACGACTTGGAGTTTCTTCGATTTTTTGAAATGTGTTAGGCGTACATTTAAAGCAACTGGCACGACGCAGACGCCTAGGCATGCAGGGCCCGGCTGCCCGGCGGGATAAAAAGCGGCGCTGACGGCGAAAACATCCCTCACCCGCTTAGCGAACCTTTCAATCACATGGCTGCGAACCAGGGGGAAATAGAGACTATCCCAAATTTTGTGTAAACCTCCTACGTGGTGTAGAATAGAAGCAGCGCACAGGAGGTATAGCATATGGCTAGAAAGAATCGTACCCCGGAAGAAAACGCCCGACGAGAGAAGATCCGAGAGCT
>DVHZ01000154.1 GCA_018711685.1 Candidatus Excrementavichristensenella intestinipullorum | reverse complement strand
TCCTACGCCATGACCGGCTGGCGCCTGGGCTATGCGGCCGGCCCGCGGGAGATCATGGAGCAGGCCTGCATCATCCACCAGTACGGCATCATGAGCTCGCCCACCGTCAGCCAGTTCGCCGCGCTGGAGGCGCTGCGCACCGGGGACGAGGACATTGAGCACATGCGCAACCAGTACAACATCCGCCGGGTGTTTCTGCTGAACCGCCTGCGGGAGATCGGGTTAGAATGTTTTGAGGCCCAGGGGGCGTTCTACCTCTTCCCCTCCATCGCCTGCACGGGGCTGACGTCGGAAACGTTTTGCGAAACGCTGCTGCAGGAGCAGAAGGTGGCCGTCGTCCCGGGCAACGCCTTCGGCGACAGCGGCGAAGGGTTCGTGCGCATCTCCTACTCCTACTCGCTGACCCATCTAAAAGAAGCCTGCGACCGGATCGAGCGGTTTGTCCAGGCCCACCGGAAATAGACAAACGCGGTATGTGCCCGGCACATACCGCGTTTTCTTTGATCTCAGTTGAGAAAATCCTTGAGCTTTTTGGAGCGGCTGGGGTGGCGCAGCTTGCGCAGCGCCTTGGCCTCAATCTGGCGGATGCGCTCCCGGGTCACCTTAAAGTACTTGCCCACTTCTTCCAGGGTGCGGGCGCGGCCGTCCTCCAGGCCGAAACGCAGCTTGAGCACCTTTTCCTCCCGGGGCGTCAGGGTGCTGAGCACGCTCATCAGTTGCTCCTTCAGCAGGGTGAAGGCGGCGGCCTCGGCGGGGGCGGGGGCGTCGTCGTCGGGGATGAAGTCCCCCAGATGGCTGTCCTCCTCCTCGCCGATGGGGGTTTCCAGAGAAACAGGCTCCTGGGCGATCTTGATGATCTCCCGCACCTTTTCCTCCGAGGTGCCCATCTCCGCGGCGATCTCCTCGGGGGTGGGGTCCCTGCCGTATTCCTGCAGCAGCTGCCGGGACACCCGGATCAGCTTGTTGATGGTCTCCACCATGTGTACCGGAATGCGGATGGTGCGGGCCTGGTCGGCGATGGCCCGGGTGATGGCCTGGCGAATCCACCAGGTGGCGTAGGTGGAAAACTTGTAGCCCTTGCGGTAATCGAACTTTTCAACGGCCTTGATCAGGCCCAGGTTGCCCTCCTGAATCAGGTCCAGGAACAGCATACCACGGCCAACATACCGCTTGGCGATGGACACCACCAGGCGCAGATTGGCCTCCGCCAAGCGATGCTTGGCGTCCTCGTCGCCCTCCTCCATCCGCTTGGCCAGCTCGATTTCCTCCTCGGCGGTGAGTAGGGGAACCTTACCAATCTCCTTTAGGTACATGCGCACCGGGTCGTCGATGGAAATGCCTTCGGGCACCGACAGGTCCAGGTCCTCCTCCACCGATGTGTCCAGGATGGGCTCGGGTTCCGGTTCTTCCACCTTATCCTCGTTTACCACCTCGATGCCCAGGTTGTCCAAAGCGTCCAGCACCTTGTCGATTTGCTCCGCGTCCACGTCCAGCTCACTAAGCTGCTCGATGATTTCTTTATAGGTCAATACGCCCTTGGCTTTACCGGTCTCCATCAATTCACGAACCCGGTTGTTCAAGTTTTCCATGGTTGCCTTATCCAAGCGGCTCACTCCCTCCGACCGGTCCTCACAGCGCCTCATTTGGCTTTTGTCAATTGCTGTATTCGCTTCAGTAGGGCGGTCTTTTCGCCGCCCTGGGCGGTTTTTAGCGCTTCCCGCATTCGCTCCACCTCCCGAGCCGCCCGGCCCGCTCGTATGCGGCACAGGCAATCCTCCGCCTCGGAAAGGGCTTTTTGCTCATCGGGCATCACTTCCTGGTTCAGCACCCGGGCTGCCCTGGGGCGAGCCCCCTCCTCCACCTGGTCCAGCACTGCCGCCGCGCTGTGCCCCGACAGCAGCAGCGACGCCATCTGGCGGTACAACGGCTCGTCGAAATCCTCGGCTTTCACCGTCTCCGGAGCGATGAGCCCAGCGCCCAGCAACGCCACCAGGCGGCCCTGGGCCCGCTGCTCCTCGTCTTCCGGCGCCTCCTGAGGCCGCCGGGGCTGACGCAATGGTGCTTCCGTCCCCGTAAGCCGGGGCGTTACCCCGATCTGCCGGTCCAGCACCTCCCGGCTGAATCCGGTTTCAATGGTCAGACGGTTTAAGTACACATCCAGTTCAACGGGATTTCCTACCTGCTTGAGCAGCTGGCAACAGGCGATGGCATACTGGGTGCGCCCCTCTTGCTGGGACATGTCCAATCCATCCTTGGCCCGCAGCATCCGGTATTCCACCGGCTTCATCGTCTTCAGCCCCTGGAACCCCTCCAGTCCCCGGGCCCGGATAAACTCGTCCGGGTCCTGCCCGTCTGGAAACACCAGCACCCGGCAGTCCAGCCCTTGGTCCTGACAGATATCCAGCCCCCGCAGGATGGCCTTTTGTCCCGCTTGATCCCCGTCGTAGGCCAACACCACCTGGGGCGCATAGCGCTTCATCAGCCTGGCCTGCTCCTGGGTAAGGGCGGTGCCCAGAGTGGCCACCACCCCCGGCACGCCGTACTTGCGCAGGGACACCACGTCCATATACCCTTCCACCAGCACCAGGCGGGTCAGGCCGCGCTCCTTCTTCACCAGGTTCATGGCGTACAACCCTTGGCGCTTGTTGAATACCGGCGTATCCGATGTGTTGAGGTATTTGGGCTGGGCGTCTCCCATGGCCCGGCCGCCAAACCCCAACACCCGCCCTTGAGCGTCGATGATGGGAAATATGGCCCGCTCTCGAAACATGTCGAAGCGCCGGCTCTCCCGGCGGAGGGTGAGCCCCGCTTCCACCAAAATCTGCTCCTCAATCCCCGCCTGGCACAGGGCGTTGGTCATCCCCTCCCAGTCGCTTCCGGCGCATCCCAGACCAAACCGGCGTATGTCCCGGTCATCCAGCCCCCGCTTGTGCAGATAGGCCAGGGCCTTCGCCCCCTCCGGCGTCCACAACAACTGGTGAAAGTACCGGGCTGCCGCCTGATTGGCCGCGTAGATCTTCTCTCTTCGCTCCCGGGCGGCCTCCCGCTCTCGGATTCCAGGTCCCTCTTCCCGCTGGGGTAGGTCCATATGAACCCGCTCGGCCAGCAGTTTCACCGCGTCCATGAACTCCATCCGCTCCATTTCCATCACGAAATGGATGACATTGCCCCCCTTGTGACACCCGAAACAATAGTACAGCTGAGAATCCGGGCTCACTGAAAAAGAAGGGGTCTTTTCGTTATGGAACGGACAGCGTCCCCAATAGCGGTTGCCCTTGGGCTTAAGCGCCACGTATTCGCCTACCAGGTCCACCATGTTTACCCGGGCGCGCAATTCGTCCAGCCAGGCATCGGACAGCCTCGTCAACCCTGTTTGCTCCCTCCGTTTCACCCCAATGTGGCGGATACCGGCCCATACGGTGGGCTGCGCGGCCCAATATGACAACTATCCGGTCATGCAGCCAACAGTTATAATATTTCGCCGTCATCGCCGGATTTCCTGCACCCATAAGCCGGTGAGTCAAAACTTTCCGCGTGCCCTACATATTCCCCCCGTACTCATGCTATATACCACATCCGGCGTCTCAAACCCTGCTAACACAAAAAATTAACCCGAATCCTGCCTTCTCCATCCCACCGGGGTATGGAGAGCTTGGTCACCCGGTTCCCCGCCAAAGGAGCGCCGTCTCGCCACAACTTCCGGCAATGGCCGCGGCTTTTTCTCCCTCAAATCCTTTTTTCTGGAGTTTCTGAAGAAAATCGCTCTGATCCCTGGGTTAAACACCGTCAGTGGGGGCAAAGGCGGTTTACAGCCCGCCGCATCGCGGCGGGCTGTGGGGGGAGTGGCGG
>DVHZ01000153.1 GCA_018711685.1 Candidatus Excrementavichristensenella intestinipullorum | reverse complement strand
CTGGGCTGGACGCCCTGGCGCATCTTCACCTGGCAGGATGATGAGCACTACAATTACACCATTTACTCTGGATACGACAGCGCCACGGACCCCTATACCACCTTCCAGCCTACCGGGCTGGATGAGGAGTTGGACCGGCTGCTCCAGGAGTACGAGATCTACCTGCCCCTGCCCACCTGGATTCCCCAGGGCTACGACAAGCCCGAGTTCGAGATCGAGGTGGTGGAAACGATGACCGTATTCGGCGCAGATTTTCCGAAGGACGATTACTATTTGACGATGACGGTGACGAAGGACAGGCCCGGATATGAAAGTGTCGCTAGCGGGTACATGGAGAAGGACGACGACTACTACGAGGAATATACGGTGGAAGGGGAGACCTTTATCATCGTGAGCAACATGGGAAGATTACAGGCCAAATGGTTTGAGCAGCCGTACCAGCTTCTGATTACCGGCGAGCTGACGCCGGAGGAAATGCACCGCATACTGGATTCCATCTTCTATCGGGCCGCTGCATGAGCGGGGGGCCGTTGAGGGGAAAGCGGGCGAACGGAGGAAGGGGGGGACCGGGCCGTGGCGGGAGACGGGGACATTGGACGGATAATGCAGGAGAAATACGCCGGCCTGTACCAGCGCCTGATGGCTGCGGCCAGGGCCATGGGTCCCCAAGCCCTGGCCGCCGAGGCGGAGGACTGCCTGCAGGACGCCTTTTTGCTGCTGTACTGCCAATGGGCCCAGCATCAGGACAAGGAGAACCTGGCGGGCTGGGTGTACATCACCGCCCTGCACAACCTGCAAAACCGAAGGCGGGTGCTTTTGTCCCGGAGCAGGACGGTGGTGGCCAGCCTGGACCAGGAGGCGGTGGAGGCCCAGGCGGCCCGGGTCCTGGAGCAGATGGAGCAGTGGGAAGCGACCCAGTGGGAAAACAAGCAGGAGATGCTGTCCGCCGTCCGGCAATGGGTGGGGGAGGCGGACTACGCCTTTTTGCTGCGCTACTACGGCGGCCCCGGGGCGGTGGAGCAGATGGCCCGGGAAGGGCAGGTGAGCCCCGGGAGCCTCTGGAAGCGCAAGCAGCGGATCATGGAGCGAATCAAGCGCCGCATGGGCTGGCTCACCCTCCTGCTGCTGGCGGGGGGCGCGCTGCCGGCCGCGGCCCTGGCGGGGGAAGCGGGGCCCGGCGGGACCAGCGGCCCGGAAGCGCCGGAAGGGGCCCGGGAGGAAACGCTGAGCAAGCGGGGCGCGGCGGTGGTGGCGGAATTTTTAAACCGCCTGCCCGCCCACGCCTTTACCGACAGGGACCTGGCGCTGCTGGGGCTGTGCTACCGGACGCTGGACCCCCAATACGGCAAGGACCCGGTGGACGTGGAGGCGGCGCTGGAGGCGTACCGGCGCCGGGTGGCTCAGTATGAGGCCCAGGAGGCGGAAAGGGCCCCGGCGAAGGCCCGGGGGCCCGCCAGGCGCGTCAGCCGCCGGGCGGCGGTGGCGCTCATCGTGGCGGCTTGCCTGGTACTGGCCGGGGCCGTGTGCTACGGACTGGGCTGGACGCCCTGGCGCATCTTCACCTGGCAGGATGATGAGCACTACAATTTCACCATCTATACCCAATACGACAGCGCCACGGACCCCTATGCCACCTTCCAGCCTACCGGGCTGGATGAGGAGTTGGACCGGCTGCTCCAGGAGTACGAAATATACTTGCCTTTACCCACCTGGATTCCCCAGGGCTACGGCAAGCCCGAGTTCGAGATCGACGTGGTGGATATGATGATCGCCTTTAGGACGTATTTCCCGAAGGAGGATTACTATTTGGCTATGGTTATATACAAGGACTTGCCAGGCTCTGAAGGCGTTACCGATGGGTACATGGAGAAGGACGACGACTACTACGAGGAATATACGGTGGAAGGGGAGACCTTTGTCATCGTAAGCAACATGGGAAGGTTACAAGCAAAATGGTTCGAACAACCCTATCAATGTATGATTACTGGCAGGATAACGCCGGAGGAAATGCATCGCATACTGGATTCCATCTTTGAACGGAACCAGGGGCGGCAGGCGGCGGGGCTGTGAGCCTTGCGGGGAAATGGCCCCGCCATGGCCTCGCGGCAGGAAATCCGCCGCTTATGCCGCCGGGCTCCGGGGGGCGGCCCCTGGGGACGAGGAGAAAGGAGGGATTTTGCCAAGACCGGCTGCGCGATGGAGAACCCATAGTACACGACACCCTGGTAAGAGGAGGATCAAACGATGAAACATTATAGGTGGACCCTACTCGTCTTATTGCTGGTATCTTTGGCGCTGGCCTGCCCCGCAGCGGCGGAAACGGATTCCTCCAGGCTTGTGGAATGGCTGAACGGACGATATGGCATATCCCTGGATGAGGACGCCGGCGCCTGGGTTCAACAGGCCTTGGGAAGCGATGAAAACGGCCAGGTCCGTCTGACCGTGGATGAAGCGGTATACGACGGCGTCAAGGCATGGGTGCTCCTGACGCTGGAACCCCTGGAAGAGGGGCAATCCTCCCCCGATCTGGAGGCCCAGGCCCTCGTCGTCGACACGGACAATGAGCCCACGGCTTCCTGGACCTGCCAGACGGTGGAAGCGGACGGCGCCTTGACGCTGCTGGCCGAAATATCCCTGAACGGGCAATCGCCGGAACAACTGTCCCTCCACGTGGGGACGGACAGCGAGCAGCCCTTGGCCGTGAGCTTCCATCTGGACCGGACCCCATCCGCCCGGGCCGCCTATACCCTGGAGGGCAGCGGCGGGGAGGCGGATATCCTGTGGGCCGATAGGGTGGACACGCCCTTCGCCGCCTACCTGCTCTACGGCTATTCTCTGCGGGACGCCGCCCTGGACGGCGCCGCTTCGCTGCTCCAGGAGGACGGCCGCTACTACGCCACCCCCAACGGGATGTACGCCCACCTGAACGCCCGGTGCAGCGGCATGAAGGACGCGACGGAGCTTTCCGGGCTGGAGGCCATTGAGCAGGGAAAGATCCCCTGCCCCGAGTGCATCGGTACCTACCAGCCCCCCCGCCAGGAGCAGATGACCTGGATCGACGAGGGCGCGACCTACTACGCCACCCCGAACGGGCTGTACATCCATCTGGACAGAGAGTGCAGCGGTATGCAGGGCGCTTCCGAAATTGCCGGCGAAGAGGCCATCGCCCAGGACCGGGTCCCCTGCCCCATATGCGTCGCCGGGCGCACGGAGCAGGTAGGCGGGATGAGCTTCCTGAGCATGGCACCCCGGGACGCCCAAGGCCAGCCCCTGGAGAGTGCGCTTTGGTACGAGGAAGGCGCACCGGCCAGCGAGGATGTATTTGATCTGGTTTCGGTCTATATGTTTCCCAAGGACGCCTTCCCGGAAGGCAGCCTGTTCCTCGCCCCGGACAACGCCGAAGACGCGAGCGCCTTCATGAAACTCATCCCCGGCCCATAGCCCCGCTTCCACCCTCCCCATCAGCAGGCTCCCCGGCCTCCTCCGGCCTGGGGAGCCTGCCCTTGTCCCGAAAGCGCCCTCCCAGCGCGCCCGTGGCACAGGGCATTGCCGCGAAAACCTTTCACGGAATAGAACGCGGCGCGATCGGCCGGATTGGTGCTCCGATACGAAAAATCCCCTATAGCCGATGGCCATGGCACTTCTTCCCCAAGCGCGCAAGGCAGGATGAAGGGGGCTACAAGCGCTCGGAACCACCATCCAGCAACTGCGAGAAATGCGAAACCGGAGCGGGGCGGCAGCTAGCCAATAATCTTCGCGCTATAAGGCCATCTCCAATGGGGAGGAAGATGGTACATCGCCCTCGCAAAGCGGTTCACAGTACACATTGGGCATAGAACGGAAGAAATACTTTCGCCTGAGCGAGGCTTCCCCTTGGGCGGCAAAAAGGGCGCAAGCCCTGCAAACCGGCTTCCGCCTGAGATATGGACATACGGCGGGGCGCCATGGCCGGCCCTGCCCCGGCGCACCGGAACCCAGGAAAGCTCCTGCCCGCCGCGCGGCTGTGCGCCGGCATCCATGGAAATCGCCTGCGGACTTATTTCGTCGCGCCTTCGCCGAAGGCCGCGCAGGAGCAGCGGTCGCAGCTGCCGCCAAATTTACTGCTTCCATTCTTCCAGCAGGTGCATTTCTTGTGCCCGTCTCCGCCATTGCCGGCGCCGCCCCACACGCCGCCGCATTTGCTGCCGCCGGCCACCCAGGACGGCTCCTCATCCAAGACCACGTCCTGCTCCGATTCCTCAAAGTCCTTCACGGTCAGCGAAATGCCCATTTCTTGGGCCATATGGATGATCTGTCCGTTGGTCATGGGCTGAATGCGCTTGGCCAATTCCCCGTGGGGCGATACCTTCTCCAAGAACTTTTTCATGTTTTCCGTCATGGCCATCCTCCTCAGCGCCCTACCAAGCCGTTCATGCCCCCTTTCTGGAGGCGAGCCCCCCAGTAGCCTTTCCTCCCTTCCGTTGCATGTACTTATCGATGAAACTGTCAACGGCTGGCTCCCAGAGCGCGTTTCGTCTTGCCCAGGCCGTTTCCACCCGCCTTGTACATGATGGGATTTAGCCTCAAAGGGTTGGCCGGGAAGAGGCAGGAAATGTCATGGAAGCAGGGATGAAAGGTAAAAGCATGAATCGGATAAAGCGCACCCCTGTGCCTGGGCGGCGGTTGGCTGTGCGTTGGCTTCCAGGGCGCGGCGGCCCAAAGGGTGAAGCCATCCGCCGGAAAATCTGCGTGGAGGGCTATCAGGACCCGGCGACGATGAAAATCGCGGTCAAGGCGGTCCAATAGGCCCCCATCCGGGACAAGGGAAAAGCCCGGTACGCTTCGCGCCGGGCTTTTCCCTTGTCCCCCGCGGGGCGGCTTTTATCACGGGAACAGGTCCAGCAGATAGCCGTACCCTTCGGCCTCCATGTGCGCGTAAGGCACAAAGCGCAAGGCGGCGCTGTTGATGCAGTAGCGCACGCCGTTTGGGGATTCGGGGTCGTCCCAAAAGACGTGGCCCAGGTGGGAATTCCCCGCCCTGCTGCGCACTTCGGTGCGCTCCATGCCGTAGCTGTGGTCCTCCAGCTCCACAATGGCGGGGGCCTCGATGGGCTTGGAAAAGGCGGGCCAGCCGCAGCTGCTGTGGAACTTGTCCGCAGAGGAAAACAGCGGTTCGCCGGTGACCACGTCCACATAGATGCCCTTTTCAAATTGATCCCAGAATTCGTTGCGGAAGGCGTATTCCGTGCCGCCCTCCTGGGTGACGGCATACTGCTCCCGGGTCAGCTTGTCCCGGATCGCCTCGGCGGCGGGCTTTTGATAATCCCCCGGATCGATGCGCAGGTGGGAAAACAGCTGGATTTCCTCCAGGGGCACGTGGCAGTAGCCGCCGGGGTTCTTTTCCAGATAATCCTGGTGGTATGCCTCGGCGGGATAATAGCTGAGCAACGGGCCGGTCTCCACGTAAAATGCCTTGCGGCGGCTCCTCTCCATCCCGGCGATGCGCTCCACCGCCTCCTTGGCCTTGTCGTTGGTGTAATAGACGCCGGTCTGATACTGGGTTCCCACATCGTTGCCCTGCCGGTTCTGCACTGTGGGGTCGATCACGTAGAAATAAGCCAGCAGCAGCGCGTCCAGGCTCACCTGCTCCGGGTCGTATTCCACCCGCACCGTCTCGCGAAAGCCGGTGTCGCCCCGGCAAACCGCCTGATAATTGGCGTCCTGGGCCCGTCGCCCGTTGGCGTAGCCGCTTTGGGCGTCGATGACGCCGGGGATGGCCTGCATCAGGCGCTCCATGCCCCAAAAGCAGCCCCCCGCCAGATAGATTACGTTTTCCGGTTCATGGGAAAAATCCATAAGCTCCACCTCCGGTTGGTTTTCTGCCGTTTCCACAGACGCGTCTCCGGAATCGACCGGGGATAGCGCACCCTTCGCCCAAAGGAGCGTCCCGCCTCCGGCGCACAGCACTGCCACCAACAGGCAGATAATCCAGTTTCGTCCCGCCTTGCCCTTTCTATTCATACATTTCAACTCCTTTCCGGCAGGGGAATGGGATGCGTCCTGCCAAGCCGCGATCCAGCCGATGCCCCCTAGCGCGCCGCCCCGGGCGGGCAGCGCCGTCCGGGTCTATTTTTCCCGTCAGCCCCTGCCGCCTTTCGCCAGATATGCTTCCGCCCCGTGTACCGCCATGGCCCCGTCCGCCACCGCCGTCACGATCTGCCGCAGCGGCTTTGTCCGCACGTCGCCCACCGCGTATACGCCGGGCAGGCTGGTCTGGGTGGTTTCGCCTGCGGCGATATAGCCGGCCTCGTCCAGCTCCAGCTGCCCCGCCACCAGTTCAGTGGCCGGCGTTCTGCCCACGCTGATAAACACGCCGTCGCAGGGAACTTCCCATTCCGCCCCGGTGCCAACATCCTTCAGCAGGACGCCGGTGATCTTGTCGCCGTAAAGCAGCCGGACCACCACGCTGTTCCAGCGGAATTCCACGTTTTCCGCCTCCATCAGGGGTTTGTGGTAGACCTTTGCAGCCCGCAGGGTATCCCGGCGGTGGACCAGGATGACCTTCTTGGCCACCCGGCTCAGCAGCAGCGCGTCTTCGGCGGCGGTGTTGCCGCCGCCCACCACCACCACGGTCTTGCCCTTGTAAAACATGCCGTCGCAGGCAGCGCAGTAGGCCACGCCCCGTCCAGCCAGCTCCTTTTCGTGGGGCGCCCCCAGCTCCCTGGGATTGGCCCCCGTAGCCACCACGACGGTGCGCCCATAGAAAATCCCTTCGCTGGTTTCCACTTCCTTGGGATCGGCCCGCAAATCCACGCGGCTGACCAGGGCGTTGCTGGTCTTGGCGCCAAATCGCTCCGCTTGCCGCCGCATCTGCTCTCCCAGCTCGTAGCCCCCCACGCCCTCCACAAAGCCCGGATAGTTGTCCACCCAATGGGTCAGCGCCATCTGCCCGCCTGGGGAGAGCTTTTCCACCACCAGCGCGTCCAGTCCCGCCCGGGCCGCGTACAGCGCCGCGGTATAGCCCCCCGGCCCGCCGCCGATGATGACCATGTCGTAAACCCGCCGTTCCGTCTCCTTCGCCTGCTGCGGAAGCACCCCCGCCAGGAAACCGTCGATGGCCGCTTTCGATTCCGGCGCCACAATGGAGCCCACGGCCTGGCCGTCCACATACAGCCTGAGGGTGGGAATGGCATCCACATGCATCTGCGCCCACAGCCCTTCATCCTCGTCCATATTCACCTTCACCACCTGGAGGACGCCTGCGTATTGGCCGGCGATCTGCTCGTATGCGGGGTTGATCTTGCGGCAGTGGGGGCACCAGGGCGCCCAGAAATCCACCAAAACGCCTCCCTTGCCCTTCACCAATTCCGCCAATTGCTTGGAATTCACGCTCATAGCTGCCATGATGCCAGCCCCTTTCGTTCTGTCTACCCCCAGTATACACGCATTCCTCCTCCGCTTCCGTGACCAAATCACACACCCCATCGCTCCCATCTTTGCCATGGCGGCCCTCCTTTCCCCAAGGCGCAATGGTTCCCCCGCCGGCCGGCTGGGATGCGCTTGGGAGATGGGCGCCATGGATATGTGCTGGAGGGAGGAAAAGCCAGAGCTAGGATGGATGGCCCCAGGCGGACAACAGTTCCTGAAGCTCGTTGACCAAACGGCAGACGTGATAGCCGTCGCAAACCGCATGATGCACCTGAGCCGCCAGCGGAAGAAAGAGCCGTCCGTTTGACGGCGTATATTTGCCCAGGGTAAAGATGGGTTGCAGATACCCTTCTCCCCGGGGGAGATTCAGGTTGAAGCCCTCGAAGGCGGTCCAGGGAAGCATGGACACCGGAAAGGCGTTGCTGGGGGGATTGGGCTTGCCCAGAAAACCGGGCCGCTGGCCGTAAGCCGCCATGTCCGCTTCAAAGGCGGCGCGAAATTCCGGATATGCCGGACGGTATTCGGTCCAAAGGTTGGAAAAGGTCTCACTATCCGGGTGAAAAACCGTATAGCTGGGGTGCATCTGATCGTAAACGCCCAGGCGGCCTTGCCCGTCCAGGGCCATGCGGAATTCCTCGTGGCGGTTGACCAGGGTGGACAACAGGTACAACAGGGCGGGATACAGCCGCTCGCCGCTTTGGCGCAGCCGGGTGATATCCAATTTTACCGTCATGCTGTAGAAACAGGGGACCTCATGAAAATAATGCTGGAAATATTCCCGGCGCGCCCATGCCTCGGGGTCGATCAATTGAAACATGCCTTTTCTCCTCCTGGGCGGAAGTTTTTCCCAATTATACCAGACGCCGGGATTTTTGAACAGCGGGCTTCTCCGCCGCCATGGGGAGGCCGGGGCGGGGCCCGGGGCCGGGACGCCGATGGAGGCGGGGCGCTTTTTGCCCGGGAAAGGGGAGCGGCGTATTGCCATCCCGGCGCGGATGGATTATAATGGTGAGCGCGGCAAGGGCGCGGAGCCCTGCCAATTTTTCGGGAGGAGATGAAGGAAATGAAGCGAATCGGGAAATGTATTGGGGCGGTGCTGCTGTGCTGCCTGCTGGCGGTGGGCGCGGCGGCTCAGGAGCAGGATGAAGCCCAACTATCTGAGGACGTGTACAGCTTTCAAATGATGCTGGACGGTCAAGTATACGCCTTCCCTATGACCTGGGAGCAGTTTGTCCAGATGGGCTGGACCTATGACGGCGACCCTGGCCAGACTTTGGACGCGGGATATTACACGTCCAGCGAAGTATTTGAAAAGGGAGAGCTGGAGTGCTACGTCGACGTCATCAATTTCGACATCAACGCCTTGCCCTTGGAGCAGTGCTACGTGGGAGGTATATCCTTCGACGAGTATCAGGCGGATAAAGCGGGCGGATTGGACCTGACCCTGCCCGGCGGATTGGTATACGCTCAGGCGGTCCAGGCCGATGCCCAGGACGCCTATGGCACGCCTTCCGATGTATACGAAGGGGAGTATTATACCAAACTTACCTATACTTACGAAAGCTATCGGGAGGTGGAATTGCAGTTTTCCGCCGAAACCGGATTGCTTAACGGGGTGAGCATACGCAACCTGAGCCAGCCGGAGGACTTTGTGGCCAGCCCGGTATCCCAGCAGGTGCCCGCCATTGTGGAAAGCTATCAGGCGCCCCAGGCGGTGGGGGAGAGTTTGGACAGTTTCGCCCTGTCCTATGCCGGCTGCCTTTACCAGCTGCCCGCTCCCGTAAGCGCCTTTTTGGACAACGGATGGACGCTGGTGGAGGATGACAGCGAGGCAACCGTTGCCGGGCGGGATATTGGATGGGTGACGCTGATGTATGACAACCAGCGCCTGCGGGTGCTGGCCCAGAATTATTCCGGCCAGGCAACCGCCGTAGCCAACTGCTTTGTGACGGACGTGGAGGCCAGCGACGATTGCAAGGTGGATATCCTTCTGCCCAAGGGCATTACCCTGGGCATGACCCAGGAGCAGCTGGAGGCCGCCTTGGCGGGGGAGACGGTGGAAAAGGAGGAAAGCTCTCTGTATACCTGTTACGAGGTGAGCTGCGGGGAACGCTCCACAGACGGCTATGAGATCTACCTGCGGGACGCGGTGGTATACAAGATCACCGCCGAGCACGCGCCGCGCTACGACGACTTCACCGGGGCGCAGTAACCCGGAAGTGGCCGGATACCGTCCTTCGGCTGAAGAAATGGGCGCAGGTCTTCGCATTTCGTCATCATCGGCATGTGCGCAGCGGGGGACTGCCAAGGGAAGATGCCCCTGATGAGGATGCCGATGGGGATGATCGACCCGGCCGCCCGGAAGTTCCTCTCCGCCTATTCCCGGTGGCGCGGCTATTCAGCTTCACGGTATTATTCAGCTGGGCATATCCGAGGAAGTCCTGGCGGTTGCCATGCCCCTGAATGTGATCTTGAATTTTCTGGTCGGGGCGGCTCAATATGGTGCCACTGGATCCCACCCTACAGGCGACGGATACGGACTGCCTGACACGGTCGATCCTTAACAAGTCCTGGGGCCTGATAAAATAAGGCAGAGGACGTAGTACATACTCGGCTATGGGTTTTGCCCATGCCGAGTATGTACGGCCCATCTACGCCGTGCCTGAGAATATGGGGGACGGGTGGCGAGGAGATAGAAATGGGCTAATGGCGATTAAAGAAACCGAAGATTTGGGGTAACGCATCGACCCAAGCGTCATCGTGAATGGCAGCGGGAACGGTGCATAGATAGGCGTCCACACCATGCTTGCGCAGGGTGGCGACACTGTGAGAAACGTTTTCATACCCTATGTTTTCCGTGCCACAGACGAACAAGGTAGGCATATCCCGCAAAGGGGACCAATCATACAGATTCATATCCGAGTTGGTTAAGGCGCCGCAAGGCGCAATGGCGCGGAACATTTCCCGGTGGCGCATAGCTAGCCAGAACGTGCCTGCGCCGCCCATAGAATTGCCGCATAAGTAGATTTTTGTCCGATCTATGCTGTATTTTCCACACACGGCATCAATGGAGCTGAGGGGTTCGTATTCACACAGCGCAAGGCACTGCTGCTCTTGAGGGGTGAAAGGCTTTGGAAGCAAGTCTGGCGTTCCGGCGCCGTAAAAGCCAAAGGAATATCCATTTACGCACAAAAGCAAATAACCATGCGCTTCGGCCAAACGCTCAAATTTCTTTTGGGTCAAATCCATGGCTAGATCGATATGCCAATTGGGCCAGGCACCATGGAGCCAGACGATCAAGGGGTATTTTTTTTCGGGGTTATAGTAGGAAGGGACATACAGCCGATAGGGCTCCAGTACACCGGCTCGCTGATAGTAATACATTTCCCGAAGGATTCCAACCTTCTTGGTAGAATAAATCAAGAGGTCTTTGAGGAATTGAACGGTGGGGAACATGCGCCCGTCATCGGAGATACCCAAATAGTCACCGGGCAGCAGATAGGAACGCATCCATTTGGCTTGTTTTTGGAAAGCAAGGACCATCAATCCTTCGATGGGGACCATGAAAACGCCGTCCACGACGAGGGGAATTTCGTCGATTTCTCGGGACGTACCATTCTGGGCGACCAAGATTTTTTGGTTGGGGGATAGGGAGGCGCTGATGGCGTCCTGAGTCATGACGTACTGATTGGTGTGTTGAGAAAATTGAAATTTTCCCCCGTAGATCATCCGAATATCGTCCCAGGCGACCAATAGCACATCGTCCACCAGGCGGGCGGGCGTGGACAGAGCATAGCGCAGGTTGCCGATAAAGGCATAGTCGATGCCCTCGCGGAAGTAGACGTCATTCATGGAAAAATAGCGCTTGTACTTCTGCTCGATATTGTTGGTATGTTGGCTGGCTTGGTTACAACTGAACCCCACATTTTGCTTTTTCATACCTTGATCTCCTTTCGGGAATGGATGATCTTATGTCCCCCGGGGGATTTGGGGGGCACTGTCGCCATAGATTAATTGAGGCTGATATACCTTGACGTTGCCTTCTGGTTTTTCTCCGCGAAGCAGATGATCGATGATGCGTAATCCGTCGTAGCTCATCATATAAGGCTTGGCCACACCGATAGTGGTTAAGGTAGAGGAGGCATACATATTGGGAATGGTATTGCAATAAGCGACGATGAGTAAATCCTTGGGGAAGGAAAGACGCTTTTCGCGGATGTAACGGATGACACCGGCCAATACTGTATCGCTGGTGACAAACAGACCGCATGGAAAGGAGGAAACCTGAGAGAGTAGACCGGAAATAGCCATGTATCCCCCTTCCGAGCTATCCTCGGCGTCGATAGAATATACTCGCTCCCGCGGGATGGAGCTCTTGCGGCATTGGTTGAAGAAACCCGCTCGGCGAATATATTCGTTGCGCTCACTCATGCCGCGGGGCCAGATGTGGGCCATAGAGGAAGCGCCGTTTTGCAGCATACAGTTGGCGGCCATTTCACCCATGGCGTAGTTGTCTACGATGACGGAGTTCCCTCCGGGCGCCTCTCGATTGATGTAAACCCGGGGTAGGTTGATCTGGAGCGTTTGCAGGTAGTCGAGATCCGAATCCGAGAGTCCTGCAAACAACATGCCGTGATAGAGCCCAGAATGAATTTGCCTGGCCTGTTTGTACAATTTGTCGGCCGCATAGGGACAGATGACGCATTCAAATTCGTGGCCGCTCTCTTCGATATACCGGGAAAAACCCTCCATGCAGCTCTTCAGCGATGCGTGATAGCGCTCGATCTCCCAAAATATACACACCACTGGGATGACGTCGGCCGCAGTGCTGGACGCCAGCTTCCGGGCAAATAGGTTGGTGGTATAGTTCAGCGCCTTGGCGGTGTCCAGTACGCGCTGACGCGTCTTTTCTGAAATGCGAATTTTCTTGTGGTTGTTGTTTAAGACGGCCGATACGGTGCTGGCAGATACTCCGGCCGCTTTGGCCACATCCTGTATGCCGATTCGCTTTGCTCCGCTCATCATTGCTCACTCCTGATTGCCATAAAATGGCGGTTTATGCAATTATAGCACATTTTAGGGCAATGCGCCGCAGATTTGCCTCAAGCGGTTTTTGAGACTTTTTTCCGCGCACCCATATTCACCAGCGCATATAGGGGAATAGCCAGCAGGAAAATGACGGCCATGACGTAGAACATGCCGTCATAGCCAGCCACGCCGGCTACAGCTCCGCCGATCATGACGCCTAGCCCCTGACCGAGGTCTGCGCTGATAAAGAAAGTGCTGGAGGAAGTACCCAAGCGGCTGGGATCGGCTTGCTTGAGTGACTCGGCCTGAACGGCGGGCTGGGCAAAGCCGTGGGAGAACGCTTGAATAAACGCACCGATAAAAAACAGCCATAGAGCGTTGGCGGCGCCGATGATGACGCAGCCCAAGCATGCGGTGAGCAACGTACATAGCATGATGTAATGGATGCTTTTAATTTTGTCGGCGAGCCGTCCACACAAAAAACGGACCAGAATAATGCTGGCGGAGTTCACGGTGAAGTAGAGGGAAATCTGGTCGATGCCCCGGACTGCTCCTATATTGACCATATAGGAAGAACAAAGACCGTTAAAGGCGGAAAAAAGCGCTGAAAAGGCCACCAGACGAATTAAGCGGACGTCTAACAGTTCGTTGAGGGATACGCGCTTTTTTTCGACTGCCGCCGAAGCTTTCACTTGGGGGATGGGCAGCACGAACACTACGATACAAAACACTATGAGGGTGGCTGCCGCTACGATAAAGGAGTACCGGTAGCCAAAAGCCTGCCCGCAGGCGCTGCCCACAGTGGGGCCCACTGCGGCAGCTAGCACTTGAGAAACGCCAAAATACGCCATGCCCTTTGTTAAAACCGCTTCGGGTAGCACCTTGCTAACCAGCACCATGGTAACCACCCCGTTGATGGAAAAGGCGATGCCGTGGAGTACCCGAATAGGTAAAAAGAGGATGGGCCGGGGCGCAAAGGCATAGCCCAGAGCAGCGAAGGCCATGCCAAGAAAAGAAAACACCAACAGAGAAGAACTGCGCCCTCGGTTAGATATCACGCCACTAAAGGGACGGGCAACCAGCGCCACAATGGAGAAACAGCCCACAATAATGCCTGAGAGCGCTTGGGATGCGCCTAGTTGGATGGAATAGGTGGACAAGATGGAGGAAATGAGGTAGAAGCTGACGTTGGCGCCAAAATTGACAACCATGATCATGATGAAATAAGGGTTCCACAAGCGGGTGACATTGAGGTTTTGGGTGGAGACGGGTGTTTTAGCGAACATAGGCACACACTCCTCACGAGCTAAAATTTTAGCTTTAATCCGGAGCAATATAAGGGAGAGAAGCTATTATTTTTTATCATACACAGAGTCTGAAGAAAAATCAATTATGAAAAATATACTAAAATGAATGAATTATTGCAGATAAAAAGACGAATTATGATGATATGGGAGATGCGCTATTGCAAACCTCCGGAAAATTCGTTATACTATGATAAAACGTATTAGCAAGTGAGGGGTCAGGAATCTGGAGGGAGATATCATGGGAAAATACATTTTGAAGCGTTTTCTTTGGATTATTCCGGTGATCCTATGCGTATCGGTTTTCGTGTTTACGCTGATGTATTTTACCCCGGGAGATCCGGCCCAAATCATATTGGGCACTAACGCTACCGAAGAGATGTACGAAGCCAAGCGGGAGGAGTTGGGGCTCAACGACCCATACATCGTACAACTGAGTAACTTTTTGAAGAATGTATTTCTTCGGGGCGATTTGGGCACGTCCTATAAGACCCAACAGGATGTGTTGGAGCAGGTGATGATCCGTATGCCTTATACCATGAAGCTAGCTTTTGGCAGCGTGATCCTATCCATACTGGTAGGGATTCCCTTGGGCGTCATCGCGGCTACCAATCAATATAGCTGGAAGGACAATCTGTCCATGTTCGCGGCGCTGTTCTCGGTATCCATGCCCAGTTTTTGGTTTGCCTTACTGCTGGTGATGCTATTCTCATTAAACCTGAGATGGCTTCCCTCTACGGGAGCGGATACAATTCTGCACTACATCATGCCCTGCGTATCGGTTGCGGTAGGCGGCGCGGCGGGTATCGCCCGCCAGACTCGGTCCAGTATGCTGGAGGTTATTCGCCAGGATTACATTACCACAGCACGGGCAAAAGGAATGAAGGAGCGGGCGGTAATTTACAAGGTCGCACTAAAAAACGCGCTGATTCCAGTGGTTACTGTCATCGGTATGCAAATCGCAGGCATGTTTGGCGGTTCCTTGGTGTCGGAAGTCATCTTCTCCATTCCTGGAGTGGGCTCCTATATACTCAACGCCATTACAACTCGGGATTATCCCACGGTGCGTGGAGGCGTGCTCATCATCTCCATATGCTTTTGCTTAATTATGCTGTTGGTGGATATTGCATATGCCATGATAGACCCAAGAATTCGCGCCCAGTACGAAAAATAAGCGGAGGGATCGGATGTGAGCAGTCAACAAAATCCGGCCAAAAAGCGCAAGAGCCGCTTTGCGGTGGTATTCCATCAGTTGAAAAAGAACAAGCTGGCCATGGGTGGCTTGGTGGTCATCATCCTGCTGGTGGCGTTGGCCATCCTGGCACCCTATATCATTCCATACGATTACGACATGCAGGATTACAGCTGCATCCTCTCGGGTAGTACAAAGGAGCATTGGCTGGGCACGGATGATTTGGGCAGGGACATCCTCAGTCGGCTGCTGTACGGTACCCGCATTTCCCTGTCTATGGGTGTACTCATCGTGTGCATCGGCGCCAGCATTGGAATCCTTTTAGGCAGTATTGCCGGGTTCTATGGCGGGCGGGTGGACAATGTGATCATGCGGTTTCTCGATATTTATCAGTCGGTGCCCAATATACTGCTAGCCATCGCTTTTGCAGCGGTGTTAGGCCCAGGGCTGACCAGTGCGGTGACAGCGTTGGGTATCGCCTCTTTTGCGGGATACGCCCGGCTGATTCGCGCTTCGATACTCCAAGTGCGGGGACTGGAATACGTGGATGCCGCCCGAGTCATAAACGCTAGCAACATAAATATTCTCTTTAAGCACGTTTTGCCCAACGCCTTTTCACCCCTAATCGTCTATATTACCATGTACATCGGTTCTTCCATTCTCGCGGCGGCTTCTTTAAGCTTTATCGGATTAGGCGCCCAAGCGCCCTTGCCCGAGTGGGGCGCTATGCTTTCCTCCGGCCGCTCCATGATGCGGGATTATCCCACTCTAGTGCTTTACCCAGGAATAATGATCATGATTACGGTGTTAGCCTTCAACCTATTTGGGGACGGCTTGAGAGATGCGCTGGATCCGCGCTTAAAGAACTGAGCATGAGGATGGCGCCGACCGGAGCCCTAAGAACCCTCCGGTGAGGAAACATCCTAGGCGGGTCTTAAAAATTGACCAGTAGAGGAGAAACGCCCATGAATGCCAAGGACAACGGCGATATGCTTTTAAGAGTGGAGGGCTTGGTAGTCAAATATATGACCGACGCCGGCGCTATACACGCGGTCAACGGCGTGAATCTGTGCCTACGAAAGGGAGAAACGCTGGGACTGGTGGGCGAGACCGGAGCTGGAAAGACCACTATCGCCAAGGCCATTATGCGCATACTGCCCGACCCACCCGCCAAGATTTGCGGCGGAAACATTTATCTCAATGGGGAAGACGTGCTGCGGGTGGGAGAACATCGTATGCGCCAGATCCGCGGCAATAGCGTGGCCATGATTTTTCAGGACCCCATGACCTCGCTGAATCCCATAGAGCCAGTGGGGCGGCAGATATCCGAGGCCATCCGGGAGCACGCTTCGTTTTCCCGGCGAGAAGTAGAGGAGCACGCCAAGAAAATGCTGGAAAAGGTAGGAATTCCCCGAGAGCGATACGGAGAATATCCTCATCAATTTTCCGGCGGTATGAAGCAGCGGGTGGTTATCGCTATGGCACTGGCCTGTAATCCTGAGCTCCTGTTGGCAGACGAGCCCACCACAGCTTTGGACGTGACCATTCAGGCCCAAGTGCTGGAAATGATGAAGGGACTCAAGGAAGAGTTTGGCACCTCCATGATCATGATTACGCACGACTTAGGGATTGTGGCAGAAACCTGCGACAACGTGGCGGTGATCTATGCCGGGGAGGTGATCGAATACGGCAGTGCCCAGGAGATATTTGATTCTCCCGCCCACCCTTATACCATTGGGTTGTTCGGATCGCTGCCGGGAGCCAATAAAAATGCCCGGCGGCTCAAACCCATCGACGGCTTAATGCCGGATCCGGCCAACCTTCCCACAGGATGCAAATTCCACGACAGGTGCCCCCATGCCACGCGGCAATGCATGAAGGAAGAACCTACGGCGATTCATTTAACTGATACGCACTATACAAAGTGCTTTTTGCACTGGAGGTAAGCGTCATGGCTGGAATTCTCGAAACCAGGGAATTGTGCAAATATTTTCGTACGCCTCGTGGCCTTTTACACGCGGTAGAGGGTGTGAACCTGTCTATCCAGGAGGGGAAAACCCTGGGGCTAGTAGGCGAATCGGGCTGTGGCAAATCCACCTTTGGCAGATTGCTAGTGCATCTATTGGAGAGTACGTCGGGGCAAATTCTGTTCAAGGGCAAGGACGTAACCAACATAGATCGGGAGAGGCTTAAGGAACTGCGTAACGATTTACAGATTATTTTTCAAGACCCCTACTCATCTTTAGATCCCAGGATGTCCGTGAGACAGCTTATCGGAGAGCCTTTGCGACTAAAGGGAGGCATGGACAAAGGGAAGATCAATAGGCGGGTGGAGGAACTCATGGGCCTGGTGGGCTTGGCGGAGCGCTTTGCCGATGCCTATCCTCATGAAATGGACGGAGGTCGTAGGCAGCGCATAGGCATAGCCAGGGCGTTAGCATTGGAACCTAAGTTCATCGTGTGCGATGAGCCGGTCAGCGCTCTGGACGTATCCATTCAGGCGCAAATCATCAACCTTCTGCAGGACTTGCAGGAAAAGTTGGGCCTCACCTATATCTTTATTACTCATGATTTGTCGGTGGTGGAATATATTTCCGATGAGATTGCCGTCATGTATTTGGGACAGTTGGTGGAGAAAACAAGTACACGGAAGCTCTTTGAAGCGCCGCTGCATCCCTATACTAAGGTTCTGCTCTCCGCTATTCCGGTGCCAGATGTGCACTGCAAAAAGCGGCGTATTATCGCCAAGGGTGAGTTGACGTCGCCTATCAATCCCGCTCCCGGATGCCGTTTCGCTGCCCGATGTGTTTACGCTACCCCAGCCTGCAAAGATCCTCAACAGCTCCAAGAGGTTGCTCCGGGTCATTATGTTTCCTGCTGCCGTGCGCGGGAAATAAATGATATTCCCATATTGGGAAAAGAATGAAAGGAAGGGATCTATCCATGAAGAAATTAATGTGCCTGTTGCTATGCCTATCGCTCCTGGTCGCAGCTATGCCTTTAGTCGCCGCGGAGGGCGGGAAAGATGAGCTTGTGGTCGCCTACCCAGTAGATCCCGGCAACCTTTCCCCCTTTGGCACCAACAGCAGTCAGGTGGACTTTATCGTCTATCAAATTTATGAAGCGCTGTTCAAGGTCAACGATGCCGACGGATCTATCGTGCCTCAGATCATGGACAATTATATACTCAGCGAAGATGGGCTGACCTATACGTTCAACCTGAAGCAGGGCATCAAGGATACGAACGGCAACGAGATTACCGCGTCGGATGTGCTGTTCAGCTTCGAGTTGTGCTCTAAAAGCCCTATGGCCATCAATACCCTGTGCGTCGACTTCGATAACACCAAGGTGATTGATGACTATACCTTCCAGCTGGCGGTGCTTTCGCCAAGTTCCACTTACATGTCCCAATTCGCTAAAATTTACATTGTAGACGAACAATCCTATGCCGCCAGCGCCGACGGCTTCATCAGCACACCGGTGGGCACTGGCCCGTATAAACTGGAGAATTGGACCCAGGGGACTACGGTAACCCTCACCTATAATGAGGATTACCACGGCGCGGAACCTCAGGTAAAAAAGCTGGTTTTTAAGGTGATCGGCGAGGCCTCTCAGCGCACCACGGCCCTGATGACCGGCGAGGCGGATATTAACTTTGATTACTTGGTCACCGACGCCAATTATATCAACGATTCCGGCACCCATATCACTGAGGACCGTCCGACCAATGTAGTCTATGCCATGTACTTCAATTGCGATGAGGGAAAGCCTACTTCCGATATTAACCTGCGCAAAGCCATTGCTCTGGCGGTGGATAACGAGGCCCTTACCTCTGTGGTGTACTTCGGCCACAATACGCCCGCTACCACCTGTGAGTCCAAGTCCTGCTACGATTACGACGAGAGCTGGGAGGGCAACGAATGCTACCAGTACGATCTGGAAAAGGCAAAAGAATATTTGGCACAAAGCAGCTATGATGGTTCTCCCCTGACGATAATCACCAAGAGCAATGTCAATAGTTTTGACAAATTGGCCGAAGCGGTGCAAAACCAGCTCAAACAGCTGGGAGTGAATGTGGAAATCGTGCAGTATGATCCAGCTACCATTACCACCGTTACTTTAGAGCAGCCGGAAAACTGGGATATTAACCTCTCAGACCATATGACCCCGTCCAATTACGCAGTAGATTCGGTGAATACCATCCACGTCCGCCGTAATTATCCCCATATCAGCGACGAGATGAAGCAGGAGTTCTCCGACGTAACCAGCGTGGCTCTGTCCACTACCGATCACGATGAGATGATAGAATATGCCAGCAAAGCTATCGCCTTGAATCAGGATTACTGCACGCTGTACACTATTTGCTACAGTACCTTGAAACTAGCCTATTCCAACAACCTGACCAATATCAACTGCTACGGATGCAATATCATTGATTTTTCCGAAATCCAGTACGTTGCCTGAAAATGATCTGGCGCCGCCCCCCAATAGTCAGGCCGGCTAGGGGGGGCGGCACCTTTTTATGGCGGCGCGATTCGTTCATGTTCATATGAGCTCATTTTTCATCGGCGGGCGCGGGGATGAAACCGTGCGTGAGGTGTTAATCGGATTGCGGGATGCGCAGGGTTACCGCGGTGCCAACCTGAGGGGTACTCTCTAGGTGGAGGGAGAGGGCGGGGCCAAAAAAGTATTTGAGGCGCTTCGCGGTACCGATGAGCCCGATGTGCTGGCAGTCCGATCCGGTGGGTTGGCTGCTCTCGATCTGCTGATAGATCCACTGGATGCGCTCGGGCGTTAGGCCGGCCCCATTATCCTCCACGCGGATCAGGACGCAGTCCTGTTCTTGAACGGCGCTGCAATGAATCCAACCCTTGCGGGCGCACTTGTTGAGACCGTGGATAAAGGCATTTTCTACCAGGGGTTGAAGGCACATAGAGGGAAGACGCAGGGGACGGCAGATTTCTTGGCAATAGACGAAAAAGGAAAAGTGTTCCCCAAAACGCATTTCCTGTATCCGGCAATAGTCCCGCAAGCAAGAAAATTCCTGTTCCAGGGTGGAAGTGTCTTCGCCCCGTTCCAGCACTTCCCGCATATATCGGGCAATCAGGTCAGCGGCTTTCTGGCAGCGAGGCGCGCCTTCGATAAAGGCCAGCTTAGAGATCATGTTCAGGCAGTTGAATAAAAAGTGGGGTTTGACCTGCTCTTGCAGCATTTTAAGGCGCATATGGGACAGTTGAAGTTGGGACTCCAGGACTTCTCGTTCTTTCTGGCGAAACCGCTGCTCCAGCTCGGCCTTCAATTGGATTTGCTGCATTTGGGCGTGAATGGTTTGCGCCATCTGCCGCATGGCACGGGTGAGGAGCGCCAATTCGTCTTTGCCTTGGACAAAGCGCTGGGGCACCTCAATGTGCCATTGTTCTTTTTCCACCCGCAGGGCGAACTGGGTGAGAAATTGGAGGGAAAGGATGATTTTGGATATAATCCGGGAGATGATGAAAAACGTTAGGCCGATGGCGGCGGCAAAGGCGAAGATGGAGGCTAGAATGACGCGGCGCTGTTCTTCTTCCAGGGCGCGCACGTGCTGGGATACGCCGTCTGCCACGGCACTTTGGGCGTAGGGCAAAAAATACTCGATGGTGCCGCATATGGTTTGAAGACGGTTGTATTGCAGCAGGGCGTCCAGATTGGCGCCGCTGCTTTTTTCTTCCAGAAGGGCGCTGCCCAGATCCACGTATAAATTGGTGACCTGATACAGGCTATAGACGTAGGCGGATGGATAGGCGGCGTATAGCGTTTGAGCGATTCCCTGCAACTGCTGGGCGCAGCCGGCGAACAGGTGCTGTTCGTCCTGGTTGCCGGTATAGACGAAGCGGGTGACGCACTGGCGGGAATCGCCGAACAGGGCGTCGTACTGGATCATCATTTCCTGGTCCGCGACCAGGTCGTTGGTGACGGACAAGGTATGCAGGGTTAAAAAGGAAAAGGTGAGAACCGCGGCCACGGTGCAGGCCAGAAGGGACAGGACGACGCATTGCAGCTGATTTCGGATGGAGCGGCCATACCATTGGCGCATGGTTGATTACCTCGCTTTTTCCTAGTGGGGAAGCCGGGCGCGGTATTGGCTGACGGTCATGCCGGTGTATTTGCGAAAGACATTGCAAAAGTATTGCTTGCTGGTACAACCGCATTGCTCCGCCAACTGCTCCAAGGTAACGGAGGCGTCCCGGGCGATGAGGGCTTTGGCGTGCTCCATGCGGATTTGCGTTAGACGATCCACAAAGTTCACGCCCATCCGCTTTTTAAATTGCAGGCTGAAGTAGGAGGGGTTCATGCCCAGGCGCTTGGCCACGTCGCTCTGGGATAAAGGGGTCATGAACTCCGATTGCGTAATGGACAGGGCCAACTCCAGGGTGGACTCGCCGCCATGCACCTGTAATTCTTCCTCCAGCAGGGCTAAAAAGGATTCAAGCGCTTGCTGATAGCCCTGATCAACGCAAAGCATTTGCCCCATAGGGGGCAAGAGAGGGGAGAGATTGTGCAGGTATAAGGCGTTCATCAGGCTGCACAGCAAAAGAGCATAGACATCTCCTTGATTGTCCGGCGCTTCGTCCAGGGCGGCCCACAGCAGACCGTGAAGCCGGGTCAGCTTTCTATCCCGCAGCAGGCGCAGCGACTTGCTTTCCAAGGCGGAGAAGCGCCGGAACAGGGGCTGGCCGGGGGAGGGGGATAAAAAGAGGGCAGGGGTTTGGCTGCTTTGAACCGGCGCCGCCCGGTCGGGAAGGGCCTTTAGGGCTTGTGACAGTTTGGTCGCATCGGGGCAAAGGGGAGAGATCAGGCAAGGCCCGCCAAAGGACAGCCTCCCTGACAGGTCCAACGCACACAGGTTGGCGGCGGCCCGAAGCCGGCAGGGCGACAGGGGAAATCTGGGCTGAGCGATGACCAACAAATGGCCAGGCAGCGCGTATTCATACAAAAACAGGACCTCGGAGGCCGTGCTGCCCGCCAGGCAGCGCCCCTGAGGACGAGCGCCGCCGGGCAAGCGCAGGTCCATGACCAGGCTTTGCAGGCAGCCGTCCTGGGGCCATCCCAAGTGTTCCAGCTGGGCGGATAGGCCCAGATCCCCCTTGAGCAGATGTTCGAAAATATAGGAATCGGACAGCTGGTTTAAATTCATTTGCCGGTCCCGTACGGCGTCCGCCTGGCGCAATTTTTCCACACAGCGGGACAGAACCTGGGAGATGCGTTGGGGGTCGCAAGGCTTGAGCAGATAATCGAAGGCGTTGATCTGCACGGCGCTTTGGGCGTATTCGAATTGGGCGTAGGCGGTATTGACGATGATGAGCCCGGCATAGCCGCTTTCACGCAATGCCTTGCCCAAGGTCAGCCCATTATTCCCGGGCAAATTTACGTCCAGGAGCAGGATGTGGGGCTGGCATAGCCGCAGGCAGGCCAGCGCCTGCGCACTGTCCCCCGCCACGAAGGCCACGGATAATTCAGGATGGTATGTCTTTATGATCACTTGCAGCGCTTCCTGCTCGATCACCTCATCCTCCACAATGCCAATCGTGTACATGGGCTGATGCGCCTTTCTCCACCGAGGGGGCCGGATTGTCCCAGTGGGGAACCCTGTTGTCAAGCCTATTGTAGCAAATAGCCCCCTGGATGACAATAGGAGGACCGGGAGGAGAGGGGGGTAAGGGAGGGTGCGATTTTTTTTCTCTTTTCCCGACATAATTTGGGCAAAACGGTCAAAATATCAAGATATCGATAAGATATTGCACTGAATATAAAAAAAGCGCAAAAATACAAGCCCGGACTTCGATTGACTTTTGCGGTCAGAGACGGAATAATAAGGCTGTGTCTATGAGGCGTCACCGTGGCGGCCGGGCGGCGTGAATCCGGATAGCGAAGCCCAAGCGCAGGCGGACAGCGCCATCATCGGGAAGGAGGGTCACTCAAATGAAAAAATGGATTTCCATCGCCCTGGCCGCGCTGCTGGTCTTGGCCCTGTCGGTTTCCGCCGGTGCGGAAGTCAAGGAGTACATCATCGCCACCTCTCTGGCTACCGGCGACACGCTGCCCCGCGCTTACGACTGGTTTGCCGAGGAACTGAAAAACCGCTCCGGAGGGACGCTGGTAGGCACCTGTTACCACGATTGCCAGTTGGGGGCCCAGGGGGACTACATCACCAGCCTGCAGCTGGACTCCATCCAGGTGGCGGAATCCTCCGCCTCCTTGCTGGGCAATATCGACAGCAAATTCATGATTTTCGATATCCCCTACGTGTGCTCCAGCATTGAGGACTGCTAGGCCAAGCTGGACGCGGGGCTGGGCCAACTGCTCAGCGACGCCCTGGAAGAAAAGACCGGCATCGTCATCGTGGGCTGGATGATCCGTACCCCCCGCAACGTATACTCTTCCACCCATCCCATCAAGAGCATTGAGGACTTCAACGGCATGGTGATCCGCACCATGGATACCAAGCCGGTGATGACCGCCTTTGAGCTGCTGAAGGCCACCCCGGTGTTCATCTCGGGCACCGAGCGGTATATGGCGCTTCAGACCGGCGTGGTGGACGCCGCGGAGAACAGCTCTTCCGAAATCCTGGTAAAGAAGGAATACGAGGTAACCAAGTACCTGTCCCTCACCGAGCACATGATCGTGCCCAATCCCATCTACGTCAGCGCCGATTGGTTCTATTCCCTCACCGAGGAAGAGCAAGCGTTGGTGCGGGAGGTAGGCTACGAGGCCGGCCTGTTGGGCACCCAATACGAGCTGGAGGGGCTGGAGGAGACCGAGGCCGCCCTGGCCGAAGCGGGCATGGAGATCAACACCCTGGATGAGGAGACCAAGGCGGCTATCCGCGCCGCAGTAGAGCCCATGTATGAGGACTACTTTGACCAGATTGGCGAGGAAGTCTGGTCCTACTTCCTGTAATATACAGGCGGCGGGGACGTCTCCCCGGCATCCCCGCCGCAGCCGAAAAAATGCTTTCATGATCGACAGTACATCGTATTGTGGAAGCATTGTTTATGCCCTGAAGACCCCCAAACGGGGATAGGCGGGAGACTACGCAGGCAAAAGGGGGCCGAAAATGATGAGAAAAAAGGTGGATAAGTTCTATACGCTGGTGATAGGAAAAATCGTCATGGCGGTGGGCGCGGTCATGGTGCTGGCCATCGCGGTGCAGATCGCCACGCGGTACATTCCCGGATTCAGCATTACCTGGACTGACGAGTTGGCTAGGCTTATGTTCGTTTGGTACGGCTTCCTGGGCGCGGCGCTGGCCGTTCCCAAGGGCGTACATCTGGGGATCGATTATTTCTACCGCAAGTCCCGGGGCTGGCTGCGCAAGTGCTTTGACGGCGTGGTAGTAGCGTGTATGCTGATGTTCTCGGGCACTGTGCTGTATTCGGGCGCTACGCTGCTCAAGGTGGTGTCCCGGCAGAATTCCTCCGTGCTGGGCGTTCCCCTCACGTATTTTTATGGAACGGTACCGGTATGCGCCCTGCTGATTTTGATTTACTCCATCGCTACGCTGATCGACGTGCTGCGCGGTGAGGACCTGTACGAAAAGGAGGAAGGCCAGCAATGACGGTAGCGGTTGTGGCGTTTGCCATTTTATTCGTACTGATGCTCACCTCCACGCCCATATCGGTTTCGGCGGTATTGGCGACCATTGGCGGCATCTTTACGTCGGGGAACCTCAATATCTCCGTATTGGCGCAAAAGATCTTTGAAAGTACCAACTCCTTCACCTTGATCGCGGTGCCCCTGTTCATGCTGGCCGGGCGGTTTATGGCGCTGGGCGGCATTACCCGGGACCTGCTGAACTTTTCCAGCGTGCTGGTGGGCTTTCTGCGGGGCGGCTTGGCCTACGTGAACGTGGTGGCCAGCATGTTCTTTGCCGGAATTACCGGTTCCGCCGCAGCGGATACCGCCTCCATCGGGGCCATTTTGATCCCCACCATGATCGACCGTGGCTATGAAAAGGATTTTTCCGTGGCGGTTACCGCCACTTCCTCCACCATTGGGGTGATGATCCCCCCTAGTATCGGCATGATCCTGTACGGCGTGGCGGCCAACGTGTCCATCGGCGACCTGTTCATGGGCGGGGCGATTCCCGGCGTGCTGGTAGGCCTGGCGCTGATGGCGGTATGCGCCCACTACGCAAGGAAGCGCAACTATCCCCGGGAGGAAAGGCTGCCCGTGAAAGAGGCGCTGAAGGTGCTGCTCAAGGGCGTACCGGCCATGATGACCGTAGTCATCATCATCGGCGGCATTATGGCGGGCCTGTTCACCGCCACGGAAGCCGCGGTGGTGGCGGTCATCTATATCTTTTTGCTGGGCGTGTTCTATTATAAGGAGCTCAAAATTTCCCATATCCCGGGCATTTTGCTGGAGGTCAGCCTGACCGTGGGCATGGTGGTGCTGATGGTGGGCGGAACCAGCGCCCTGGGGTGGCTGTTCGCCCGCCTGGGCGTCCCCGGAAAACTTACCGCGGCCATGCTGTCCATTTCGGACAACCGCTACGTAATTATGGGCCTTATCCTCTTGCTGCTGCTCTTTATCGGAACCTGGCTGGATAACGCGGCGGCCATCACCCTGTTCACCCCCATTCTCTATCCTATCGCCATGTCCATCGGCATGGACCCGGTGCATTTCGGGGTGGTGATGATCGTGGGGCTGGCCATCGGCATGTTCACGCCGCCGGTAGGCGTATGCCTGTTCATCGCTTGCGGCATCGCCAAGGTCACCATTACCGAAACGCTTCGGGCGTTTGTCCCGTTCTTCCTGGCCATGGTGGCAATCCTGGTATTAATCACCTACGTACCGCAAATCGTACTGTGGCTCCCCAGCCTAATGGCCTAGCGGGGAGAAAGCCGGTCGCCGCCGGCCTTCCGGCCCGTATCCGGCGGGGAGGCTGGAGAGAGGGCAGCGCTGTAGAAAGGATGGTATTCGTCATATGAAGCTCAAGGATAAAGTGGCTATCGTCACGGGGGGGACCAAGGGCATAGGCTTTGGCATCGCGCAGGAGTTTTTGAAGGAAGGCGCCAAGGTGGTCATCACCGGCCGGGACCCGCAGACCGGCAGGGAGGCGGAAGCTTCCCTTCGGCGGGATTTTTCCCAGGTGCTGTACGTGCAGGAGGACGTGTCCGATCTGGACATGCTGCGCCATACCATTGATGTGGCAGTAGAGCAGTTCGGGGACCTGGACATTTATATGGCCAACGCGGGGATTAACGACCCGGCCAAGACCCATTTCTTGAATATCACCCCGGAACAATACGACAAGATCATGAACATCAACCTGCGCGGGATGTTCTTCGGCGGCCAGTACGCCGCCCGGAAGATGATCGAAAAGGGCCATGGAGGCGCCATCGTCAATATGGCCAGCGTCAATTCCTACCTGGGCCTGGACTCTCAGGTGGTGTATACCGCGAGCAAGGGCGGCATCGTGCAGCTGACCAAGGTACAGGCTATTGCCCTGACCCAATACGGCATCAAGGTAAACGCCATCGCCCCCGGCCCCATTGAAACCGAGCTCATGCGCCGGGTGGGCAACGACCATCAGCTGATGGACACCATCATCTCCCGCACTCCCATCGGCCGGATCGGTACGCCCAACGAATGCGGAAGGCTGGCGGTGTTCCTGGCCAGCCAGGATTCCGACTTTATCTTCGGCCAAACCATCTACATCGACGGCGGCCGCAGCTTCCAGGCTTTCCCCACCCCGGGATACAAGACGGTGACCGACGCGGATTACGAAAGGCTGCAGGCGTTGGACGCCCAATAGCGCAGCGCGAGGAAAGGAGCTTGCATCATGAGCACGATACGCAAACCGGTTATTGCCGTAATGACCATCGGAGACCCCAGGGAGCACGAGTGGAACAATGTGTTTAAGGATATCGCCTACGACCGCCACGCCAAGATGACCGGCCTGCTGAAAAAACTGCCGGTGGAGCTGGTCTACGAGGAGGAACTGCCCCGCAGCGTGAGGGCCATCCAAGGGCTGGCCCAGCGGCGCCCGGCCCGGTAACCCTGGCCAGGCTGTCCCGGGCCAACGGCCAATACAAGATGTGCGTGATCAAGGGCCGGATGATCACCCCCAGCGACGAGCGGCATCGGGCTTTCACCAAGTCCAGGGGCAAACATCAGCTGCCCATGTCCTACGTAAAGGTGGATATGGATTTTGATCAATTCGTGGAGCAGTTCGATTCCAACCATATCGCGGGGGTAGGCGTGGACTGCGTGGAAGAAATCAAGCAGATGTGCGCGCTGTTGAATATTCCCGTAACGGTAATGGGCCGGTAAAGGGGAAAGGGGGAACGGATATGCCGCTGCGGTTGGAGACAAAGCATCCGGATTTCGGGCGGATGATCCATGAGGACCAGGAGCCTCGGGTCATCGCGGACGCTTCGGACGGGCTGATCTTTACGGAAGGCCCCATTTGGAACGCCCGGAACCAGAGCTTGACCTTCAGCGATATTCCGGGCAACGCCATGTACCGCTGGAGCGAAGGCGGTGGGCTGAACCGCCTGGTGGACTACAGCTATAAGGGCAATGGAAACGCCTATGCCCCGGACGGGGACATCGTCACCTGCGAACACGCCGCCAGCCGCATAGCCAGGCGGGACGGGGACGGAAAGAATTATCGAGTGGTCGTGTCCCATTATCAGGGCTTGGAACTCAACAGCCCCAACGACGTGGTGGTACGCCGCGACGGTTCCATCTACTTTACCGACCCCTATTTCGGCCGCAATCCCTCTCAGGTAGGCGTGGAGCGAAGCCGGCAGCTCGCCTTTTGCGGCGTATACCGCTATGCCCAGGGCCAGCTTACGCTGCTGGACGACCGGTGCGAGACGCCCAACGGCCTGTGCTTTACCGGGGACGAAAGGCAATTATATGTGGCCGATTCCAAGCCCATGGAGATTTTCCTGTACGATGTGGAGCCGGACGGAACCTTGAAGAACCGCCGCCTCTTCGCCCGCACCAGCGGAGAAGGGCCGGGCTCGCCCGACGGGTTGAAGCTGGACGCGGAGGGCAACCTGTATTGCTGCGCCCAGGGCGGGATTCACGTGTTCAGGCCCGACGGGCAGATGCTGGGGCGCATCTGTTTCCCCTTCCAGGTAGCCAATTTTACCTTTGGGGGAAAAGAGCGCAAAACCCTGATGATCTGCGCCGGGAACCGGGTGCTGGCTATACAAGGCCAAATTCCCGGATTGCCCGGGCCATGCGACCGAGCGTAGAGGAGGAGAGCAGGATGAAGACCTATTTTCAGCGCGTTCAGGAGCAAACGCCCACGCGCTTTTGGATCAACAACGTTACCCGGGAACAGGCCCGGTTAGCCATCGCGGCAGGGGCCTGCGGCTGTACGCAAAACCCGGCGTATACCTGGAAGATGCTGTCCAATCCCGAGGAAAAGGACTATGCCCTTGAAATCCTGGGGGATATCATGGCCCGGGAAAAGGACGACAACGAAGCCCTGGTGCAGCTGCAGTACGCCTTGGTGGAAAAGATCGCCCAGATCTTTTTGCCCATCTACGAGGCCACGGGGGGGAAAGCGGGCTATGTGAGCATCCAGGGCAATCCCTTCCGGGAAGATGTCCAGAGCATTCTGCGATGCGCCCGGTACAACACCCGCAAATGCCCCAATATCATGGCCAAAATACCCGCCACGGCGGAAGGGCTCAAGGCTATAGAAATCCTGGTGCGGGAAAGGGTGCCCATCAACGCCACCGAGGTCATGGCGGTGCGCCAAGCGGTAGACGTGTGCAGGGCTTACCAGCGGGGCAGCAAGGGGATGGACCACCCCGCGCCCATCTACTTTTCCCATATCGCCGGCATTTACGACGAGCACCTGAAAAACGTGGTGCGGGAAAACGGCATTTCCATTACCCCCGATGTGCTGTGGCAAGCCGGGGTGTCGGTGGGCAAGAAGGCGTACTACATGACCCGGAGCATTTGCCCGGAGATGGGCTTTATCTCCGGAGGCGCCAGGGGCCTGCACCATTTTACCGAGATGGTGGGCGCCGACGCCGTGGTCACCATCAACTGGCAGGGCACCGCTGATAAGCTGATTCAGCAGGACCCGGTGGTGGTGGAGAACTTCCTGCGCCCCACGCCGGATTACGTGGTGGACGAGCTGGTGCAGAAGCTGGAAGACTACCGCAGGGGCCACTTCCTGGACGCTATCCAGCCGGAGGAATACGAGGATTTTGGCCCGGTGGTGCTGTTCCGCAACAGCTTTGAGGAGGCCTGGACCAAGGCGCTGGCCTTGATTGCCCAGCTGCGCAACGAATAGAGGGGGTGATGACCATGGAAAAAAACGTGGTATTGGTGGATCACCGGGAACTGCGCCAAATGCTGACGGAACTGTTTGAGACGGCGGACATGCCCCGCTCCGACGCGGCATTCCACGCCGATTGCCTGGTGGATACCAGCCTGTGGGGCATCGATTCCCACGGCGTCATGCGGGCGCCCGCTTATTACGCCCGTATGCGCAACGGCGCCATCCACGTGCAGCCCCACATGCGCTTCGTGCGCGGGAACAAGGCGCTGCGGGTGATGGATGCCGACGCTGCCGCCGGGTTTATAGCCGGGCGCGCCGCCATGGAGGAGGCCATCAAGCTGGCCCGGCTGCACGGTGTGGGGGCGGTAGGCGTGGTCAACAGCAACCACTTCGGCGCGGGGGCGCTGTATGCCCGCATGGCGGCCAAGGAGGGCATGATCGGTATCAACATGACCAACGTGCTCCCCCTGGTAATCGCCCAGGGCGCCAGCAAGCCGGTGGTGGGCAACAATCCGTTGGCCATCGCCATCCCCACCTACGGGCCCTTCCCCTTCTGCTTGGATATCGCCTTTTCCAAAGTGGCCGGAGGCAAGATCACCTTGGCCATCAAGAAAAAGGAAAAAATCCCCATGGATTGGGCCACCGACGACCAGGGCCGGCCCACGGACGACCCGGAAAAGGCTCACTTGGGCTTCCTGCAGCCCATGGGCGATCACAAGGGGTTGGGGTTGGCCCAGGTGGTGGATATCCTGTGCGGCGTGATTACCGGCGGCGTATTTTCCCATCAGATGAAGAGCATGTACGCCTACCCTCAGGACCCCAGCCTCACCGGCCACTTCATGATGGCCCTGGACCTGGACGAGATCATGGACCGGGATGAACTGCAAAAACGCATGGCGGAGTATTACCGCCGCCTCAAGGAAACCCCCATGTGGGACCCAAACCGCCAGATCATGATGCCCGGGGAGATCGAATACCAGCGGGAAACCCAGCGCCGGGCGGCAGGCGTTCCGGTACCCATTAAGACCTACGAGGAACTGATGCAGCTCAAGCGGGAACAGGGGTTGCGTGCGCCGCTGACGCCCCTGGAGCAGGGAGAGGAGTGAGAGAGCGTGCTGCCCATCGGACAAAAATTTTATACCCGAACCAAGCACCGCATCCAGCAAGGGAAAAAAACCGCCGGGGCGTGGCTGCAGATCGGCAGCCCTTTTACCGCGGAAATTTTGGGGCGCGCCGGCTTCGATTGGCTGATGATCGATATGGAGCACGGCCCGGGAGACATCATGACCCTGATCGCCCAGCTGCAGGCCATGAAGGGCTACGGCGTGGACGCTTTCGTCCGGGCGCCCTGGAACGATTTCGTAACCGTCAAGCGCATTTTGGACGCGGGGGCCAACGGCGTGCTCATCCCCTACGTCTGCACCAAACAGGACGCGGAAGCCGCCGTGAAGGCGGTGCTCTATCCGCCCCGGGGCATTCGGGGCGTGGCGGGAAGCCCCAGGGCCGAAGGCTACGGCGTGGGCAACGGGGATTATTTTCCCTACGCCGACCAGGAAATCATGCTGATGGTAGCCATCGAAACCCAGCAGGGCGTGGACAACCTGGACCAGATCCTGCAGGTGGAGGGCATTGACGGCATTTTTGTGGGGCCCATGGACCTGTCCACCTCCATGGGACACTTTGGCGACCCGGCTCATCCCCAGGTGCGTGAAGCCATTGCCGCCATCGAGGAAAAGACCAAGGCTGCCGGCAAGTTCTTGGGCACCGTAGCAGGAGGCTACGAGAAAGCCCGCGCCTTGTACGACAGGGGATATCAGTACATCGCCGTAATGGCGGATGGAGTAGCCCTGTCCAATCTGGCCCACGGTATCGTGGCCCAATTCCGAAAAGAATATGGCGATTGAGACGGGACCTCTCCAGTGCGCCGCGGGGGTGCTTTCTGAAAATGCCCCCGCGGCGCACGCGTTGGGCGGCCGTTCAGCCTTGGTTTTACGGGGCTGGGCGGCCTTTTCTTTTTGGCTGGGCGGGCTCTTTGGGGGGACGAATGGGGTGGAAGTCGACGCGGAATGGGGAAAAATAAAAAATGAGGCGGGAAGGGAAAGGGCGGCGGCAAAATTCAGGCGGATTTTTGTTTTTTTCTGAATGGATTTGCCGGCGCCGGTCGTATTAGAAGTGAAGTCAGCAATGACGATCAAAAAAACGGAGGATACAGCGATGAAAAAGATTTTGCTGGGTATGATGGCGGCGATTTTGGTTTTGACCATGGCAGCGGGCGCGCTGGCGGAGGAGGCGGGCTGTGGGCGCGGATGTATGCGCGGCGGCAGCGGGATGCGCCGTTATGTGGACGCCGACGGCGACGGCGTGTGCGACTATTGCGGCCGGGGCGGCTGCGGGTACTATGTGGACGCCGACGGCGACGGCGTGTGCGACCATTGCGGCCAGGACGGCTGCGGGTACTATGTGGACGCCGACGGCGACGGGGTGTGCGATTATTGCGGCCAGGGCGGCAGGTACTATGTGGATGCCGACGGCGACGGCGTGTGCGACAACTACAATGGCGGCGCCCGGGGCGGCGCGGGCCGGGGCCGGGGCGGCCGCAGATAAGGACGGATGGGCTATACGCCAGGAGCAAGAGGTGAATAGGGCCGTAGAGCGCTATGCGGATACCGTGGGCGGCTGTGCATGGTCCATTTGAAGAACCGTGCCGATACCGAGGACATATTTCAAACGGTGTTTTGAAGTATGTCCTAAGCTCCGTTTCCTTTGAAAGTGAGGGAAAAGGCCTGGATCATTCGCGCCGTCATCAACGCCTGCAAGGACATGCTCAAGAGCTTTTACCCCAGGCGCACGGTGCCCTTGGACGCGCTGCTGGAGCAGCCGGCGCTTTTGCCGCCGGACAACAAGCGGTGCTGGAAGCGGTTCTATCCCTTCCGCCCCAATATAAAATACAAGGACGTGGTTTCTCTCCACTTCTACCAGGATTATACCGCACCAGATGAGCAAAATCTTGGGCAAGAATGCCCATCATCATCCGCCCCAAACAGAAGCGGAGGGAGAAGTTGAGGGGTGAAGGATAGGGTCAAAAGAGAACAAGCGGCGCCCTCGGAGCAATCCGGGGGCGCTCGTGATGGGGCGGAGCGCGTGTGCGCACGGCGATTTCCCATGGAAACCCTCGCC
Source organism: Candidatus Excrementavichristensenella intestinipullorum (assembly GCA_018711685.1). Taxonomy (GTDB): domain Bacteria; phylum Bacillota; class Clostridia; order Christensenellales; family Aristaeellaceae; genus Excrementavichristensenella; species Excrementavichristensenella intestinipullorum. The sequence goes on along the minus strand of DVHZ01000153.1, from coordinate 43,270 downwards.
GGTTTCGAAGCGCTGCTGGCGGACGGCCTGGCTCGGGGGGATGCTCAAAGGCTGCCGCGTTTAGGAAGGCAGGTTCACCGCAGAAACGGTTCAGCACGACTGCGATCCGGCCCCCTGGCAGGCGTATACGGCGCACTTGGGGGCGATTCGCAAGTACGCGAAAGCAACAAAGGGCGTGTTCCTCAAGGCGGATGTGGGTCCCGGGAGCAGTATCGCGCCAACAGCCGGCTCACGTGCTAGGGCTTCGGCGGCCGGAACACAACCGGCTGCGCCGCGTCCTGCTGGGCCACCTCAACGGCTACGCCGCATTCAAGAGCGCGGCGGACATGCAGGCGCACCAGGAAAAGTACGCCCAACTCCACCGGGAGCAGCGGGAGGAAGGGCGGTTATGAGGAGGCGTCAGGACTGGCTTGACGACATCGCGCTGAGCCGCGTGGAAACCGTTGACCGGGCGCTATACGTCCACCCGGAGCGCAATCCAAAGCGCAGTGAAGCGGTGCAGAAACTGCATACGCCGCTAGGTGAAGCGCAGGCACACCCCAATGCCGCTCTGACCCGGCGGGACGGAATGTGGACGGGTTACGCCGCTGCGCTGGCGCGAAAGATGTATCTGGCCGGGCGCCGGACAGTGGACGCCTGAAATACGCTTTCCTCACTGGAGCTCTGCCAGGCCAGGCGATTCAGGGGCAGAAAGAAAAGGAGCGGCATGGCGCAACCCACGGCTAAAAAGCTGGCATGAACGCGGAAGCATTACTGCCCGGCGCACCGGTGAAGCGTTTTTCATTCTTGCAAGAAGCAGCTATTCGATTTGCATAATTTCCATTTCTTCTTTTGAAATGCCGTTCTTTTTTCCATAATTCTCCCAATATGCAGTTGATGCTTTGATGAACATTTTTTTGGAGATCGGCATCGTTGCTTGAAAATTATTGTACCGTTGATTTATTACGGATATGGCAAATTTTTTCATTTTTATTTTGAGAAAAATCCGGAAGGGCGTAGTTAAGATTGCTTCCCCGCTGCCGATTTTAAATACCGAACCAAAGGGATAGCCATTTTTTGTTGTAAAAGACCGTAGCATCTCAACGGCGACGTCATTTTGGTATGGTTCAATAAAGCCGCAATTAACGATAACAGAAATAGTGGGTTTTTTAAGAGGAGCGTTTTCTTCCAAAGTTTTTAAGAAATTTAGGAGCGGCACTGGAATACTGTCTACGTAAAGCGGAAAAACAAATACAATGTGAGAGTAATTTTCAATCGTCCGGCAAAGCGTCAAATGGTTGGACCTTTTCACTTCATAGTATTCCGTATCCAAGCGGCAATACTGCGAAAATAATTGGGCATACTGCTTGGAATTTGACTTGGGAGCCCGTGGACTGGCATTGATAATCATTACTTTTCCCATGCTGTCACCTCGTTGCTTGCTGCTGCCTCGACTTGATTTTCTGCAACAAATATAATACGATAACTTTTAAAACTCATATTTTTTGCATTTCGTTCTACGAGGGCGCGGAAGATTTCTTGTTCTTTGGGGGAAATATCTCCATAGCCGATGATGACTGCCGTTTTGGGCGCGACTTTGCGCTGGACATGGTGTGTTTCTCCGTCTAATAAACGAATAAACGCCTGCTGAACAGGAATGCTTCGTTCCAGCATGGTTTTCATCACCGTATCATAACCGCCATATTTAATTCTGCTTATATATAGAATTCTATCGCTGGCTGCAATTTGAGGATAGACTTTAACTGCATCATCGCGCATTACGCATTTTCCGGGGGTTTTTACCCAACAGCCAAAACATCCAACACAGTTTGCAATATTTAAACTGGATAGATCGATAAACTGTATGGTTGGGTGGCGTTGGCGGAAGGAATCTAAATTCCTGTCACTAAGCACTAAATCCATATGGTTCTCCTTCATACATCTTTTTTGCCATTATACTATACTCCGACAAATTAATAAATTGGTCTTTTAATGATTTATTTAAAACTAATGTAAGCATCCAATTATTCCGCGATCCAGAAAAGAGGCGTTATCCGGCGTTCACCACGCTGAATAACACCTTTTCATTTCCGCTGACCGGGGCAGTAAATCATCCTGCTTTAACGGCTGGTTAGAGAATGCATAGCCCTACATGGCTTTGCGCCGCCTTGCGTCGGAACCCTTGAGCAGCGCTTCCGGCCATTTTCGCGCATATGCGCCCGGCGGCCCCCACGGACTGTACGCTGAACCTTGCTGTAACGCCATGCTCAGTACGCCCCTGAAGCCATCCGGGAAATCCGTTGCACAGCCTCCGCTACAGCTTTCCTGGTATTCAAGATGCAATGGATTGAGCAACTCAGCTGGATTAAGGGACCATGCATTGGGGCTGTACAGTTTTCCGGGAGAGGAATTCGCCTTTACCCTCCAGCGGCAGGGCTTCGCCCAGGTGATTCTGCGCATCTTGATTGGCAGACAGATCATGAGCAACATGCTTGCGCAGTTGATCCTATCGGATGGACTGGGGATGCCAAAGCCGGACGCTCTTTTGGCTATCCGCGCCATTTCTATGATATGTTGCCGCCGGAGCGGCAGAAAAAGGGCCCCACGCCGGAAAGGCGCGGGGCCCCGTGTAGGGGCGGATTAGGCGGTCAGGTAGGCCAGCAGGCGGGCCTGGAAGTCGTGATAGAAGGGAGCTTCGATCATGGCGCAGTGGGAAGCGCCGGGGATGACCTCCAGGGCGGAGCCCTCCGGCAGGGAATCCAGGGAGGCGTTCACCAGGTCCATGTTCAGGTAGGGGTCGCTGTCGCCGCAGATGACCAGGGTGGGCGTTTGGATGGCCTCCAGGTCGATGAGCAGCTGGGAGGGGTCCACGCACAGGTCGCGGCGGCCGCCGTTGGGGCTGTAGTCGCGGTCGTAGTGCCAGCAGCTGGAGCAGTACATTTCGATGATGACCGGATCGGTGATGCTCAGGTCAAAGCTGCCGTCCTCGGTCTTCTGGAAATCGTCGGCGGCGTGCTCCCAGTAGTTGTAGTGGAAGGGCTCGGTGACCTCCGCCGCGCCCAGGCCGCACAGGATGGGGGCATAGAGCACCAGCTTATTGATGTACTCGGGATGCTGGGCGGCGAAACGGCTGGAGGTGACGGTGCCCCAGCTCCAGCCCAGCACGTCGATTTTCTCCAGGCCGGTGGTTTCCAGAATGGTTTCCACGGCGGCGCAGATATCCTCTGCGGCGTAATCGGAATCGGGCATGAATCCGTCCTCCACCTCGCCGGAACGGCCGTAGCCGGCGATATCCAGCCGCCACACCGCGTAGCCCTCCCGGGCCAGCAGCCGCACCAGGCTATAGTCCTGGTAGTCCATATCGAACTCGTGGGAGGAGTAGGTAAGCCCGTGGACCAGCAGAATGCTCTGCTGGGGATCGTTGGAAGCGGTGACGCAGTCCAGGTGCAGCGCTATGCCGTTGCGCTCCAGGGGATATTCCTCATAGGTATAGGTGATTTGGGCGGCGGAAGCCGTGACGGGTTCCGCATAGGCGGCGACGGAGCAGGCCAACAGCAGCGCAGCCAGAAGGCCGGCCAACAGGCGGGAATACCGGATTTTCATAAACAAGCCTCCCTTTTTTTATCGTGGAGCAACCGGGCCCTTATGGGCTGGGCCGGTTTACACAGCATAGCATATTCACTTTTATGAATAAATACGTTCGGAGAATTTAACATTCCGCCGGGGCGGGAGGGCTGGGGACGCGGCGTATGCAGCGGCAGAAAGGGGCTAATAAATCCGGCGCCGCAGGCGTGGGCCTGCGGCGCCGGATGGTTTTTCGGCTGCATGGATATACGGGCCGGAAGCGTCCAGGGGGAAAGCCTCCGGGGGATCAGGGCATCCAACTGGCGGTGGGCATCCAACCGGCGCTGTCGCCGGAGAGGGCCGTCAGGTCCGCCACGGTGGGGTCCGCGCCGGAGAGGTCCTGTTGGGTGACCAGGAAGGGAGGAATTTCCAGCCAGTCGCTCACCTCACCGGAGGCGGGGTCCACGATGCGGTCGTATTCCCCGGCCAATTCCAGGGCCAGCACCCGCATACCGAACTCGCCGTTGAGGGCCCAATTGGTGGTGGCGCAGGCCATCCAGGGGGAATCCTGCTGGGCCATCAGGGCCAGGTCGGCGTCGCAGATATCGGCGCTGACCAGGGGGATTTGGCAGCCGCTCTGGACCAGGGCCTCGTAGACGCCCCGGGCGTACAAGTCGTAGCAGCACCAGATGGCGTCGATTTGGCCCTCCTCGTACTGGGCCAGGGCTTGGGCGGCCACCTGGGCCATGGAGTCCTGCGCATCGGCGCCGGCGGCGGATTGGGGCGCGATGGTTTCCACTGTAGCGATGAGCCCCTGCTCCTCATAGCGGGCATAGCCCTCCTGGCGGCGGTCGAAGGCAGCCAGCGTACCCGGTCCGGCCCAGACCTTGAGGATGTTCACCGGCTGGCCGGAAGCCGTCTTGTCCGGGTACAGCTCCTGGCAGATGTAGGAGAGCAGTAATTCGGCGATCTGGCCGTCCTGCTGGAAGAACTGGGTGACGCCGGGCAGCTTTTGCTCCTGGCCCTGTGGATCCAGAAACAGGGTATCGAAGGTCACGATTTTCAGCTGGGGATAGTCCTCCAGCAGGTCCTGGAGGAAGGAATAGGCGTAATCCTGGCCGCCGTGGCTGAGGAGCAGCCCGTCATAGCCCTGTTGGGCGCACTGGACGATGGTATCCTGCCAGGCCTGGTGGGAGCCGTCGCAGAAGAACGCCTGGTATTCCATGCCCAAGGACTGGGCGGTCTGCTGGGCGGCGTCGGACCACAGCTGGAAGATCTCCGAGGAGGCCATCTGCATCACGTAGGCCACACGCCTGCCCGCCAGGGGCGAGGCGGCGGCGTCGGAGGCGCAGGCGGCGCTGGTGAGGACCAGGACTGCGGCGCAGAGCAAAGACAACAATTTTTTCATTTCATTCAAACCTTTCTCTCGCCGGACAAGCTCCGGCCGTTCTTTTTGCGGGCCGCGCCCACGGCAAAGAGGGCAGCGCAGCCCAGGGCGAACAGCGCCCCAATGGGATAGGCGATTTGCTGGGGCAGGCCCAGGCCCTCCTGGGCCATGAGGATATAGGTGCAGGACACGGCGGACATAAAGGCGGCGGGGACGGCGCACAGGGGCCAGAAGGCCATGGGTGCGTTTTCCACCAGGTACATGGCGGCGGCCCACAGGGCGATCATGGCCAGGGTTTGATTGCTCCAGGAGAAATAGCGCCACACCACGTCGAAGTCCACCTGGGTGAGGCAGGCGCCCACCGCCAGCAGGGGAAGGGTAACCGCCAGGCGGCGGGAGAGCGGGGATTGGTCGATGTGGAACCAGTCGGCGATGGTCAGCCGGGCGCTGCGAAAGGCGGTATCCCCCGAGGAAACCGGGCACACCACCACGCCCACCACCGCCAGGGCGCCGCCCACCACGCCCAACAGGGACACCGACAGGTCGTACACCACGCCGGACTGCCCCAGCTGGGTCAGGGCGGCCTGCAGCCCGCCGGTAGCGCCGTAGAAGGCGATGCCCGCGCTGGCCCATACCAGGGCGATAACGCCCTCCGCCAGCATGGCGCCGTAGAACACCTTGCGCCCGTCTGCCTCCGATTTGATGCATCGGGCCATCATGGGGGACTGGGTGGCGTGAAAGCCGGACACCGCGCCGCAGGCCACGGTGACGAACATGTAGGGCCATACCGGGGTTCCGCTGGGATGCTGCCCGGTGAGGGCCAGCTCGGGCAAGGTGTAGCCCCCTGCCAGCAGTCCGCCCATGATGCCCAGAGCCATCACGCCCAGCACGATGCCGAAAATCGGGTACAGCTTGCCGATGAGCTTGTCGATGGGCAGCAGGGTGGCCAACAGGTAGTAAACCAGAATCACCGCTACCCACACCCCCTGATCCATCCAGGCGGGAGTCAGTCGGGCCAGCAGCGCCGCGGGGCTGGTGGTGAATACGGTCCCCACCAGCACCAGCAGCACCACGGAAAATACCCGCATGATTTGCTTGGCCGTGCCGCCCAGGTACCGGCCCACGATTTCGGATACCGAGGCGCCGTTCATGCGCACCGAGATCATGCCGGTCATGTAATCGTGAACCGCACCGCCCAGGATGCAGCCCAGCACGATCCACAGGTACACCACAGGGCCGAATACCGCGCCCATCAGCGCGCCGAAAATGGGGCCGGTCCCGGCGATGTTGAGTAGCTGGATGAGGAATACACGCCAGGTCTTCATGGGCACGTAGTCTACCCCGTCGGGATGGGCCATGGCGGGCGTGGGGCGTTCGTCGGGGCGGAAAGCCCGCTCCACCAACCGCCCGTAGCCGAAGTAACCGGCTACCAACAGGAAAAGAGCGCACAGAAAAGTAATCATCCGTAGAAGCCCCCTTCTTTTCCGGTACGCCGGTGCGCCGGCCCCAAGGGAGGCTGAGCGCCGGCGGATGGCGTACCCTTGACGAATTGGCGATAACATGCTATTCTAGCATATAATATGGAGCAGTATGCCGCTTTGCGTAGAATTGGCGTTGACCTGCACAGAATTTGCCGTAACGACTGGGTGGGGGAAATGGAGCTATGCTGAAAATCGCTGTGTGCGACGACGAGGCCAGGGACAGGGAAAAGATAACGGCCAGCTTAGAGGCGTACATAAAGGACAGGCCCAAGCTCCAGGGGCGGGTCCAGGCGTTTGAGAGCGGACACGAGCTGCTCAAGGCGGTGAACGCCGGGGACCGCTTTGACCTGTATATTTTGGATGTGATTATGCCCGAACCGGGGGGCATACAAACCGGGCTTAAACTGCGCAGCCTGGGAGAGGGCGGCGAAATCATCTATTTAACCTCCTCCAAGGAATACGCCGCCGACAGCTACAACGTGCGGGCCTTTTATTATCTGCTCAAACCGGTAAAGGAGGAGCGGCTATTTGCGGTGCTGGACGCGGCGACCCAGAAGCTGAAGCGCAGGCGCAGCAGCGCCATACTGGTTTCCACCCCAGGCGGTCAACAGCGCGTCCTCTTGGAGCGCATTTTGTATGTGGAGCGGGTAGGCCGATCCATGCGCTATGTGTGCGTGGATGATACGGTGGATTCCCAGTCCATCCGGGTTTCCTTTCGAGAGATGGTGGCGCCCCTGCTGGCCGATTCCCGGTTCTGCCTGTGCGGGGCCAGCTTTGTGTTCAACCTGGAGCATGTGGCCGGAGTGAACGGGCAAAACGCCCTGTTGGACAACGGCGTCACGGTACCCCTGCCCCGCACTGCGGCCACGGGCTTTAAGCTGGCCTGGGGTCAGTACTGGCTGGGGGAGGAGGAAGAATGAATCAGGACCATTATCGCGCCCTGATGGTACTGCTGACTCAGTGTGCCCTGGGCGGCTATATGATGTGGCAAACCGACTTTCGCCAGCCCACCAGGCGCTGGCGGATGCGCTGGTTGGCGATGATCGGCGCGCTGGCCACCCTTCATGTGGCGGTCATCTGGTGGGGGTATTTTGACCTCTATACCCGGCTGGCCGTATTCACGTTGGTGATTCCCTATACGGTGGCCACGGTATGGTGTTCCCGCTACCGTGGGCTGCGGGCGCTATTTGGGGTGGCCAACGGCTTTTTTCTGGGCTGCATCGGCGGCGTCAACGGCTACCTGGCCCAGGCGTTGGCGCCCTCGCTCCTGTGGCTGCCCATATTGGTGCGGCTGATCTCCATCGGCCTGTTCAGCATTGTCCTGCTCAAGCTCAACGTGGCCTATCAGAGTATGCTGCGCCAGATGGACAAGGGATGGATGACCCTGAGCCTGATCCCCATCTTTACCTGTCTGGTGATCCTCTATGCCAATAGGGAGTTCTTTTCCGACGCGCCCTTCCAAACGGCCATCATCCTGTATGGCTTGGTGCTGGTGTGCGGCTGCGCCTATTTCCTGATCTATCTGTTTTTCGAGCAGGTCCAAAAGGGCATTGAGGCCCGAAACAGTCAAATGCTGCTGCAAACCCAGGTGGCCGCCATGCAGGTCCAGATCAAGGCCATCCACGAGGCGGAGGAGCTGGTGCGCCAGGAGCGCCACAATTTGCGCCATCGCCTGCAGACCGTCACCGAGCTGGTGGCCCGGGGAGACAGGCAGGCGGCCATGGATGTGATTCACGCCGCCCAAACCCGGCTGGAGGAGCATAGGTTGGTGCATTGGTGCCGCCAGCCGGTACTGGACGCCATGTTTTTCTCCTATTTCGAGCAGGCCAAACGGCAGGGTATCCAAGTCAACGCCCGCATCGCTCTGCCCGAGGGCCTGACCGTGGACGAGATGGAGTTGGCCATCGCCCTGTCCAACGCGCTGGAAAACGCCATTCAGGCCAACCTGGCCCTTCCCCGGGAACAGCGCACGCTGTATTGCAAGGTGATCGGCTATCCGCGGCTGATGTTCCGCATCGCCAATCCCTTCGTAGGCCATGTGCGCTTTGACGAGCAAGGATTGCCGGTCGCCAGCCAAGAAGGCCACGGCCTGGGTGTGCGCTCCATCGCCGCCTTTTGCGAAAAGAACCACGCCCTGTGTACCTATCAGGCCCAAGACAACCGATTTACCCTGCAAGTGATTCTGTGAACCGGGGTCAGGCGTCCATGTTCCTCCGCCGTTTCTCTCCATCTCCGCCAGGCCTAAGCCCGGCGGCTGTTTTTATGGGATCAAGGGCCACGAAACGACGGAAACGCATTCTCCCTAAAAAGGGTCGCCGGGGCGGAAAGATGAGGAGGGAAGGTTGAAATTTGAGGACGGGGCCGGTATAATTGTCTTGCGGACAATTTTTGTGGAGCAGGAGGCCGTTATGCCCAAACGCGAGGGGGAGGGGCGTTCCCTCAGCTGGATGCCCGGCATGGAAGGATGGGAAGGGCCCGTGTATCAGGGCATCGCCCGGAGGCTGGAGGAGGATGTCCAGGGGGGAAAATTGCGCCCTCACGACAAGCTGCCGCCCCAGCGGGAGCTAGCCCAGGCGCTGGGGGTGAACCTGAGCACCGTCACCCGGGCCTATAAGGTGATGGAGCAAAAGGGGTTGGTCTACGCCGTCACCGGCCGGGGCACCTTTGTGGCGCCGGGGGTGGGGGACGGCCTTTTTCCCGGAGAGGAAGGGGAAGGGCTGATAGAGCTGGGGCTCATTCGCCCCTTCTACCAGTGCAACGCCCTGGTGATGGAGGCGGCCCGCAAGGTGACCGCCCGGGCCCGCACGGTACACCTGTTGGAGTACACCAGTCCCCTGGGCACGCCCTGGCAGCGGCAGGCGGCCCGAAAATGGCTGGAGGGGCTGGGCCTTTCGGTGGGGGAGGAGGAGGTACTGCTGGCCTCGGGGGCGCAAAACGCCCTGGCGGTGGCGCTGCAATCCTTGTTCCGGCCCGGGGACAAGATCGGGACCGACCCCTATACCTACGCCAATTTCAAGGGGCTGGCCCATATGCTGGGCATCGCATTGTGCCCGGTGGAAAACGATGCCCAGGGGATGCGCCCCGACGCCCTGGACCGGTGCTGCGCCCAGGAAGGACTGAAGGGGATTTATGTAATGCCCTCCCTGAGCAATCCCATGGGAATCTGTATGCCCGTCTCCCGGCGGCAGGAGCTGGCCCAGGTGGTCTGCAGGCGGGAACTCATCGCCATTGAGGACGACATATACGGCTTTTTGCACCAACCCACGCTGCCGCCCCTGGCCGCATTGGCCAGGGAGCGTACGGTGCATATCTGCGGTACCAGCAAGTCCCTGTGCGCCGGGCTGCGGGTGGCCTTTATGACGGCGCCCGAGGCGCTGCGGGCCAGGGTGATCGAGGGAATGGTCAACATCAACCTGAAGACGGTGGCCCTGAACGCAGAGATCATCTACGAGCTCATTGAGAGCGGCTTGGCCGGCCAGATCGTGGAGCGCAAGGTGGAACTGGCCCGGGCCCGCAACCAGGTATTTCAGCAGCGCTTTCCCCAGGCCCCGCAGCTGTCCTACCCTCCCTTTTTTCGGTGGATCGACCTGCCCCAGGGCATGAGCAGCCAGGCGTTAGAGATATTGGCCCGGCAGCGGGGGATCAATCTGTTGGGCGGGCACCGCTTCGCCATTAGCACGGAAGAAGGCCCTGCCCACGCCCGGCTGGCCATTACATCTCCCCAGGACGAAACCCAGCTGGCCCGGGGGCTGGACGCGGTAAAGGACATCCTGAATAAGGGCCAAACCCAGGTGGAGTATATCGTCTAAGACGCCCCCAGGCAGCCGCCATTCCCGCCCCCCTGAGCCCAGCGCAAAAGGGCCGCCCGGTTTTGGCCGGGCGGCCCTTTTATAGGCGCGGGTTAGATCATCTTCTGGAACCAGTCGATGGTGGCCTGGGTCACCTCTTCCAGGGCAGTCATATCGCCGGAAAATACGTTGAAGGTGTGGTCCACGCCCTCCATCAGCATCACTTGGCTATCCGGGTTGGTGGACGCGTCCACGATGGCCTGGGCGGTTTCCGGAACCACGGTGGTGTCCGCCAGGCCGTTGATGGCCAGGATGGGGGCCTTGATGTTGGCGACCTCCGCCTCGTAATCGATGGCCATGGCGCACTCGTAGTATTCGGGAGACTGGCGCAGGGGTTCGCGCCAATCGTAGGTCACTTCGTAGTAGCCGTTTTCCTTGGCGACGGCGTATTGCTCTTCCAGGGCCTCGGACTTGGAGGACATGGCGCCGGCCCAGGTCAGCACGGCGGTGAACACGTCATTGCGCGCCGCGGTAAGCAGCGTGAGGCGGCCGCCCTGGCTCCAGCCCATGATGCCCACGTGGTCCATGTCGATGACGCCCAGAGTGGACAGGTAATCGTAGCACTTCATGGCGTCGGCGACGCCCTTGTCATAGGTGAAGTCGATGTAGTCGGAGGTGGAATCGCCGTTGCCGATGTAGTCGAAGCGGATGGTGGCCAAGCCCGCCTTGGCCATCTCGGGGGCGGTGTAGTCATAGGCGTTGCCCGCCTCGTGGCGGGTGGAGCCGTTGCCGTGGAGCATGATCACGGCGGGGAAGAGCTGGCCCTCTTGCCCTACGGGCAGGGTGAGGGTGGCGGGGATTTGATGGTCGCCGGCATCGATGAAGATATCTTCCTCGGTATAGTCGTAGGCGGCGGTTTCGGCCAGAGCGGCGGCGGATACTAGCAGCATCAGGGCCATGAGCAGAGAAACCAGTTTTTTCATTTGCAGAACCTCCCTCGTCATCTTTCTTTTGGAAAGGGTCCTGGAAAAATTATAGCACCCGCCCAGAGGGAAAGCAATATAAACTTCTTATTTAAGGCAGAGGCATGGCAATAGGCGCGGGCGCCGGGGGAACATGGTCCGATTTGGGGCCGCCCGTCCCTTTGGGCGGACGAAAAAATCCCCTTTGGGCGTTGGCCCCAGGGGAGAAAACGCCCAGCCCAGGGCGCGGGGGAGGCGGAAGGTCAGCCAAAGCGCTTCCAGGCGGACAGGTCTAGGTGGTATTGGCTTTTGAGGAGGGCTACGTCCTGGCGGTAGTAGTCGATCAGCCGCTGCTCAAAGGCGGGGGCGATGGACTCCCGGGGCGCCTTTTTTTCGTTGGCCCGGGCCAGAAGGTATTTGGCCTTACGCATCCAATTGCGCTTAAACCGGTTGGGGGTGACGCGGGCCATGGCGCGCATAAACCGGGCCAGGGCGGGGCTCTTCACCTGGACCACCGTCTTGTTGGAGTGGCCGTCCCGCACCTGGAAGTGGGGCAGGCCCACGAAGTCGCACAGGCTGTCCACGCAGCGCTGCTGGTTTTTCACGAAATCCTCGAAGATGAATATCCTGATATTCTCCGCCGGGAAGTGCTGGTACAGGTTGTCCAATTGGGGGGCGTACAGGCCCCGGCTGAAATAGCTGAAGGTCTTTTTGTCGTGGGCGTTTTGGGCGATGCGCTGGGGCTCCAGATCGAAGCACGCCTCAAAGGAATGCTTTTCCTGGGCCTGGGACAGGCACATGCGCCAGTGGGACAGGGCCCGCTCCACCGGGTCCCGCAGTACCACAGCCACGGCCACCTGGGCCGGGTCCAGCACCTGGCAGATTTTGCGGATGCACTGGGGGTCGTACATATAGATGGGGGTCACGTCCAGCTTGACGCCCTGTCCCGGGGCGAAGAGGGCGTCGTACTCCCCCTTGTCCGGCTGGTCCACCTGGTCGAAATAGTGCAGTTCCTTATGCTGCCCGCACAGAAAGCCCGGATGCTTGCGCAGCAGGTCGTACAGCAGGGTGGTGCCCGCCTTCATAGCGCCCACGCCGATGAGATACTCGTACAAGTGCATACCTCCCCCACTCGGTCGCTTTGCAGTATAGCAGGCCCCACGGCGTTTGATGTAAAGAATTTGATGAGAAATTGGCGCAAAAACGAATGAATCATGTGGCAGAAAAAGGGCAAATCCAGGAACAAAGGTGAAAAAGGGCCGGCGCGGTGACCGCGCCGGCCGGCAATCAGGCAAAATGCTTCCAGCGGGAGGTATCCAGGCCATACCGGGTGGCCAGGGTTTCCACGTCCTGGCGGTAGTAATCGGTAAGGCGGCGCACCAGCTGGGGGTCCAGGTTGTCCTGGGCGTCCTTGCGCTCGTTGGCGGAGGCCAGCTTATACTTGAGCTTGCGCATCCAGTCCCGCTTGATGGCGTTGGGGGTGAACCGGGAGATATTCCAGATGAGCCGGGCGGCCAGGAGGCTTTTTACGTGGACCACGCTCTTGTTGGAGTGCATTTCGTGGACCTGAATGGGCTCGATGCCCAAGAAGCGGCACACCTTGTCCACATAGGCCTGCTGGTTTTTCACGAAGTCCTCGAAGAGGTACACCTGGATATTTTCCGGAGGGAAGCGGCGGTACAGGGACTCCAACTGGGGGGCGTACAGGCCCAGGGGGAAGTAACCGGTCATGCGCAGGTCGTGAATCCGGGGGTATTCCTTGCCCGGCTCCTGGTCGAAGCACTGTTCAAAGGAGCGCTTTTCCAGGTCCTGGGAGATGCGCATTTTGTAGTGGGACAGGGCCCGCTCCACCGGGTCCCGCAGCAGCACCACCAGGGCCACCTTTCGGGGGTCCAGGGTAGCGGCCATCTTGTCCACGCAATCGGCCCGGCACATGTACATGGGGGTGATATCCATCTTCAGGCCCTGGCCGGGCAGAAATTTTTCGTCGTACTCCGCCTTGACCGGGTTTTCGGCGTAATCGAAGTAGTGCAGCTCCTTCACCTGGCCCCGCCGGATCTGGGGATGCTTTTGCAGCAGGTCGTACAGCAGGGTGGTGCCCGCCTTGGCCACCCCCGGGCTTATCAGGTATTCAAACACGCGCTTTCCCTCCGCTGATTGCTGATCAAAAGGGCGTCCGGCTCAAGGGACCAGCAGTTTGCCCTTTTCGGCAAAGGCCCGGGTGCGCTCCGGCAGGTCGGGGTAGCGCTCCACCGCCTCCTGGGCGAAGAAACCCTTTTCCGGGTGTCCGGTGGACAGGTTCTCGTGGGCGATGAGGGCGAAGGTGGACTCGTACAGGTTGTGGAACTCGGGGGCCCGCTGGGCCATGCACACGAAGCTCTGGCGGGGCTGGTTGATGTCCTCCCCGGAGATCTGGAACATCTGGTAGCGGTCGCACAGGGCGCGCAGGCGCTGAAGCTGGGCCGGGGTATTGCGGGAGGGCATGTAGCTCACCGCCTTAAAGCCCACCTGGCGCAGGTAGGGGAACAATTCGTCCAGGAAGTCGTCCTCGAACTTCTGGGCCCGCTTGTCCCCGGTGACCGAATCGCCCACGTCGCCCAGATAGGGGTAGGCGATGATGGCGCCCACCTGATTGGACAGGGCGATGATCTCCTCCAGCCCCCACAGCTCTTCCCCGGCGTCGATGTAGAACTGGCTGATCAGCTGGGCCTTGATCCAGCCCAGCAGGTCGTACATCATGTGGGGGTTGTTCTCGTCCAGCAGGTAGCCCTCAATGCGGGGAGAGATGGGCAGCTTCAGGGTGTTCTTGATGAAGTCCACCAGGGGCTGGCCCTTGCCCACCGTATCCAGCAGCTTGTAGGCCAGGGCGCTGGACAGGTGGCGCTCGGTGATGGAGCCACCCACCAGGAAGTTGGACAGGGGAACCACGTCCTTATCGAAGTCCACCAGGATGCCGTACTGGCCCATCAGGGAATTGATGCCCTCCACCATCTTGCGGTTGCGCAGGTTGCGCTTTTCCCGCCGGGGAGCGAACTGCTGGTTGAGGAAAGCGGTCTGGTCATGGGGCACGCCGTGGATGGTGAGGTAGGTCATGCCCGCCTGGTCCGGATTGTTGAACTTCTTTTGGGCGAAGGGGGTGTCCTTCATGGTGGCCCGGCACTCCAGGCCCACCGTGCCCGGTATGCCCACGATGTGGCAGGCGGTGAGGAATTCCTCCGCGCCGCCGATGGAATCGTGGTCGATGAGGCCGCAGGTGCACAGCCCCGCCTGCCAGGAGAACCACACTGCCGCCGTGGGGGAATAGGGGGAGAAGGAATAGGTGGTGTGGATGTGGTTGTTCACGTCCTCGTGGGTCTGGGGCAGGGGCAGACGGCCCGCCCGGGCGTCCTCCACCAGCATGCGCAGGTTATCCAGCCGGTCGGGCGCGTTCAGCAGTCTCAGGGCCTCTTCCCGGGAAATATTTTCCATCGCGCTTCGCCTCCATATCTATGCTCTCTTGCTTGCAGGGTGACTTGTTATGGGAAACGGCTTGCCGCCGGGCGCGGGGACAGAAATCCATCGCCGGGCCCGAAGAACAGGAGTCCGCCGCCGGACAGGCGGCGCCCACAAAGGAGCTTGCCGCCGGGATTATTGTATCACGCGGGCGATAAAATTGTCGAGAGCTTTCTCGCATTTTTCCCGGTCTACCAAGAAACTGACCCCGTGTCCCGCGCCGGGCACGCTCGCCAGGGTGGCCAGGGGCGTGGCCTGGGCATTCTCGCGGCCCATGGCGAAGGGCACGTAGCGGTCCGCCTCGCCGTGAATCAGCAATACCGGCAGGCGGCTAGCCGCCAGGGCCTGGGGGGCGCTGGCCTCATCCAGGCTGTGGCCGGTGCGCAGCCGGAACAGCCAGTTGAGTCCCGGCATCAGCAGCTTGGGGGGCAGGCGGTAATTCTGGCGCATCACCTGGGCGATGATGGCCCGGGGGCTGGTAAAGCCGCAGTCGGCGATGGCGCCCTTTACGCTGGGGGGCAGGGGCAGGGCCAAAGCCATCAGTACCGAGGAGGCACCCATGCTCATGCCGTCCAGCAGGATGGAGCGGGGATGGTAGGTCCGGTCCAGCCACCGGGCCCAGGCGGCTACGTCCTCCCGCTCCAGTATGCCAAAGGTAATCAGCTTGCCCTGGCTTTCGCCCTGGCCCCGCTGGTCCACCAGCAGGATGTTCAGATCCATGCGGTGGTACAGCTTCAGGGCACAGGCAAAATCGCTCTCCGCCGAAGCGCTGCGATAGCCGTGGACCAGCAAAATGGCCTTGTCCGAGCCGGGACAGGCCAGGTACCGCCCCCGCAGCCGCGCCCCGTCCCCGGCGGTGATCCATACCTGCTGGAGGGGCTGGGACCGGAACCAGGCCATGCCCTCCTCCATTTGGGCACGATAGGTTTCCCAGGGGGAAGGTGCGGCGGGCCTACCCAGCCACCGGGGCAGGCCCAACCGGGGCCGACTGGCAAAGGCGATGTGAAAGATCAGGGCCACGGCTACGGCGTAGAGCAGCAGCGCCCCCAACAGGATGTATACGATCAGCATGGCGTTATGAAGGCCGGCCGATGCGGAAAAAGCGCCGGCCGTTGTCGTAGGCCGCCTGGGCCAGGTCCTGGGGGTCCATGCCCCGCAGCTGGGCGATGCAGGCGGCGGTATAGGCCACATAGGCCGGCTCGTTGCGCCGCCCCCGCATGGGCACCGGCGCCATATAGGGGCAGTCGGTCTCCACCATCAGCCGGTCCAAGGGCATTTTTTGGGCCACCTCGGGCAGCTTGGCCGCGTTTTTGAAGGTGACGGAGCCGGTAAAGGACAGGTACATCCCCATGTCCAGGTAGGTCCGGGCGCTCTCCCAACTGCCCGAGTAGCAGTGCATCACGCACAGGGGCAGCCGCCCCGCCCGCCACCGGGCGGACAGTATGGCGGTGGCCTCGCCGTGGGCCTCCCGGATGTGGAGGATGGCGGGCTTGTTCAGCCGGTAGGCCATGTCCAGCTGGTCGTCAAAGGCCAGGCGCTGCTGGGGCCGGGGGGACAAATCGTAGTGATAGTCCAGCCCGATCTCTCCCAGAGCCACCGCCTTCTCCCGGCCCATCCAGGCCTCCAGCATCTGGGCGCGGCCTTCGTCCCAGCAGGAGGCGTCGTGGGGATGAACCCCGGCAGCGGCGTACAAAAAGGGATGCTCTTGGCACAGGTCGAAGGCGGAAGCGGGGTCCTGGGCGGCGTCCCCCACCACCACGGCCAGCTCCACCCCGGCTTGCCGCATCCGCTCAATCACCTGGGGCAAGTCCTCCTGAAACCTGGGGTCAGTCAGATGGCAATGGGTATCGAACAGGGGCATGGGGCGATTCCTCTTTTCTGCGGCAAAGCCGCGTCCGTTGGGCAAAGCAAATCTGGGATCGGGCGCCAAAAGAGCCGCCGCTTTTGCAAGCGGATAAGCCAAAGGGAGGGGCCACGGTTTTCCGTGGCCCCACGCGACCCCTGGTTGGGGATCAGCCGATTTCCCAGCCGCCCGCCTGGCAATCCTCCACGGTGAGCAGCTTTAGGTTGCCCGCCTCGTCGCTGGCGCACAGCAGCATGCCTTCCGACACGATGCCCCGCATCTTCCGGGGGGCCAGGTTGGACACCAGCACCACCGTCTTGCCCACCATCTCCTCAGGGGTATAATACTTGGCGATGCCGGAAACCACGGTGCGGCGCTCCCCGTTCTTCAGCTCCAGGGTCTCCTTGAGCAGCTTGTCGGTCTTTTCCACCTTTTCGCAGGCCACCACCTTGGCGGTGACCAGCTTCACCTTGGCAAAATCCTCAAAGGTAATCAGCGGGTCCGCCTGGGCCTCCGGGGCTTTATCCGGCTCCGCTGCCGGGGCTTGGGGCTGGGCTTTTTCCTGAGCGGAGGTTTTTTCCTGAGCTTTAGCCTGGGCTTCATCGGCCAGGGATTGCAGCTCTTTAGGGATGTCGATGCGGGGGAACAGCGGGGCGCCCTTCTTTACCAAAATACCGGGCTGTAGGCCGCCGAACTTTTGCACCGACTGCCAGGTCATCAGCGCCGGATCGGTGAGGCCCAGCTGCTGGTAGATGCGTTGGGGGGTCTGGGGCATGGTGGGCCCGATGTGCACCGCGATGGCCCGCACGCACTCGGCCAGGTGGTACAGCACCGTGTTCAGCTTGCCCCGGCCCTCCTCGCTGCGGCCCAGCACCCAGGGCTGAGTCAGGTCGATGTAGCGGTTGGCGTCCCCCACCAATTTCCAAATCTCGGCCAGAGCCAGGGAGAACTGCAGCTCATTCATGTACTTCTCCACCAGAGCGGGCAGGGCCTCGAACCGGGCCACCAGGGCCTCCTCGTGGCCGGTGGGCTGGCCGGGGGCGGGCACCGCACCGGCGCAGTATTTTTCGATCATGGCCACGGTGCGGCTCACCAGGTTGCCCAGGTCGTTGGCCAAATCGGCGTTCATTCGGGTGAGCAGGGCCTCGTTGGTGTAGTTGCCGTCGGCGCCGAAGGGCATCTCCCGCATCAGGTAATAGCGCAGGGCGTCGCAGCCGTAGCGCTCCACGATGGGGCCGGGATAGACCACGTTGCCCTTGGATTTGCTCATCTTGTCGTTGCCGAACAGCAGCCATCCGTGGCCGAACACCTGCTTGGGCAGGGGCAGGCCCAGGGCGTGGAGCATGATGGGCCAATAGATGGTGTGGAAGCGCACGATCTCCTTGCCCACCAGGTGTACGTCGGCGGGCCAATACTTCTGCATTAGGCTGTCGTCCTGGGACATGTAGCCCAGGGCGGTGATGTAGTTGCTCAGGGCGTCGATCCACACGTACACCACGTGCTTGGGGTCGAAGTCCACCGGCACGCCCCACTTAAAGGAGGTGCGGCTGACGCACAGGTCCTGAAGCCCGGGGCGCAGGAAGTTGTTGAGCATCTCGTTGGCCCGGGAAGGGGGCTGGATGAAGTCGGGGTGGGACTGGATGTAGTCGATCATCCAATCCTGGTATTTGCTCATGCGGAAGAAGTAGCTCTCTTCCCGGGTGAGCTCGGTGGGGCGGCCGCAGTCGGGGCAGCAGCCGTCCTTGAGCTGGGTGGGCGTCCAGAACGCCTCGCACTCGGCGCAGTATTGGCCCTCGTACTGGCTTTTGTAGATGTCCCCCTGCTCGTAGAACTTGCGGAAGATCTTCTGCACTGCGGTCACGTGGCGGGGATCGGTGGTGCGGATGAAGTCGTCGTACTCGATGTTCATCAGCTTCCACAGCTCTTTGGTGGCCGCCACGATCTCGTCCACGAACAGCTGGGGCTCCTTGCCGGCGGCCTGGGCCTTGCGCTCGATTTTCTGGCCGTGCTCGTCGGTGCCGGTGAGGAAATAGGCGTCGTAGCCGGTCATCTTTTTGAAGCGGGTCATGGCGTCGGCCGCTACGGTGGTATAGGTGTGGCCGATGTGCATGTTGCCGCTGGGGTAATAAATGGGCGTGGTGATATAGAAGGTCGGCTTTTCCATTGGCATATCCCCCTCGATAAAGCGCCCCCGCCACGGATGGGGACGCCCGCTTTTCCCTATTATAGGCTTTTTGCCGGGATACTGTCAAGGGCATTCCCGCCCTGAAACAGGGCAAAAGCGGCTGCATATACATTCGCGTTTTTTCGCCGTGCGCCGAATCATTATGCGCCCCCGCTGCGCCGCTTGGCGGCTGCGGGAAGGCCGCCTGGCGCTCCGCCCTCGGGGATGGCCCCTTGCGGCAATCGGGAAGGAAAACGGAACCGCCCGGACCCCTGTGCCCGGAACATCGTAGAAGAACCGGGCGTCCCCGGGCTCCTGTGCCCTGGATTCCGCAGAAAAACCGGGCGTCTCCCGGTCCCTGGGCCCCGAATTTCGCAGAAAAACCGGATGTCCCCGGGGCCCTATGCCCTGAACATCGCAGAAAAAAACAGCCGTTGGCACAGGCGGCCAACGGCCATGGAAGGCCCGGAGGGGCCGGGCTTTCGCGGGGATTTGCCCCGCAGCCCCGGGCGAAGAAGGCCCGGCGCTATTCGTCCCCGTCTTTGGGCTTTTTGCCCATCAGCCCGCCGGTGAGCTGGCTGGCGCCCCGGCTGAGCCGCTGGCCCAGGTTCTTAAAGGTGCCGCTGGAGGCCAGCACGTAGATTACCGCCGCCAGCACGGCTCCGCCGATCAGCCAGGCCGCGCCCTTAAAGCCCTCCCGGCCTTCCTGGGCGGAGGCGGCCTGGGCGGTTCCGCCGAACAGCACGTCGTCCAGCACGTCGGCCATGTATTGGGTGGACTGGATGGCCTCCTCCTTATCGGTGGTATGGGTGCCGAACTCCAGCAGCAGCGCCTTGGGGTACAGCTCCTGGTTGTAATTGCCCTTGCCGATGTAGATGTCCTTGATGAGCCCCGGATATTTCTCGTCCGCCACCGCCTTGATCTCCTTGGCAAAGGCCCGGTTGGCGTCGGCGTTGGCGTTGGAACGGCCCACCAGCAGCCGCACCTTGGTCACGTCCTGGCCTTCCAGCTGGTGCTCGTACTCCGAGGGATCGGGAATGCCGTCCCGATGCAGGTCCAGCAGCGCCGCCGGGGCCTGCTTGAGCAGCTCCTCCGCGGTGCTCCGGGAGCGGCGGTAGGCCCCCGCGTCGTGGGGCAAAAAGGTGTCCTGGCTATAGGTCACCTGAATGCCCCGCTCTTCCAGGTTTTTCTTGAGGGCGTCGCCCACGTCGTAGATCCCCGCATCCTGGGTCTTGGAAGAGGTCCCGTCGGTGGGCTCGTAACTCTCGTCGGAGTGGGTGGAATACATGCAGATGACCTTGCGCGCCTCCTGGGCGCTGGCCGGAAGGGCCAGCCCGAAGGCGGTTACGGTATTGGCCGGCTCATAGCCCAGGTATTCCGCCGTGGCCCGGCCGGAAGCCGGGTCGGCCTCCAGAATACGGTACAGCTTGTTATCCCCGGCGATATACTCGTCCTGAGGGGAAACCTGGCCCGCCCGGCTGGTCAGGTAATTGCCCTGGGTATCGTAGATCTGGTAGACCTGGCTGTCATCGTAGGCGCCGTCCGGGTCCTCCGGGTAGGTTTCGGCCCTGGCGCTCATGGGCAACAGCAGCATCAGCAGGGCCAGCAAAGCGATTAGCTTTTTCATTTGCGCTTTTCCCCCCTGACGAAATGGCCGTCTTGAAAGGCGCGGCTCTCCTCCCGGCGGCCTCGAACCACCCGCTCCGTCAGCTCGCCCACCAGCTCGGCCAGCAGCACCGCCACCAGCCCGGAGATGACGATGGCGTCCACCGCCCCCGCGCCGCCCAGCGCCAGCCGCTGGTCGATGCCCTGGTTCCAGTTGACCACCGCCTGGGCAATATCCGCCGCCATGACCCCCAATACCCCCGCCACAAAGGCGGCCCGACGGGAGCGACCGAACAGATAGGCGATCAGCCCCGCCGCCAGCCCGTAGGCATAGTTCACGTCAAAGGGCATGGCCTCCGGCTCGCTGGGGGTCAGGTGGCCGATAAGCCATACCGCCGCCGCCGTAATCAGGGCGGCCAGCAGGCTGCGCCACCGCTCCCAAGCCGTGCCCGCCTTGACCAGCAGGTACACGCACAGAATCAAGGGGACCACCGCGCCGCCCAGATTTACCGAAAGGCGCTCCCCCAAGGGGATGTCTCCCAACAGCCCGCCGAAGAAGATCAGGGCCACCATGAGGAGCGCCTGCCTGTCCGTCAGCCGCAGCTTGTCCAGCACCCGTTGGGCCACCCCAAACAGGATCAGGATGGCCGTCACGATCAACAAAATGAGTCCCAGCGACATTGTTTTCACCTCGCACGTAGCATAACCCCGGCAAGGGCATGCTATGCGCAAGGCGCAAAAAGCCGCGCCGCCCATCGGGGCGGCGCGGCGCACTAGCCGGATTATTTGGCGAATTCGATGGCCCGGGTCTCTCGAATCACGTTCACCTTGATCTGTCCCGGATACTCCATCTCCCGCTCGATGCGCTTGACGATCTCCTTGGCCAGGATCAGGGTGCCCGCGTCGTTCACGTCTTCGGGCTTGACCACGATGCGTATCTCGCGGCCAGATTGGATGGCGAAGGACTTCTCTACGCCGTCGAAGGAATTGGCGATCTCTTCCAGCTTCTCCAGGCGTTTGATGTAATTCTCCAGGGATTCCCGCCGCGCCCCGGGCCGGGCTGCCGATATGGCGTCCGCCGCCTGCACCAGCACCGCCTCCACCGTCTGAGGCTCTACGTCGTTGTGGTGGGCCATGATGGCGTTCACCACCGCGTCGGATTCGTGGAACTTCTTGGCCAGGTCCGCGCCGATGGTGACGTGGGTGCCCTCCACCTCGTGGTCGATGGCCTTGCCGATGTCGTGGAGCAGCCCGGCCCGCTTGGCCAGCTGCACGTCCGCGCCCAGCTCCGCCGCCATCACCCCGGCCAGGTGGCTCACCTCAATGGAGTGCTTGAGCACGTTCTGGCCGTAGCTGGTGCGGTACTTCATCCGGCCCAGCAACTTCACCAGCTCGTGGTGGATGGAGTGCAGGTTGGTCTCGAAAATGGCCTGCTCCCCGGCCTCCCGGATCTGGTTGTCCACTTCCCGCTTGGCCTTTTCCACCATCTCCTCGATGCGGCCCGGATGGATGCGCCCGTCGGTGATCAGCCGCTCCAGGGCGATGCGGGCCACTTCCCGGCGCACCGGGTCGAACCCGGAAATGATGACCGCCTCGGGGGTGTCGTCGATGATCAGGTCCACGCCGGTAGCCGTCTCCAGGGTGCGGATGTTGCGCCCCTCCCGGCCGATGATGCGCCCCTTCATGTCATCGTTGGGCAGGGCTACCACCGAAACCGTGGTCTCCGCCACATGGTCTGCCGCGCACTTTTGGATGGCCATGGCGATCAGGTTGCGGGCCTTCTTGTCCGCTTCCTCCTTGGCCTTGGACTCGATCTCCCGCACCATCACCGCCGCGTCGTGGTAGGCGTCCTTCTGGATGCGGCTGATGAGCACCTGCCGGGCTTCCTCCAGGGTCATGTTGCCGATGCGCTCCAGCTCCTGCTGCTGCTGCTCGGTGTATTCCCTGGCACGGGCTTCCAGCCGCTCGGCCTCCTTATATTTCTGGTTCAGGCTCTCCTCCCGGGCTTCCAGGTTGTCCATCTTCTTGTCCAGGGTCTCTTCCCGCTGATTCACCCGGCGCTCCAGGCGGGTCACTTCGTTGCGCCGGTCCTTCACTTCCTTATCCAGTTCGCTCTTGAGCCGGATGATCTCCTCCTTGGCCTCCAGCAATTTTTCCTTCTTTTGCTCCTCGGCTTTGCGCGTCGCCTCATCCAGCAGGCTTCGAGCAAACGCCTCGGTCCGTCCGATCTTCTTTTCCATCACATTCTGACGGTATAAAAAACCGGCGGCTGCGCCCACCAACAGCGCGACCAGTACGAGTATTATGGCAACAACTGGACTCAATGCACAAAATCCCCCTCTCTTATTCTATAATATTGATGTATTGGCAACCGGGCCGCCCGACGGCGAAAGCATCCTTTATTTAGGATGCACAAAGCGACAGGGTTATCAGAATTATTTTACATTCGCAAGGGCATCGTGTCAAGATAAGATTCGCTGAGAGGATTGCAAAACAGGTGAGAAAATATAGAAAATGCGCACAAATTGTTTCAAAACCACAAGTTTTGGCGGCGCAGCCCTTCGGCCGCCGGCCGAGGGGGCAAACCCTTTGTCCTGTATGCATAGGGATCCGGCGCGGGGACGCTATCCTCCGTCCCTGAAGGGACGGAGGGTCCAGGCCCAACCCGGCCCCTCCCCCTGGCCAAAGGCCAGGGGGAGGGGCCGGGTTGGGCCTGGACGTAAGAAAATTAGAGGCAGGCGGCAAGCTGATCCACGCTTTGCTCCAGCAGCGCCAGGGAACTGTGCCAGAATGCCGGGTCGGCCAGGTCGATGCCCACGGTGGCGGCTACCTCGGCGGCGTCATCCAGGGCGGTTTGCCGCAACAGCTGGTCATAGGTTTCCCGGAAAGCGGGCCCCTCCTTCAGGTACCGGGCGTATATGCCCTTGCCAAAGAGCAGGCCAAAGGTGTAAGGGAAGTTGTAGTAGTGCAGGTCCGGACTGTAGTAGTGGCATTTGCAGGCCCACATATAGGGATGATAGCAACTGAGCCCGTCCCCATAGGTGCGCTGCTGGGCCTGCAGCATGATCTGGCACAGCTCGCTGGAGCTGAGGATGTGATCCCTGCGGCGGGCGAACACCTCCTGCTCAAAGTAGAACCGGGAGAGGATGTCTACGACGGTCTGGGTGGCGTCGGAGAGTTCCTGGTCCAGCAGCATCGCCCGCTGCTCGGGGGGCGCCTCTTCCAGCAGCCGGTGGCAGAGCAGGGTTTCGTTAAAGATGGAAGCGGTCTCCGCCAGGGGCATGGGCGCCTCGTCCAGCAGGGGGCTATTTTGGAACAGCTGCTGGTCGTGATAGGCGTGGCCCAGCTCGTGGGCCAGGGTGCTCACCGCGTTCAGGGAGCCGTCGAAGTTGGCCAGCACAAAGCTATGGCCCAGGGGATAGACCCCGGAGCAGAAGGCGCCCCCCTGCTTGCCCGGCCGGGGATAGGCGTCGATCCACCGCTGGTCAAAGGCCCGCTGAATCATTTCCCCCATGGCGGGGCTAAATCCTCCCAGCACCCGCACCAGCAATTGCCGGGCCTGGTCCAGGGTATAGGTCTGGGGCGCCTGGCCCAGGGGCGCGAACAGATCCCAGAAGGGCAGAGCGCCCTGGTGGCCCAGGGCCTTGGCCTTCAGGCGCAGGTAGCGGCGGAATACGGGCAGCGCCTCCTCCATGGCGCCGGTCAGGGCGTCCAGGATGGGGCGGGTAATCCGGGCTTGATGGATGGATTGGTCCAAGGCAGATTCGTAATGCCGCAGGGGCAGCAGGGTGATGGCCTCTCCCTTGATGCCGTTCAGGCAGGCGGCCATGGGCTGCTCTATGGCGGGGTAGGCGGCCAGTTCGGCCTGGTAGGCGGCCTGGCGCACCTGGGGGTCCGGGCTGTAGGCCAGGTTGCGCGCCTGGGACAGGGTGAGCACCTGCTCCTTTTCGCCCAAGACGCAGCGCACCGTATGGCCCGCGTCCAGGTCGTCCCGCAGCTTGCTCCAGGCTTCGCCCCCGGTGACGCGCATTTGCAGCACCACCCCTTCCAGGGCCGGGTCGATGGTGTGGGCGGCCTCGCGCTGCCAGCAGCGCAGCAGGTATTCGTGCTGGGCCAGCAGGGGATCGATTCGGCACAGGGCGGCCAGGTTGTCAATCCCTGCGGTATACCGGGCGGCTTGGCTCCACAGCTGGCTCATCTCCACCTCCCGCTGACACAGGCGGTCGTATTGGCCCAGGGCTCCCTCGTCGTTGGCGTCGGCGGCCAAAGTCAGGGCCACCATATTGCCCAGCCGGGCGGACAGGCATTGCAGGTCCTGCATCCGCCGGATGAGCTCCGCCAGCACTTCCCCCGCCGGACGGCCGCCCGCCTGGGCTAGCATCTCCCGTGCCTGAGCGGTATCCCGCTCCAGGGCCTGCATATCCCTGGAAAAGGCTGGGTCATCGAATCCCTTATATAGGTCTGAAAGGTCCCACGTCATTAGGCGTACCTCCTAAAAACCGTTTTAGCGGCGAATACATGAGGGTATTTTTTCGCTCCGTTTTCGCTTTTTTCCTTCTCCGTGAGCCAAAAAACTTTACCAGCGCCCTTCGGTTGTGCTATACTATTTCAATCACCCACCGAAGGAGGCTGGCTCATGGGCATCGATCTGAAGGGCAGGCATTTTCTCACCCTGCTGGACTATACGCCCCAGGAGATTCGCTTTTTATTGGACTTGGCCGCACGGCTGAAGGCGCTGAAGAAGGCCGGAACGCCCCACCGGTATCTGACCGGCAAAAACGTGGCTCTGCTGTTTGAAAAGACCTCCACCCGCACCCGCTGCGCCTTTGAAGTGGCGGGTATGGACCTGGGCATGGGCGTCACATTCCTGGACCCGGGCAGCTCCCAGATGGGCAAAAAAGAATCCATTCCCGACACCGCCCGGGTGCTGGGGCGCATGTACGACGGCATCGAATACCGGGGCTTTAGCCAGCAGATCGTGGAGGAGCTGGCTCAATACGCCGGGGTCCCGGTCTGGAACGGCCTTACGGACCAATTCCATCCCACCCAGATGCTGGCGGACCTGCTCACCATCGAGGAAAAACTGGGCCGCCTGGCGGGAGTCAAGTTCACCTATATGGGGGACGCCCGCAACAACATGGGCAATTCCCTGATGATCGCCTGCGCCAAGATGGGCCTGCACTTCACTGCCTGCGCGCCCCAGGCCCTGTTCCCGGCCCAGGAGCTGGTGGACAAGGCCCGCGCCATCGCCCAAGCCACCGGCGGCAGCGTGCGCCTCACCTCGGATGTATCTCAGGGCGTGACCGGAGCCGACGTGCTCTACACCGACATCTGGGTATCCATGGGCGAGCCCGACGAGATTTGGGAAAAGCGCATCGCCCTGCTCAAGCCCTATCAGGTGAACCGGCGGGCCATGGAGATGGCAGGGGAGCAGGCCATCTTCATGCACTGCCTGCCCTCCTTCCACGATCTTAAGACCACCATCGCCCAGGACATCTACCGCAAGTTTGGCCTTACCGAGATGGAGGTGGCCGACCAGGTCTTCGAGTCGCCCCAGTCGGTGGTATTCGACGAGGCGGAAAACCGGATGCACACCATCAAGGCGGTCATGCTGGCCACCCTGGCCCATCCCCAGGCCTACCAAGGCTGATTTGCCAGGGCCGGGGGAGGGAGCGCACTTCTCCGGCGGCTGCGCCTGGGCTTTAAGCGCATCGTACCCAGCGCCATAGTGGGGAAGCCCCGCCGCCACCGGCGGCGGGGCTTCCCCAGCCAGGGGGGCTGCGCCCCCCTGGAACCCCCCGGACGCGAGAGCGGCAGAGGAAGGCGTCCTAATCCGGCGCTGCCCCAGAGCGATTACCGCCTTTCGCGCCGCCCTGGCCAGGGACAGGCGTCCGGGGTTATAGAAGGATCTCCATGCCATCGTAGGCGAAGGAGATATTGTCCAGCGTCTTCTCAAATTGCCGGTAGTAGCCGTAAGACTTGCCCCAATACTCGTCGATGTGGGTAACCACAACCCGCCCGATTCGGTAGGCGCGTTTGAGCTCCATCAGCTCTTCTAACGTAAACATATCGCCTTTGAAGGGTGCGTCTTCCAAGCGCGATTGATCTTTCAGTATGCCGTCGTCGGAAACCAGGCCGATGATCAGCACGTCCGCGTCCATATACAAGGGGTTTGGCACAAAAGGCTTGACATCGCAACAAGCGTAGATGGCCTTTTTCGTCCCCTCTATGAGTACGTAAAAGGTCATATTGCCCCGGTGGGTCTTGTTGTTGACCAGGTGTATTTGGATGCCGTCAATTTTGACGCAGTCGGTTTTGTGTACGTCAATGCAATGCAGCACGTTTTCATAGTACGATAGGCCGTCGCCGTTCCAGGCGTTGATGTCCTCCACCACCTGGGGTAAGGCGATAAATGAAATGGGCGTTCCCCGGCCGGCGATGCAGTCGTAGCCCAAAGGCTCTACGATGCGCATGCCCCGGGTATGGTCCGGGTCCTTGTGGGAGAGGGAGAGATATTTGGATGGCGTGAATCCCCTGCCTGTCGCAGGCGATGGCGATGTCCTCCGGGGTGTCGATGAGCATTTGTATGTCCTCGATATAAAGGCTAGGGCCCAGCCGCTGATAGCGGCCCCGCTTGAGCCGGGCTTCCTCGCAGATGGGGCACCGGCAAAAGGGATTGGGGATGGGGAACATCCCGCCGCTACCCACGATTTTCAGCTTCATCGTCCGATTCACCTCGCCGCTTCCCTTGTTTGCTTGACCAGCATCGACCTGATTTGCCCTATCATTCCCTTGGGAATTTCTTCCTCATCCAGCCGCATAATGGGCTTTAGCATTTGTACCCCCTGATAGGAGAAAAGCAGCAGGTCCACAACGGCGTTTACCGGGACGCTTTCAAATTCGCCCCGTCGAATGCCATATTGGATCAGCCTGCGAAGTATGGCCCTGGAGGCATGGTATTGGCTGAGCAAGGCGTTGTCCGCCGAGGGTGGCAGCGCGCTGTAGTACTCGTAAAAAGCCAGGCCCAAAGAGCCGCCATGGTCCAGCATTTCACCCTGATACCGGGCCAGCAGCTGATCCAATATGCGCGTGGCCGAAAACCCGCTTTGCATTTTTTCCTCCACGCCGCTTTCCAGGTCCCCCATGATCTCCTGAATGATGTCGGCAAAGATCTGCCCGGTGCCGGCGTAGTGGCCGTAGACGCCGCCCCGGCTAAGACCCGTCCTGTTGCAGATGTGGGACATGGTCACATCCTTAAATCCCTTTTCCACGAACAGCTGAAGCGCGGCGTCCCGGATGGCCTTCTTGGTGGCCTCCCCCTTTGCCCCATAGCCTTCGCCCTCCCTTTCGGGAAAATTTCCGACACAAGTGTCGGTTTTATTATACGCTAAGGGGCGGGGAAAAGCAAGGGCATTTTGCCGGAACCGGGCTTGACTGGCGGCGCGGCCCGGAGGCGGGGAAGAAAGGGAAGGGGGGCCTACATCATGGTATCGATTTCGCTCTGACTCAGACCGGGGTGGAGGGCTTGGTTGATACCGCTGGCCAGCATGGCGGATACGTCCTCGATGAGCTGGTCGATCTCTCGGGGAGTGACGATCATTTCCCCCAATTCACCCCCGGCTATTTGGTCTCCTAAGGCGTCCAGCGCCTTTTCGTGACCCTGCTCCAGCCCCGAATTGCGGGCCAACAGTTCCAGGGCGTCCCGGGCTACAGTGGCGGCGTAGACCACCGTAGGCACCCCCAGGGCGAGGACCTTGACCCCCAGCGTCTCCTGGGTCAAAGCGCTGCGATGGTTGCCCACCCCCGAGCCCGGCTGTATCCCCGTGTCGGTGAGCTGTATGGTATAGCCCATCCTGTCGGTGGCCCGTGCGGCCAGGGCGTCCACGGCGATGACGCACCGGGGCCGGAGCTGGCTTATCAACCCCTTCACCATCTCCTGGGTTTCCACCCCGGTTACCCCCAGCACGCCGGGGGCTACCGCGCACACCAGGCCCATGCGTTCGTCCGCCGCCTGGGGCATCTCCCGCAGGATGTGCCGGGTGACCAGGGTGCGCTCCACCGTGCGGGGGCCCAAGGCGTCGGGGGTTACCCACCGGTTGCCCAGCCCTAGCACCAGCACCGGGTCGCTTTCCCCCGGCGGCACCAGCCGGGCCAATTCCTCCCCCAGCAGGGTGGCCATCGCCCGCCGGGATTCAGGAGCCCGCCGGGCCTGGTCCTCCAGCTCCAGGGTCAGATAGCTGCCCGGCGCTTTGCCCAACAGCCGGGCGCCCTCGCCCTGGCTCACCTTGACCTCGGTTACGTGTACCCCTTCCGCTTCCCAGGAGGATATCTCCACTCCCGGCAAGCGCTCCTTGCCATGTTCCTCAAAGGACTCCATGGCCAGGTCGGTCCTGATCGCCCCCATAGTCCAATCTCCTTTCCCGTCCTCAAGGCTCCGCTTTCCCCTCCGCCCGGTTCCGGCTGGCCGGTTGGCCCCGGTGCAAGGGCCCGGCTCCCATGGGGCCGGCCCCAGGAAACCGGCGAAAGCCTGGGACCTGTCCGGGGCGGGGCGCGCAGGAGGGGGCTGCCCCCACCCCGGCGCAAGAGCAAGGGTCCGCCGGGAATCAGCCTTGCGCGGCCGTGGGAATACGCCTTAGTATTCCGCGCCCGGCCCCGGCCTATGCGGCGGCCTTTTGCGGTGATTTTACCTGGAAAAGCGGTTATTTTACCTGGAAAAAGGAAAAAAAGTATTGCAATCGGCGGCCCAACATGGTAAAATGTCGTTTGTTGACTGAAAGGCCGGGAGGTGAATTGTCTTGCCGAATATTAAATCCGCAATGAAGCGCGTAAAGGTGAACGAGAAAAAGAACCTGCGCAACCGGATGATCAAGTCCGCCATGCGTACGTCCATCAAGAAGTACGACGCCGCCGTTGCCGCCGGTACCGCCGACGTTCAGGCGCTGAGCGCTGTGGCCAGCGCTGTGGACAAGGCCGCCAGCAAGGGCGTTATCCATAAGAATGCGGCCAACCGCAAGAAGGCCCGCCTGGCAAAGCGCCTGAACAAGGCCGCCCAGTAATGGTTTGACCATCAGGAAAAAGACCGTCCGTTGAAGCCGGTCTTTTTTTGTTGCCCTTTTCCCGGGCCCGGCTCCGCCGCCCATCCCGGGAGCCGGGGCCGGGCGCCTTCGGGCCGCGCCCGGCCTAGGGCACGGGCGCTGGCGCCGGAGCGGCTTGGGGCTGAGGGGCTTCCCGCCCGGCCTCGCCGCCGATCAGGTTCTGGGGCCGGCCGGAGAAGAAGCCCCGGATGTTGTCCAGGGTGGTGGCGGCGATGGCCTGGAGGGCTTCCTGGGTGAGAAAGCCCTGGTGGGCGGTGATGAGCACGTTGGGCAGGGTGAGCAGCAGGGAGAGCACTTCGTCCTCCAGCACCTCGCCGGACACGTCCTCGAAGAACACATCCCCTTCCTCCTCGTACACGTCCAGGGCCGCGCCCCCCAACTGCCCCTTGCGCAGCGCCTCCAGCAGCGCCCGGCTGTCCACCAAGGCTCCCCGGCTGGTGTTGATGAGCACCGCCTCCCGCTTCATCAGCCCCAGGGTGCGGCCCTGGATCATGTGGCGGGTGCCGGCGCTGAGGGGGCAATGGAGCGACACCACGTCGCTTTCCCGCAGAAGTTCTTCCAGGGTCACGTAGGTCAGGCCCGGTATCCCTGCGGGGAAGGGGTCGCAGGCCAGCAGCCGCATCCCAAACCCCTGGGCGATGGCGGCGAAGGCCAGGCCGATGCGGCCGGTGCCCACGATGCCGCAGGTCTTGCCCTTCAGGTTGAAGCCGGTGAGCCCGGCCAGGCTAAAGTTGTGTTCCCGGGTGCGGTTGTAGGCCCGGTGTACGTGGCGGTTCAGGGTGAGCAGCAGCGCCGCCGCGTGCTCCGCCACGGCGCTGGGGGAATAGCAGGGCACCCGGCACACGGGGATGCGGTATTCCTGGGCGGCCCGCAGGTCCACGTTGTTAAACCCAGCGCAGCGCAGGGCGATGAGCTTGACGCCGGATTCGGCCAGAGCGCGAATGGTCCGGGCGCTTAAGTCGTCGCTGACAAAGGGGCATACCGCGTCCAGGCCACGGGCCAGCCGGGCGGTATCCGGGCCTAAGCGGTAATCGCAATAGCGAATGCGGGTATCAGGCCGGGCCAGCCGGTCGAACCATACGCGGTCGTAGGGCTTTACGTCGAAAAGGCCAATGGAAATCATGGCGCCACCTCCTCCCTCATTGTGTCCTGGTTTTGTAGGGAATATGACCTTTTTTGGGCCGCCCTTGACACGTTGTTTTGGATGCTCTATAATGAAGTTGGCGTTATTTTGAGAAATATTGCCGTCGTCCCTGTCTAAATGAACGGATCATCTTTCGTTCGTTCTGCTTGAGAGTTTTCATGGAATTATACAAAAGAGGCTGCGCGTTTGGCGAAGCTTTGGGTCTTATTGGCGAAAGGAGGAAATGCCGTGGAGAAGAAACGCAAAATCATGGGCCTATCCCTGGGCAACTGCGTCCACGTAGCCGGGGTCCAGCATTTTCTGGACCAGGCGGAGCAGGAGGGCTGGGAGGCCGTATATTTGGGGCCGGCGGTGCCGGTAGAAAAAGTGTTGGAACAGGTGGAACGCCTGAAGCCGGACGTGGTGGCGGTAGGCTACCGCCTCACCCCGGCCAACGCCCGGGTGCTGGCCGCTCAGCTGGCCCAGGGCGCCAAGCGCTTGACCTATTCCCCCCACTGGCTATTCGGCGGCACCCGCCCTGTGGCGGAAGCGGTGAAGGAAATCGGCTTCTTCGACACCGTGTACGACGGCTCGGAGGACCTGGACGACTGCATCGCCTTCCTGCGGGGCGGCCAGCGGGACTGCACCCAGCAGATGAGCGCGGGCACCCTGGTGGAGCGCATCGCCCAAAAGTATCCCTACCCCCTGCTGCGCCACCATTTCGGGCTGCCCTCCTTTGCCGATACCGTGATGGGCATCGAGCAATTGGCCCAGTCCCGGGTGCTGGACGTGATATCCCTGGGCATCGATCAGAACACCCAGCAATATTTCTTCCATCCGGAGCGCCGGGACCCGGCCATGGACGGGGCGGGCGGCGTGCCCGTAGCCGACGAAAAGCAGTTTGAACTGCTCAAGCGAGCTTCCATGACCGGAAATTGGCCCCTGATGCGCTGCTATAGCGGCACCGCCGACGTGATCCCCTTTGCGGAAATGCTTTTGCGCACCATCGACAACGCCTGGTGCGCTACGCCCCTGTGCTGGTTCAACCAGCTGGATGGGCGGGGGGAGCGCACCATTGAGGAGACCATGGCCGACGCCCACCGGCTGATGAAGCTCCACGCCGCCCGGGGCGTACCGGTGGAGCTCAACGAGCCCCATCACTGGGGCCTGCGGGACGCCCACGACGTCATATCCGTAGCCATGGCCTACATCTGCGCCCGCAACGCCAAGGCGGCGGGGCTGCGCCACTACGTGGCTCAATACATGTTCAACATCCCCGGCGCCATGTCCTTCTCCATGGATCTGGCCAAGGTGCTGGCTCAGATCGAGATGGCCGAGTCCCTGGCCGGGCCCGATTTCACCCTGTACCGGGAGACCCGCGCCGGGCTACCCTTTATGAGCGGCGACCTGGATTTGGCCAAGGGCCAATTGGGGGCCAGCACCTTGCTGCAAATGGCGGTGAAGCCCCACATCATCCACGTGGTGGGCTATTCCGAGGCGGAACACGCCGCCACCCCGCAAGTGGTCATCGAGAGCTGCAAGATTGCCCGAGGCGTCATCCGCTCCGTGCTTCAGGGCGGCGTGGACCAGACCGCCGATCCGGCGGTGCAGCAGCGCAAGGCCCAGCTCATCCAGGAAGCGGGGGTGCTCATCGGCTACATCGAGGAAAAGTACCGGGGCTTCAGCGCCGATCCCCTCACCGATCCCCGGGTCATCGCCGATTGCGTGCGCCGGGGCGTGCTGGACGCCCCCCATATCCTCAAGAACGATGTATTCAAGGGCACGCTGAAGACCCGCATGGTGGGGGGCAAATGCGTGGCCTGGGACGCGGCGGAAAATAGAGAACTATGCGAACAGGAGCGCCTGGAGCGCTTGGAGAAAGGAGGAGAAGGAACATGGGCCAGCGCGTAGCGGTCATCAGTTCGGGAAACGGCGGCCAATCCATGGCGGCTTATCTGGCCATCAAGGGATTTGAAGTATCCCTGTACGCCCGGGAGCAAGAACGGGTGGACATGTTTTCTTCCAATCACTTCCAGCTTTCCGGTGAGGTAAACGGCGAGGCCGACCTGCGCCTGATCAGCTGCGATATGGAAAAAGTGCTGGAGGGCGCCGGCGTGGTGCTGGTCACCACCCCGGCCCAATACCACCCGGCGGTGGCCAAGGCCATGGCGCCCTTCCTGGTGGACGGCCAACTGGTGGTGCTCAATCCGGGCCGCACCCTGGGCACCTATGTATTCGATAAAACCCTGCGGGAGAACGGGCTGAAGGGCCGCATCATCCTAGCCGAAACCGAAACCTTCCTGTTCACCTGCCGGTGCATTACCCCCGGCTATCCCATCCTGTACGCCATCAAGCACGACGTGAAGCTGGCCGCCCACGATCCGGCCAATACCCCCCAGGCGGTGGAGCGCATGGGACAGCTGTTCCCCTCCATCCTGCCCGCCGGCAGCGTGTTCGAAACCGGTCTGGCCAACATCGGCATGATCTTCCACCCCTTGCCCATCCTGATGAACATCACCCGGGTAGAGGCCAAGGAAGGCTTCCACTTCTATACCGAGGGCATTTCTCCCCTGGTAGCCAACATCCTGCAGCGCATGGACGCGGAGCGGGTGGCCGTGGCCCAGGCCGTCGGGGCGCAAGTGCTGCCCGCCACCCAGTGGCTCAAGCTGCACTACGGCTCCACCGGCGACGATTTGTACAGCTGCATCCAATCCACCGACGCCTATCAGGACGTGTTGGCCCCCACGGATATCGATACCCGGTATATCTACGAGGATATCCAAACCGGATGCGTGCCCTTCAGCTGCATGGCCAAGGCAGTAGGCGTGCCCACCCCCATCATCGACTCGGTAATCCAGTGGGCCACCGCGGTATACGATTACGACTTCTACGGCCAGGGCCGCAACGAGCATATGCTGGATCTGAACCAGCTGATTCAGGACGTAAGGCTCCAAACCGGCGGAACCTGAAAGGACTCGCCTCCAGTCCGGCGGCTCCCGGTTTAGAAAAACGGCACTCATGGACTTGCCCATGAGCGCCGTTTTTGCTCCGGTTCCTATAAAACAAGGGTAGCGCAACGCCTATCAGTTGAGCAGCGCCATGGCCTGCTCCATGGTGGGCATGGCCGCCTGTGCGCCTTGGGCGGTGGTGCTCAAAGCGCCTACCGCGTTGGCCATGCGGATGGCGTCGCCCAGCTCCAGGCCCATGGCCAGGCCCACGCCCAGGCCGGCGTTGAAGGAGTCCCCCGCCGCCGTGGTATCCACCGCCTTGACCTTGAAGCCGGGGAACAGCTTGTACCCCTCCTTGGTGACCAGCAGGGAGCCCTGGCCGCCCCGCTTGTTGATGACCGCCGGACAGCCCATCTGGATCAGCTTCATGGCCGCCTGGGCCGCCTGCTCAATGGTATCCACCGGCATACCGGTCAAGATATGGAGCTCGGTTTCGTTGGGGGTTACGCAGTCGCACAGCATGAACATGGCCTGGGGGATGGGGGTATGGGGCACCGGCGCGGGGTCCAGGATCACCTTGGCCCCCGCCTGCCGGGCGATGGCCATGGCGTGGTTGATGGCGGGCAGAGGGTTCTCCAGCTGGAACAGGCATACCCCGCTGCGCTCAATATAGCCCGCCTTTTCGGTGATGGCGTCGCAGGTCAGTTCGTCGTTGGCGCCCTTGTATACCACGATGCGGTTTTCGCCCTTGGGGTCCACCTCGATCATGGCGATGCCGGTAGGCGCGGCGCTGGTGACCACGATGCCGTCCTGGCTGATGTTCTCCCGCTTCAGGGCGTCCAGGTACATGCTGCCGTAGGCGTCGGCCCCCAGGCACCCGATCATGGTCACCGGCGCGCCCAGCCGCGCCGCCGCCACCGCCTGGTTGCCGCCCTTGCCCCCGGTATAGGTGTTGAAACTCAGGCCGAACATGCTCTCTCCCGGCTGATGGAAGTGAGGCACCGTCACCGTCAGGTCCACGTTCAGGCTGCCCACCACACAGATTTTTTCCATGGATATCCTCCTCCCTAATCCGGCCACTCCCCGGTGAAGCTCACCTGGGCGGGTCCGGTCATCAGCACATGTCCATCCTCCTGCCAGCGGATGTCCAGCTCGCCGCCAGGCAGGGCTACGGTTACCCGGGGCCCTGTGAACCCGGCGCGGATGGCCGCTGCCGCCGCCGCGCAGGCGCCGGTGCCGCAGGCCAGGGTCTCCCCTGAGCCCCGTTCCCACACCCGCACGGCCAGGCGGTCCTGGTCCTGAACCTGGCAAAATTCGATATTGGCCCGGTGGGGGAATATGGGGGCCCGCTCCAGCGCCGCCCCCGCAGCATGGAACAGGGCGTCCTGGGGCAGCTGGGGCAGAAAACATACCCCGTGGGGATTGCCCATGCTCACTTTCTGCAGGAGCCAGCTCTGCCCCGCCGCCTGAACCGCCGCGGCCTCGCCCTCAAAGACAGGCTGGCCCATGTCCACCGACGCCCCCACGCACAGGCCCTTTTCCACCTGCAGCGTCAGCAGGCGCGGGCCCGCGCCGGTCTGGATGCGCAGCTGTTCCCGGCGGCAAATCCCCGAGTCGTACAGATACTTGCCCACGCAGCGAATGCCGTTGCCGCACATGAGGGCCTCGCTGCCGTCGGCGTTGAACACCCGCATTCTGGCGTCGGCGTCCTCCCAGGGCTCGATGAGGATGAGCCCGTCGGCGCCCACGCCGAAGTGGGGCCGGGACACCTCCACCGCCAACTGCTGGGGGGGCTTGGGCAGGCGCTGGTGGAACAGGTCCACGTACACGTAATCGTTGCCCAAGGCCTGCATCTTCACAAAGCGCATATTCCTATTCCCCCGCCAAGCCGCACAGCGCCGCCGCCACCTGGGCGGCCAAGCGGGCGTTGTTGAGCACCAGTTCGATATTGGCCTCCAGGCTCAGCCCGCCGGTGAGCTTTTGCACCTTGTCCAGCAGGAAGGGGGTGATCTCCTTGCCCTGAATGCCCAATTTTTGGCACTCGGCCACCGCCTGGTCGATGTTTTGGTTAATGAAGTCCGGGTCCATGGAATACTGCTGGGGAATGGGATTGGTCACCAGCATCCCCCCGGCGATGCCGCAGGCTTGCTGGGCGCGGAAGGCCCGGGCGATATCCTGGGCGCTGTCCAGCCGGTAATCCACCTTGAGCCCGCTGGTGCGGGTATAGAAGGCGGGCAGTTCCTCGGTGCCGTAGCCGATCACCGGCACGCCCTTGGTTTCCAGGTATTCCATGGTCAGCTTTAGGTCCAGAATAGACTTACACCCGGCGCACACCACGCACACCCCGGTGCGGCCCAGCTCCTCCAGGTCAGCACTGATATCCATGGTGGTTTCGGCGCCCCGGTGTACGCCGCCCACGCCGCCGGTGGCAAACACCTTGACGCCGGCCAAAGCGGCCCCGATCATGGTGGTGGCCACAGTGGTGGCTCCGTCCATACCCTGGGACAGCAGCACCGCCAAATCCCGGCGGCTGGCCTTGTGCACAGACAGCCCCCGCCGGCCCAGGTGGTCGATCTGCTCCGGGGAGATGCCCACCGACAGCTTGCCCTGCAGGATGGCGATGGTGGCGGGCACCGCCCCCTGGCTCCGTACCGCCTGCTCCACCCGCAGGGCGGTTTCCACGTTGCGGGGGTAGGGCATGCCGTGGGAGATGATGGTGCTCTCCAGGGCCACCACGGGCTTATTCTCCTTTAGGGCCTGCTCCACTTCTTCCGATATCCACAGGTAGGGATTGTCCATCATGCAACGCCTCCATCCTTTATCGCTTGGCCGATGGCCTCCCGGCTCACCGGACGCCCTGCCGCCCGAAGGGCCGCCGCCGCCAGGGCGCATCGGGCCGATTGCCTGCCGGGCAGGCCCCGGACCAGGCCGTCCAGGGCCGCCGCCAGAAAGGCGTCCCCGCAGCCGGTGGTGTCCGCCACCGGGCCGGGCAGGCAGGGCAGCGCCGCGCCCCCCTCCCGGTCCAGGTAATAGGCCCCCTGAGCGCCCAGGGACAGAAATACCCGCTCCACCCCCATCCGGTGCAGGGCCTGGGCCGCCGTTGGAGCGTCTCCCTCAGCCAAGCCGGTCAAGGCGCGTGCCTCGGGCAAATTGGGCTTGAGGGCGGCCAGGCGGGGTAGGGCAGGGCCCAGCCGGGGCGCCTTGGCCACCGACACCGGGTCCGCCGCCAGGGGCACGGTAAGCTTACGGGCCAGGTACTCGATGGTCTCCTGGGGCAAATTGGCGTCCAGTACGCACAGGGCGCTGTCGTTGAGCAGGGGCAGCGCCGTTTCCAGGACCCGGGGGGTCAGGCTGCGGCATATCTCCATATCGCTCACCGCCAGCAGCAGGTCCCCATCCCGGTCGTTCAGGCACAGGTAGCAGGAGGTTCTGCCCCCTGCCGGATACAACGTCATGGACATGTCGATGCCCGCCTGGCGGCACTGCCGGTCCAGGAAAGCGCCCTGCTCGTCCCGGCCCAGGGCGCACAGCAGCCGCACGGGCAAGCCAAGGCGGGCCAGGCTTTCGGCGATGTTGCGGCCTACGCCGCCCGCCGTCATCCTGACCCGGCCCGGGTTGGAATCCTTGGGGATGACGGGGCCCGCGGCGCTGCCGCACAGGTCCACGTTGGCCCCGCCGATCACCGTAATGGGTTTCACGGATACAGGGGGAAGCGGCCGCACAGGGCGATAACCTGCTCCTTCACCTGCTGAGTAGCCGCCTCGCCCTCCGCTACGATGCGGGCGATGAACCCGGCGATCTGCTCCATTTCGCCTTCCTTCATGCCCCGGGTGGTTACCGCCGGGGTGCCCAGCCGCACGCCGCTGGTGATGAAGGGGGACTGGGTCTCGAAGGGGATGGTGTTCTTGTTGGCGGTGATGTTGGCGTCGCCCAGCAGCTTTTCCAGGGCCTTGCCGGTGATGCCCGTGCCGGTCAGGTTGATCAGCATCAGGTGGTTGTCGGTGCCGCCGGACACCAGCTTCAGCCCCTTGTCCATCAGCGCCTTGGCCAGGGCCTGGGCGTTGAGCACGATCTGGTGCTGATAGGCTTTGAATTCGGGGCTCATGGCTTCCTTGAAGCATACCGCCTTGGCGGCGATGATGTGCTCCAGGGGGCCGCCCTGGGTGCCGGGGAAGATGGCCTTGTCGATGGCCTTGGCGTGCTGCTCCTTGCACAGGATCATGCCGCCCCGGGGGCCCCGCAGGGTCTTGTGGGTGGTGGTGGTGACCACGTCGGCGTAGGGCACCGGGCTCTCGTGCTCGCCCGCCGCCACCAGGCCGGCGATGTGGGCCATATCCACCATCAGGTAGGCGCCGCAGGCGTCGGCGATTTCCCGGAACTTTTTAAAGTCGATTTTGCGTGGATAGGCGCTGGCGCCGGCCACGATGAGCTTGGGCTTTTCGGTCTGAGCCAGCTGGTAGAGCGCCTCGTAGTCGATGGTCTCGTCGGACTCGCGCACGCCGTAGGGCACGATGCGGAAGTACTTGCCCGACATATTCACCGGGCTTCCGTGGGTCAGGTGGCCGCCGTGGGCCAGGTTCATGCCCAGGATGGTGTCGCCCGGCTCCAGCAGGGCGAAGTACACCGCCAGGTTGGCCTGAGCGCCGGCGTGGGGCTGCACGTTGGCGTGCTCCGCGCCGAACAGGGCGCAGGCCCGCTGCCGGGCCAGCTCCTCCACCACGTCCACATATTGGCAGCCGCCGTAGTAGCGCTTGCCCGGATAGCCTTCGGCGTATTTATTGGTCAGGTGGGAACCCATGGCCTGCATCACCGCAGGGGAGACGAAGTTTTCCGAAGCGATGAGTTCGATGTGCTGGCGCTGGCGGGTCAATTCCATTTCCATGGCGGCGAACACTTCCGGGTCCGCCTGCTTCACAAAGTCGTAATTCAGCATCCGTTTCCGTCCTCCTTGCGGGCGCGCCGCATAAAAAATGTGGTCATTTTGGATTATACCCGCCTGTTTTTCCCCATGCAACCCAGGGTGGGTTAATTTGCGCCCCGCCGAATCCGCCGCCCTAGGCCCCCGCCTGGCGGGACCGCCCCGGGCGGCTGTCCCCGGCGGCTGTTTCCGGCAAATTTTCTCCGGCGCGTTTCCTTCGTCCAGCGCCCCGCGGCGGGCCGCCTCAGCGGGCGGTGACCAGGCGCAGGAGCACCTCCACCATCTTGTCCATGGATTCCACGCAGGCGCACTCGTGGCGGCTGTGGCCGTTCATGCCGCCGGTGGACAAATTGGGGCAGGGCAGGCCCATATAGGTGAGACGGGCCCCGTCGGTGCCGCCCCGGATGGGCCCGATGACGGGGGTTACCCCCGAATCCTCCATGGCCTTGATCGCCCGGTCCAGGATGTCCTGGCGGTCCTTGAGCAGGCTGGCCATGTTGTAATAGCTGTCCTTCATGTCCAGCTCCACAGAGCCGGGGCCGTATTTGGCCTCCAGGTAAGCGCAGGCGCTGCCCACCAGGGCCTTGCGGGCCTGGAACTTGTCCATGTCGTGGTCCCGCAGGATGAGCCGCACCCAGGCCCGCTCCACGCTTCCGCCCATCTGGGTCACGTGGTAAAAGCCCTCGTAGCCCTGGGTATGCTCCGGGCTTTGGGCGGCGGGCAACATTTGGACCAGCTCGCAGGCCATGCGCAGGGCGTTTTTCATCTTGTCCTTGGCGCTGCCCGGGTGAATGTCCACCCCGTGGAACACCACCTGGGCCCCGGCGGCGTTGAAGTTCTCGTACTCGATCTCCCCCAGTTCGCCCCCGTCTACGGTATAGGCGAAGTCGGCCCCAAACCCGGCCAGGTCGAAGAAGTCCGTGCCCCGGCCGATTTCCTCGTCGGGGGTGAAGGCCACGCACACCTTGCCGTGGGGGATGTCCCCCGCCTCCATGAGCCGCTGGCACAGGGTGAGGATCTCCGCGATCCCCGCCTTGTCGTCCGCCCCCAACAGGGTGCCCCCGTCGGTGACCACCAGGTGCTGCCCCGCGTATTTCTTCAGGAAGGGATAGGCGTCTACCGAGAGTTTTTCCCCTTGGCCGTTCAGCGCCGCCGCCCTTCCGTCAAAGGCGATTACCCGGGCGTTTATGGGCTGGCAGGGCACGTTGTCCACCGTGTCCATATGGGCGATCAGGCCGATGGCGGGCTGCCCCGGCGCGTTGGCCGGAATGGAACCGTACACGTATCCGTGGGCGTCCACCCGGGCGTCCTCCAGGCCCAATGCCTTCATTTCTTCGGCCAGCGCCTGGGCCAGGATCAATTGCCCCGGGGTGCTGGGCACGCTTTGGCTCGCCTCCCGGGAGGCGGTGTCGTAGGCGGCGTACTTCAGCAGTCGTTCATAGGCCCGCATGTTTTTTCGCTCCTTTCCGCCGGGTCCGCGTTCCCGCCGCCCGGCCTCACATCTCCTGCCTCAGGGCCCGCGCTCCCGCCGTCCGGGCCTTCATTTCCGGCGCAGGCCTCTTCCACGGGGATAAACAGCCAGCCGTAGAATACCTTTTCCCCC
Source organism: Candidatus Excrementavichristensenella intestinipullorum (assembly GCA_018711685.1). Classification (GTDB taxonomy): domain Bacteria; phylum Bacillota; class Clostridia; order Christensenellales; family Aristaeellaceae; genus Excrementavichristensenella; species Excrementavichristensenella intestinipullorum. The sequence goes on along the minus strand of DVHZ01000153.1, from coordinate 3,318 downwards.
GCCTCGAATACCGGCAGTTCCCCGATAAAATAGGGCTGGCCGCACACCGTCAGCTTGTTTTCCGCCATGTAGCGCCGCACTTTCTGGGCGCCTTCCCCCAGCAGGGCGGGGCCGTCGTCGTGGCGGATGCAGAACAGGGCGCACCGCTGAGGGGGGCGGCGGTATACCGGCTGGGTCAGGGGAACGTGGGAGGCGTACTTTTCCGGTATAGCCAGTCCGATGACATGATCCACCTGAGCGCCTTCCAGAGCGGCCATGGGCATGGGGGAGTAGTTCCGGGTATACAGCGCCTGGTCCATCCACTGGGTGAGCAGCGCCCGCTGCGCCTCGCTCTGGCACAACAATTGGCCGTTTTTCCGGTAATCCAGGCAGTAATACCCCTGAGAGCGAACCAGAGCGCCCTGGTAGAGGGCCTGGGGAAAGCAGTCCGTTTGCCGCTGGTGCTCCTCCAGCAGAGTGATGACCTCCTTCAGCTGATCCAGCTGCTCCTGCCTGCGCTGGCGCAGCTGCCCCAGCAGCTGGGCGTAGCGGCTGTGGGAGGCGCTGGAGATCAACTCGGTCACCTCCGCCAAGGTAAAGCCCATCATGCGAAGGCGGCGGATGGCGCTGGCTTTGTTTACCGCGTTGGCATCAAAATACCGGTAACGGGTCTCCCCATTTGTATCCGCCTCCAGAAGCCCCCTGTCGGCGTATTCCCGCAGCGTCTGAACCGCTAGACCGCTTTGCCGGGATATGGTTCCTATTTTATATTTCAAGCCCCTTTTCCTTTCTGTTTTTTTGGGCATTATAGGCTGAATTCCCGTCCATTGTCAAGGGCGCGGGGGCGCTATGTGAAAACTTTCTCAACCCCCTTGACTCTCCATGCCCTGGAGAGTTTATAGTATCCTTGGCAAGCGCTTATGCGCAAAAATTTTGAGGAGGGAAAACCATGAAACGGATCCTCACTCTGCTGCTATGCTTGACCCTGTTGCTGGCGGTTCCGGCTATGGCCGAAACCTTCAGCGCCACCGCCCCGGGCTTCGGCGGCGACATTACCGTGACCATCGAAGTGGAAAATGGCGCGCTCACCGGCGTGACCTGCGTAGGCGACGGAGAAACCGCCGGCGTGGGCAGCATGGCCGTGGAGCAGATGCCCGCCCTGATGCTGGAAAACGGCACCTGGGACGTGGACGGCGTCACCGGCGCCACCGTGTCCTCTTCCGCCGTGCGCCAGGCCGCCTATGAGGCCATGGCCGCCGCCGGGCTGGTAACCCAGGAAATTCCCGAAGTGAACATGGCCGCGGGCACCTATACCGCCCAGGCCACCGGCTTCGCCATGTGCGAGCCCATCACCGTCACCACCATCCTCAGCCACGATCAGATCATCGACATCAAGGTGGACGAGGTCAATCTGGCGGACACCCCGCCCATGGTGGACTGCGTGGTAGACAAACTGATTCCCCGGATGCTGGAGAACCAGTCCGTGCGGGTGGACAGCATCACCGGCGCTACCATGACCAGCGCCGCGGTGAAGACCGCCGTGGAGGACTGCATCGTCCAGGCGCTGGAGGCTGCGGGCTGCGATCCCGCCGCCGTGCAGGCCTTCTACACCGTGCCGGAAAAGACCGGCGGCCAGGAGGAGATACACACCCAGGTGCTGGTGGTGGGCATGGGCGGCTCCGGCACCATGACCGCCATGAGCGCGGCTGAGAACGGCGCCCAGGTGCTGGTCATCGAAAAGAACGGCCGCTACGGCGGCACCACCGGCCTGACCAGCGAAGTGATGGCCATCAATCCCCCCCGCATCCAGGAGGAGTACAACGAGGGCAACGACTGGATCGACGTGGAGGCCATGCGGGACGCTTGGCTCACCTACACCGAGGGCGACGCCAAGGAAGAAATGGTAGACATGATGATGTACGAGTCCGGCGAGGCCCTGGACTGGCTGCACTACGAGCACGGCTTTGAGTTCGACTACGTGCCCAAGACCGGCTTCACCGAGGCGGACGTGTACGCCTGCAAATACCAGTACCTGCCCAATTCCCTGGGTGCCAACAAGGCCTATATCGCCCGGTATTTCGACGGCATCGTGGAGGACTTCCTCCAGGCCGGCGGCAGCTACATGCTGGAGACCGAAGCCTACGCCCTCATCCAGGATGAGGACGGCAAGGTGGTGGGCGTCCAGGCCCGCAACCTGGTGGACGGCACCGAGTACACCATCTATGCCGACGCGGTGGTGCTGGCTACCGGCGGCTTTGCCGGCAATGCCGAGATGGAGGAAACCTACCTGTCCAACGAGTACTTTGAACTCAAGGGTGACTGGAAGTGCTACGGCCTGACCACCAACGACGGCAAGATGATCCAGGCTGCCCTGGACATCGGCGCGGGCACCTACAACATCGGTATGCCCCCCATGGTGCACAACGCCGGCACCATCGCCTTCCTGCCCGGCTATGAGACCAACGTGGTTGAGGGCCAGATCGGCGCCCGCACCGGCCGGCCTCAGGTGTGGTCCTCCGGCGACCTGCCCCTGGATATGGCCATCTCCGCCAGCAGCCTGGCGGTGGACAGCCACGGCCAGCGCTTCACCACCGAGGAGCAGGTAGCCATGCTCAACAGCTGGATCGCCGGGCCCCGGTTCTACAGCATATGGAGCAGCGAGCAGATCGACGGCCTGCGGGACGAGGGCTTTGCCTACGAGGTCAGCGGCCCGGCCACCATTTACCTTGGCTATCAGGGCGCTATCCCCGCCAACACCCCCATCGCCAACGCCTATGAGGTGCTGGACGACGCGGTGTCCCGGGGCATCGCCTACAAGGCCGATACCCTGGAGGAGCTGGCGGCTCTGATCGGCTGCGAGCCCGAAACCCTGGTGAACACCGTGGAAACCTATAACGGCTATTGCGAGAGCGGCGTGGACGAGCAGTTCGGCAAGGCTGCCCAGTATCTGGATAAGATCGGTGAAGGCCCCTACTACGCCCTGATCGGCGCGCCCTACTGCTACACCACCTGCGGTGCCCTGGATATCAACGAGAACTTCCAGGTGCTTAAGGCCGACGGCGCTACCCCCATCGAGGGCCTGTACGCCGTGGGTACCGACAGCATGGGCGTATTGTTCAGCGAGAAGAAAGCCTACGTCACCTTCGGCGGCGCGGCCAACGGTTGGGCCCTCACTTCGGGCAAGCTGTGCGGCGAAGTGCTGGCCTCTACCCTGGTGGGCTAATCCACCTTTCTGGCGGTTTGCGTATAAAATCCGGGAGGCGCCTGCTTTGCAGGCGCCTCCCGGATTTTATGCCCGGCCCACCGGGGCCCCCGCCCGCCCCGCCTGCGGCGGGGCGG
>DVHZ01000152.1 GCA_018711685.1 Candidatus Excrementavichristensenella intestinipullorum | reverse complement strand
GGCGAAGCCGGGCCGCCCGTGCGCCGGGACCGGGGCGTTGGTGGGGACCGCAGGGGCAGAAATAGCAGGATGGCATGGAGACTGGGGGTGATTTTTACCTGCTGTGCCAGCAAAGTGAGCTCCTTTTGCCACTTGCCCAGGGAATTCCTTCAAGCCTAGCGGCTGGCCTCTGCCCGGCGGGCCGTTGGATTAACCGGTGATGCCGATGCGGGTGTGGGGCACCGCGCCGCTGAGCAGGTCGCTGAGCTTGTGCCGGGCATGGCCGATGATGACCGTGGCGCCGTGCAGGGCTGGCTTCACCGCGAATTCCAGCTTGGCCCTGGCGCCGTTGGCGCCCGCCCGGCTGGCCCCCACGCAGCTATCCTGCAGGGTGCGGATGCGGCTGAGCAGGGTTTCCCCGTCGGCGCACAGCACGCTGCGCACCAGGGTGGATGGGTCCTTAGGGTCCCGGTAGATGCCCTCGGTAGAGGACAGAATCACCAGAAACCGGGCGCCCACCAGTTCGCAGATCACCGCGGCGGTCTCGTCGTTGTCCACGCACTCCACCACGTTTTCCTCCGCGTGGCGGATGCGCAGGTTGGTCAGTTCCATTTTGCGCACCTCCTCGTCGGAAACCGGGTCGTTGTAGTTCACGATGGGCACCGCGTTTTGCTCCGGGCAACGGCTGAGCAGTCGCTTGATGTAGTCCCGCTTCACCGGGTCGTTGAAGTGCTGGTGCTCCACCAATACTTGCCTCAGCGAGTATTCGGGCCTGGCGAATTGCCGGTAGTTGCTCATCAAGATGGCCTGGCCCTGGGCACTGTAGTCGGCTTTCACCTCGTTTTTGTCCCCTTCCAACTCCTTGCCGGTACGCTTGATATAATCCAGTCGCCCGATCTCGGTGGCGCCGCTGGTCACCCATACCATTCCAGGCCGCAGCTCGTCCGCCACCTGGGAGATGATGTTGTAGTCGATGGAACGCTTGTCCTCCCGGATCATGGCCATGGAACCGATTTTCCCTACGATGTCTATTTTACCCATTTCCCTTCCTCCCCCTTATGCTTCCCGTATTATACCACAATCCGCCGCCGGGGAAAAGGGGCGCAATTTAATCTGGCGTTCGCTTGCGCTGGGCATAGGGTATGGTATAATAGGAGTATAGAACATATGTTTGGTTTATGGGAGGGAGCGGTCATGGACCTTATGGACAAGCTAACGGTGCTGGCGGAGGCGGCCCGGTACGACGCGGCCTGCACCTCCAGCGGAGTGAACCGGCGGGGGCGGCCAGGCGCCCTGGGCAGCGCGGCGGCCTGCGGGATCTGCCACAGCTTTACCGGGGACGGGCGATGCGTATCCCTGCTGAAAGTGCTGCAGAGCAACGCCTGCGCCTACGATTGCCGGTACTGCGTCAACCGGCGGGGGAAGGATGTCCCTCGAGCCACCTTTGAGCCTCGGGAGCTGGCGGAGCTGACCATGGGCTTTTACCGGCGCAACTACATCGAGGGGCTGTTTTTGTCCAGCGCGGTGCGGGGCACGCCGGACCGCACCTGCGAACTGATGCTGGAGACCCTGCGCCTGCTGCGCCGGGAGTACGCCTTTGGGGGCTACATCCACGCCAAGGCCATTCCGGGGGCGGACCCGGCGCTTATCGCCCAGATGGGGATGCTGGCCGACCGGCTCAGCGTGAACATCGAATTGCCCTCGGAGGGTAGCCTGGCCGCTCTGGCCCCGGACAAGAGCCGCTTGGCCATCCTGGGGCCCATGGGGCAGATCCAGGGGGGCATTTTGCGCAGCCGGAACGAGCTGGCGCTGTACCGCCACGCCCCCCGCTTCGCCCCGGCGGGGCAGAGCACCCAAATGATCATTGGGGCCTCCCCGGAGAGCGACCGGCACATATTGCTCTTGTCCCAGGCGCTTTACCGGCGCTATCAACTCAAGCGGGTGTTCTTCTCGGCCTACGTGCCGGTGGTGGAGGACCCCAAGCTGCCCGCCCTGGACGCCAAGCCGCCCCTGCTGCGGGAGCACAGGCTGTATCAGGCCGATTGGCTGATGCGCTTTTACGGCTTTCAGGCCGAGGAACTGCTGACCCCGGACCGCCCCAACCTGGACCCCATGCTGGATCCCAAGTGCCAATGGGCCCTGGACCATCTGGAGCGCTTTCCCGTGGAGGTGAATACCGCCCCTCAGGAGGCGCTGCTGCGGGTGCCGGGCATTGGGGTGAAGAGCGCCTGGCGCATCTTGCAGAACCGGCGGCTGGGGCCCCTGGATTTCGCCGGATTGGGCCGCATCGGGGTGGTGATGAAGCGGGCCATGTTCTTTATCACCTGCCGGGGCCGCATGATGCCCGGGGTGCGCATGGAGCCCAGGTTCATCTATCCGGCCCTCACCGGAGGCCGTCCGCCCCGGCCCTACCAGCAGATCAGCCTGTTCGATCCCACCCCGGAGGACCAGCTTCAATGTCTCACCGGACAACTCTGAGACCCGGGGGAAAAATCTCTCCGTACCAGCCGGGCGCCGCCCTGCAGGGCGCGGAAATACATAGGGGAGGAAGAAATATGGACGCCACGGTCTACCGCTACGATGGAAGTTTTTCCGGCTTTCTGTGCTGTATTTACCGGGCCATTCGCGCACGGGAAGAGCCTGCCTTGATCTTGGCTGGAGACGAAATGCCCGCCCTGCTGTTCCCCGAGCTCACCATCCATACCGATCCGGATCAGGCCCGGCGGGTGAGCCGGGCCATCGCCGGCAAAATTGGGCCCCAGGTCCTGGAATTTGCGCAGCGAGCCCACTTGACCGCCCTGGCCGGCCGGGAACTGTATCTGCTGGCCCTACTGCGCCGGGGCTTTCGGGAGGGGCCTTTGGTGCTGGAGGATATGGCGGACCCCACCGTGTGCCGCCTGCGCCGGGCGGTGTGCCACCTGGAACGGGAGGCCCATCTGTACAAGGGCTTCGTCCGGTTCCAGGTCCGGGGGGAAGCGCTCAGCGCGGTGATTCAGCCCAAAAACCGGGTGCTGCCGCTGCTGGCGGAGCACTTCCGGGAACGCTTTGCCGCCCAAGCCCTGTTGATCTACGACGAAACCCACCGGGAAGCCCTGCTGTGCGCCAGGGGCCGTAGCCGGGTCGTTCCCCTCCAGGATTTCCGCCAGGATGGCCCTGGGGCAGAGGAGCTGGCATTCCAGCGGCTGTGGCGTGGCTTCTTCCAGGCGGTTTCCATTCCCCAACGGGAAAATCCCCTCTGCCAGCGCACCCATATGCCCAAGCGCTATTGGGACCAGCTCACCGAGATGCGCCCCGCCGCCGGGCCCAGTCTGCCCCAAAGGGCCACATGATCTCCGAAAAAATCCCCCATCCTTCCAGGGCAAAGGCGGGCGGAAGGATGGAGGATTTTTACTGCGGTTTTCGCTGACTAGGCTTTCTCCGCCGTTACATGACGGCCCAAACCATAGCGGGCAGGCCCGGTAAAGAGTCCATCGGTCAAAGAAGCCGCATTGCGGTGCGGCAATGCGGCTTCTTACAGCGGAAACGATGGAAGAAAAGGCCCTAATAGATGACGATCTTGGCCCCGGGCTTCAGCTGCCGCAGCAGCGCCTTCATCACGCTTTGCTCCACTGCGATGCACCCGGAGGTGGTCTTGCTGTTGCCCTTGCAGTGCAGGAAGATGGCCGAGCCCTTGCGCCCTTCCCCCTCCTTGTTGTACTCGATGAAGATGCCGTAGTTGTATTCCGGGCTTACGCTTTTTAAGTGCTCCCCCTGGCTGGCCTTAAAATCGGTAGCCGTGCGGGTGTCCACCAGTTGGTTGTAGTACCGGGAAGAGGGATCGTCGCACCAGTAGTGGTATTTGGTCACCTGCACGTACTTGCCCAAGCTGGTACCCGGGCTCTGAAGGATGCCGAAGGGCTGGCTGAGCCCGTAGACGCCGCTGGGGGTCTTGCCGTCTCCCTCTTGTGTCTTGCCGATGCCGTTCTTGCCCACGTAGGCGCTCACCGAGGCGAACTGCTTGTGCCAGCCGGTCTTGTCCTTTTGATAGAAGGTGAGCTGGGCATTGCCCTGTTTCGCGTTGTATTCCACGGTGATGAGCTGCGAGGTGGTCTTGGCAGCCTCCAGGGCCTGCTGAGGAAGCTCGTCGGCCGCCGGGGTGATGTCCGGCAATTGGGTGCCGTTGCCCGTGGTGTCCACCACCAGCGCGCCGCTGTTGTAGCCCAGCTTGCGGGCCGCCGCAGGGGTGTATTGCTTGTATTTCGCCCCCAGATAGCCCAGCAGCTTGACGTCGGCGGTAAGGATCTGCCCGTCCTGCCGGGCTACCTTGGTGCGCAGGGTCTGGACCTTGCCGTTTACCTGCACCTTTTTCACCCCATAGCGCAGGCTCACCTGGTTGCCTTCCGCGTCCTGGATCAGGGCGTTGGCGTTATTGGTCAGCGTGCACTTGAGCATCATGGCGTCGCACAGCGCCTCCACCGGCACCATCAGCGTGTTGCCGCTGCGGTACAGGTAGCCGGTTTTCAGGTTGAGCTCCACCTCTTTCCCGTCTACGATCAGGGTATATCCTCTCAGCTTCGTGGCCGCTTGGCCCGGGACGCATACCATCAAACACAACAGCGCCAGCAGCGCTACTTGCACGATTCGCTTCATTTGCCGTCACTCCTTTCCCGTCCTGCCTGTATTCTACCATACAATGTCGAAGTTGTAAACCACTTATGACTTAAATATTTCACTTATTTCATTCCTGACGCATTTTTTCCCATTGCCACCGGGGGAAGTTTCTGATATAATAGATATGATGCTGAAATGGCGGAACGGCAGACGCCGGAGACTTAAAATCTCCTGTCCGTAAGGGCGTGCGGGTTCGAGTCCCGCTTTCAGCACCAAAGCCCGCTCCTTTAAGGCGCGGGCTTTTCCGGTTTATCCCCGGTTTTTTGGGTTTTCCGTGTCCTGGAATACTTTCCGTGGAATAAGTCAGAATTTTATAAGGCCAGACCATGATATGACGTAAAACATGATACGGGCTTCCAGCTTGGCCTCAGATGATGCCCATGGCCTTTGCTTCGCTTTCGCTCAAGTCGTTTAATTCCTGCAGTAAGCCGTCTTTCCTGTACTGGGCCAGCCGCTGGTTGATATAGTCGCACAGACCGGTGTTGCCCTTCATGAGGATAAAGCCCACGCCCTTGATTTCGGGGTTGACGATGTCGTACCCGCACTGACAGATCTGCCCGTCAACGATGGCGTCCACGAGGATGTCGGCAAACGCCTTGTCAAATGTGGTAAACACAGCGGCGTCCGCCTCGCCGGCCAGCAGCGCCTCCAGCACGGCGTCGTTGCCGGCATAGGTGACGACCTCCGCTTCGGGATACTGCAAGTGGGTATTGGTGGCCTGAACCGTTGCGGCTACTGCGGCGATGCGCGCCGTGGCCAGCTCCTCCTCGCCGTCGATCAGCGGGCTGCCGGGATGCTCCGGATCGGCCCGGAGGAAGACCTCGTCCCCCTCAATGGCCGTGACCAGGATGTTATCGGTCATGGTATAGCGCTCAAGGCGTTCATCGGTGATGCTCCACACGTTGGCGGAAAAGTCCACCTCGTCGTTTTCGGCGGCTTGGATCTGCTGCTCCGCCGCGTCGTAGAACACGTATTCCAGCGTCACGCCCAGGTCCTCGGCCAGCTGTTGGCAGATCATGGGCACATAGCCGGCGGGCTCTCCCCCACGGCCGGCGTATTTTTTGATTCCCTCGGGCACCCGATAGCTCATCTTGCTGTTCCCGGACTGGAGGGCCACCCGCAGCGTTCCCCGCTGCTGAATTGCCTCCACGGAATGGGCGGCGATCCGCTCGCTGTCTTCCTGGGCCCAGGCCCAGCAGGCCGGCAGCGCCAAGATGAGCAGAAGCACGATGCTGAAGATTTTTTTCATGGCAATACTCCTCACATAGTCGAAAGGTGAAGAGGGCAGTTGACCCGGCCCTTTTTCCCGATGGGGCGAAACATTCACGGCGTTTGGGAACCGCCCATTTCCACAGCGTACAGGCCGTCGCCGGTCAACAGCAGGTCGTGGAAGAACTGGAAGGCCGCCAGCTCTTCGCCCTGGGGAGAATAAAGCCTGTATACGCAGGTGGGCTCCCCATAGGGCAGGGCACTTTGCTTTACGGTTACCGTCAGGCCGGCCAGCCAATTCAGTTTTTCCCGCATTTCGCCTTCCTCCAGGGGATACTCGCGCTCACCCCACTGGGGATCGAAAAAGGAGAGGGTCAGGGTTGCATCCTGGAATAGGGTTTCCTCCAAGCCGAAAAACGCCGCCAACGGCTCCCGGGGGATGTTCATGGGCTGCAGCCATGTGGGATCGGCCGTTTCATGAACCGCGATTTCGCGAAACAGCGCCACATACAGCGCATAGGCGTTGGGCTCCAGGTTTTCCGCCGCCCGGTCGCCCGAGACGGCCAGGGGAATCACTTCCGCGCTTCCCTCCGCGCCGTAGCGCACGGCGCTATAGGTGTTTAGGCCATAGTCCGCCCCGCCCGGGGGCTGCGGCTCCAGGGGCCATGGCTGGGCCCACTGAATGAGGCTGAGCAGATCCAGCAAGCGCCAGAAGTCCATCTGCCCTATGGGGACGGCCCGATCCGTTTCCGCCAGAAACGCAAGCCGCGCTTCCTCCGTATCCGGCAGGGGGCCATCGCTTTCATACCGCCAGATACGCCCTTCATCGTCCAGGAAGGTAGCCGAGGAACTGTTCCCCCAGCCCTCCTGCTGATAGCAGCACATGAGCAGAATCCGTGGGCTGCGGGCAGCGGCTTCCGGCGCCGCGGCGGCGGATAAGAAGCACGCGGCGAACAAAATGGCCGTCAGGCGTTTTGCGAAGCGATACATAGGCGCCTTCCATCTTTGGGTTCAGAGAGATGCCGGATTCCGGTTTCGGCTCTACAGCAGCTTGCCCGCTGCAAAGCCGAAGCCGGGCGGCGCTTACAGGATTTCAAAGCTCTCCATGATCTGTTGGGCGTCGCTGTCGGATACGTTGGTCAGGGTAATCGTATAGATGTAGCCGTTGGCCACGCAGAAATACTGCGTCTGCTCCAGGCCTGCCAGCCCGGTGAAGGCACCGACATAGTAGGCGTTTCCGCCGATTTCCACCGGCCCGCTGAGTTTGAAATCGGTAATGCCCTGCGTGCTGAAGAGCTGCTGATAAGAAGGCTCCAGCGCGGCAAAATTGTCCATCGTCACATTGCCTGCGGGTTCCCGGACCACGTTGAAATTGGCGGTCATGTCGGGGGCATAGTACAGGCTGGTATTGGAGGCGGCAAGCTGGTCCAGCAGGCTCTGGTCCAAGCCGTTTGCCGAGGCGATGGCTTCACCCACGCTTTCTATGATCTGGGCGATGTATTCGCTGTCAATGGCCACCCAATCCTGGGGCAGCTCCACGCGGAAGCCGTATTCCGATACGACGGCTTCGTTTTCCGAAACCTCAGGCGCTTGGGCCGCGGGGACGCCGTCCGTCCGGGTCAGGATGAGCATGACGCCGTTGACGACCCATTCCAGGGTGCCATCCCCTTGCAGGACAAAGGACTGCGGCTGGCTGTCTTCCATCATAATCGTAACGGCGGCGCCGCTCTGGGTCCACGTGCAGGCGCTATCGCCCTCGCTGGAGAACAGCATGCCCGTGCCGTCCTCGTTGAGCAGCAAACTCAATTCAATGCCCAATGTGGACGTATCGGTGATGATGATGCCCTCGGACTGGGCGACGGTCATCTGCCACGCCCCCGCGACGGAATCCGCCGCCGCTGCCGGCACAAAGGTCATGCTGTTGCCGGTGGAGACCTCGCCCAGCAGGGCGCCGTCCGGCTGCAGGATATAGGGGATGGGACCGCCGCCATCATCGATCAGGATTTCCCCCTCCGCCTCTACCCATGTGACGGGATAGACTTCGTCGTCGATGGTCTGCACCCCCGTTCCGTCCGCTTCCAGGCGCATGGTCATGGACAGGCCCTGCTGATCCAGGTCTTCGTAGGTGATGCCGTCAACCACAACGCAAATCAGTTCCCAATCGCCTTCTACCGCCGCGCCCTGGGCGATTGCCGGCACGGCAAAGA
>DVHZ01000151.1 GCA_018711685.1 Candidatus Excrementavichristensenella intestinipullorum | reverse complement strand
AACGGGGAAAAGGTAACCCAGGCCCAGTACAAAAAGCAGATGGAGAGCTACAACCAGACCTACGTCAAGCGGGGCGCGGTACTGCCTACCCTGGGCATCGCCAGCAGCGCCGCCAACAGCACCATCGCCCTGAAAGTCGCCAATCTCAGCAAAAAATACGATACCTATACCACCCTGACGGGCATAAAGCTGTCCAAGACCAGCCTGTCGCTGACGGTGGGCAAATCGGCGTCTCTCACCCTGTCCCGCTCCCCCGCGTCGGCCATCTTTGAAAAGACCCAGTGGAGCTCCTCGGATACCTCGGTGGCCACCGTGGACCAGAGCGGAATGGTAACCGCCGTGGGCCCGGGCAAGGCGGTGATCACCGCCCAGGTGGGAGAGCGGAGCAAAAACTGCCAGGTGACGGTGACCGGGACCTCAGCCAGCGTCACGGGCCTCACCCTGGACGTGACCTCGGCCACCCTGATCAAGGGCGAATCCCTCACCCTCACCGCTACGCCGAAACCTCTGGGCCTGACCGCCAAGATCGCCTGGTCCTCCAGCAAACCCAAAGTGGCCTCCGTGGACCAGAACGGGGTGGTGCTGGGGCTGAGCAAGGGCACCGCGGTGATCACCGCCAAGACGGCCAACGGCAAGACCGCCAAGTGCAAGATCGTGGTGAACAACACCGCAGCGGTGATCGTGGACATCTCCCAGCACAACGACGCCAGCAAGATGGACTGGGACAAAATTGCCAAGAACGTGGACCTGATGATTCTGCGCTGCGGCGTCACCCGAACCGAGACGGCGCCGCTGGGCATTGGCGAGGACGCCAGCTTTGAATACTACGTAAGCAAGTGCGAGCAGTACGGCATTCCCTTTGGCGTGTACTACTACGGCAAGTGCTCCTCGGTGGCCCAGGCCAAGGAAGAAGCCCAATTCACCTGGAAGATCGCCAGTCCCCACAAGCCGCTGTTCTACGTATACGACGTGGAGGAGAGCCGCCTGACCAAGGCCATGATCGAGGCCTACATGACCACGCTTAAATCGTTGGGCGCCAAAAAGACGGGCTACTACATTGCCCACCACCTGTACAGCACCTACAAGCTGGACACCTCGCTGGTAGATTTCATCTGGCTTCCCCACTATGGCGGCAACACGGGCAAGGTAGATTCCACCCCCTCCTACGCCTGCGACCTTCACCAATACACCAGCAAGGGCTCGGTGCCGGGCATTTCAGGCAATGTAGATTTAAACCGGCTGATGGGCGGCAAAACCCTGGCCTGGTTCACCAGCCGCTAAACGCCATATCCCCCAAAAAAGCTGACGTGACCGCACGTCAGCTTTTTTTGCGGGGCGAGGGGGCATCTCACAGTCCTCCAACCGCCCACCGACCTTTTGCGCTCCACCGCATCCCCACAACGGCCTGAAACATCGCAGCGGCTAACGCCGTCGCGATGGAGGGCGAACCAAAGCCAGCCGCCTTTTTCGGTCCGTAAGGACCGGGAAAGGCGGCTGGCGGCGCTATCTAGCCTATGGACTTATTGGGGCTGAGGCGTGGGCGTGGGAACCGGCTGAGGCGTGGGCGTGGGAACCACCGGATCGTCTTTGACGGGCGCCTTTTTGCCGTACAGCTTGCGCAGGGTCTTGGCGTTGGCTTTGCCGGTGGCCTTCAACCCCGCCGCGGTCTGGAAATCCGATACCGCCTCCTTGGTGGCTTGGTTGTACCGACCGTTGGCCTTACCCTCGTAATACCCCAGCTTCTTCAGCCGCTGCTGCATCAGCTCTACCCGCAGCCCCTTGTCGCCCTTGCTCAGGGCCGCATAGCGGGTGTAGGATTTGGCCGAACCATACAGCTTTTGCAGCTGTGCGGAGGACATGGTGCTGCTCTCTTCGTATCCGTTGTCCCACTGGAACAGGTGTACCGCCTTCAGCGTGCTGCCGTCAAAGGAACCGGTCACCTTGACGTAGGGGTACCCCAGGTCCTTCAGCCGCTGCTGCATATCCTTGACCCGCACCGTATTCTGGCCCTTGCGTACGCTGACGTAGCGGTTGAAGGCAGGAGCATCCTCGGCGAACAGCTTTTGTTGAAGCGCTTCGTCCGCCGTCCCGGTCTGGGACAGGTCCAGGGTCAGCTGGAAGCGGCGCACGCTGTCGTAGGTGCCCCACCCAAAGATGCCGTCCACCGGGCCGGGCATATACCCCAAGTCGCTGAGGCGCTGCTGCAGGGCGCGCACCGCGTCGCTCTGGTCGCCTCGCTTGAGGGAGACATAAGAGGTAATGTCGCTTTCCAAGACGGACTCGTCTGCCAAAGCAGCTTGAGCAGCGTCCTGGTCGAGGACGTTCTCCTGGGCGGTTTCATTTTCTGAAGCGGTGGCGTCCGGTTGGGGAGTAACGTCCGGCTGATCCTCCTGTGCGCTGGGGGCGGCCGAAGGGGAGGGCTTGACGCTTTGGGCTGTTTGAGTGCTTTGAGGGACGGCACTGGTTTGCTGGGCTGCCGCCGAGAGAGGCAAACATGCTATGGCGGCCATGAGCAGGACCGTCAAGGTTTTCGCGATATGGTTTTTCATAGGGACACCTCCTGTCGATCTAACGCTCTATATATTAGACTTATTTGGGACAAAAATGAAGCAAATTCGTATGTTAAATTATGGATAAAATGGTTCTGCTCGCGCCGGTGTGGCCAACTGCCAATCCTGCAGCCATGCCCCGATGTTGCGGCCTGCTGCATTCCGCGCCGCTCCTGGTCCGCCATAGGCTACGCGCACCTCCTGCACGGAGCGGCGGGAGGGCCTTTTTGCGGCCTTTCCCAAAGCCGCAGCCATAGCCGGTGGAGGAGAGGGAAAGGAAGCAGATGATTTTTTCTTTGACAAAGTGGCGAAAATGCTTTACCATAGGAAGGGAACCGTGGGGAGGTATGCCCGTGAATACGCTGCACCTGAAGTACGCGGTGGAGGTGGAAAGGACCGGCTCCATTACCCAGGCGGCGGAAAACCTGTACATGGCCCAGCCCAACCTATCCAAGGCCATACGGGAGCTGGAGGAACAACTGGGCTTCGCCATATTTGAGCGCACCAGCAAGGGCGTGGTGCCCACGCCTCGGGGCCGCCAAGCGCTCAAGAGCGCCCATCGGGTGCTGGAAGAGCTGGAAAAGATGCGGCTGTTATCCCGGTGTGCTCAGGCGCGGCGGCGCTTCAGCGCCGTGATCCCCAGGGACGGCTATATCGCTGAGGGCTTTGCCCGTTTTGCCGCCGCCCAGGATTCCCGGGAGGATATAGATCTGAAGGTGAAGGAAGCCAACGCCATGGAGGCCATTGCCGGCGTGGCGGAGGGGAGCTTTGCCCTGGGGGTGATTCGCTATCCGGTGAGGAGCCAGCGCTATTTTTTGGATTTTCTTCAGGAAAAGGGGCTGAGCCATGATGCGGTGTGGGAGTTTGAGCCCCTGCTGCTGATGAATGCCCGGCATCCCCTGGCGGCGCGGGAGACCATTTATTGCGCCGATCTTCGCCCTTATATTCAGATCGTACAAGGGGATGCCGCCGTGCCCTATTTGGCCGGGGAACCGCGGGATCAGGAGCCCCCGCCTGGGGACAAGCGGATTGTGGTATTCCAGCGCGCCACCCAGTTGGAGCTATTGACCCGCATGGACGCCGCCTACATGTGGGCCGCGCCGGCCTCCCGGGAGGGGACGGACCGCTGCCAATTGGTGCAGCGGCCTTGTGCGGACCCGCCATCCAGGTATAGGGACGCTCTGATCTATCCCCAGCGCTATCAGCTCACACAACTGGACAAGGATTTTATGGATAAGCTGTTTCAGGCCCGCAATCAAGTGGCCTACGGCAGTTACGAATGAGAGAATTGTTATCGATATGGTTATACTGAAATGTGTATAGCCATATGCCTAATCCATATTGCGCCCGGCCCGTGGGAGCATTACAATACCGCCGGAAGGAGACAAAGGGCGTGGACAAGAGCGGGATATCCAATCAAACGCTGAAACGGTTGCCCATCTATTTGAATTATCTCAAAGGCATGTCTGAGCAGCCGCCCAACGTGTCGGCCACCACCATTGCCCAGGCGCTCAGCCTGAACGAGGTCCAGGTGCGCAAGGATTTGGCCTCGGTGAGTTGCGGCGGCCGGCCCAAGGTGGGGTATCCCACCGGGCTGCTGATCCGGGACATTGAGCGTTTCCTGGGGTACGACGAGACCAACGCCGCAGTGCTGGTGGGCGCGGGCAACTTGGGCAGGGCGCTATTGTCCTATCAGGGCTTTGCCCAGCGGGGGCTGGACATCGTGGCCGGCTTTGACATCCGGGCCGAGGCGGAGGCGCCGCTGGTGGGCGGCAAGCGGGTGCTGCCCATGGAGGCGCTGGAGGGGGTTGTGCGCCTGATGAAGATCCCCATCGGCATCATCACCGTGCCCAGCCAGGCCGCCCAGCAGGTGTGCGATCAGCTGGTGGCGGCCGGGGTGCGGGCCATATGGAATTTTGCGCCGGTGGCGCTGCGGGTGCCGCCCCACGTGCTGGTGCAGAACGAGAGCATGGTATCCTCGCTGGCGGTGCTTTCCAAGCGGCTCAGCGAGAAACTGAGTGAGGAGGAATCGGGTTTATGAAGATCACGGTATGCATCGGCAGTTCCTGCCATCTGAAAGGTTCGCGGCAGGTGATTGAGGGCCTGCAAAAGCTGCTGGCCCAGCACGGCTTGCAGGACAAGGTGGAGATGGCCGGCCAGTTCTGCATGGGCGATTGCCAGAACGGCGTGTGCGTCACCCTGGATGGCGCCAAGTTTTCCTTGAAGCCCCAGGACGTGGACAGCTTTTTCCAGCGCGAGATATTGCCCAAGCTGGCATAAGGATGGGGAGGATAGCCGCCAATGAGGGAACATATCATACGGCTGAGGCAAAACAACTGCAAGGACTGTTATAAGTGCATCCGCAATTGTCCGGTGAAGGCCATCAGCTTTGCCAACAACCGGGCGGAGATCATACCCGACGAGTGCATTTTGTGCGGCCGGTGCTTCGTGGTTTGTCCCCAGAATGCCAAGGAAATACGCCCGGACGTGGAAAAGGTCAAGGAAGCGGTGCGGGCGGGCAAGCGGGTGGTGGCCAGCGTGGCGCCTTCCTTTATCGCCGCCCTGGACGTAAAGGATATTGGGGACCTGGAAAAGACCCTGAAGAACCTGGGCTTTGCCCAGGCCCAGGAGACCGCCGTGGGTGCGCAGTACGTGTCCAGGGTCTATGAAAAGATGATGCAGTCGGGGCAGAAGGCCATCATTTCCAGCTGCTGCCCCTCCATCAATCAGCTCATCGAGAAGTATTATCCCGACTTAATCGAGCACCTGGCCCACGTGCTCACCCCCATGCAGGCCCACTGCAAGGACATCAAGGAAAAGGACCCCGCCGCCTACACCGTGTTCATCGGCCCCTGCATCGCCAAGAAGCAGGAGGCGGATGAGGCGCCTGCGGTGGACGCCTGCCTCACCTTCGACGAGCTCACCGCCTGGATGAACGACCAGGGCGTGGCCTTCTACCAGGGGGAGGAGCAGGAGGAGGAGGGCAAGCGCTCCCGGTTCTATCCCACCCCCGGCGGCATCCTCAAGAGCATGGACCGGCCCCAGGGCTACCGCTGGGTAGCCATCGACGGGGTGGAGAACTGCATGGCCGCCCTGGAGGAGCTGCGCACCGGCAGGCTGGGCAAGGTGTTCGTGGAGATGTCCGCCTGCGAGGGCAGCTGCATCAGCGGGCCCATCATCCGGGAGCACCGCCAGAAGCGGCTCTCCGGCGTCATCAAGGTGACCGAGTACGGCGGGACCCAGGATTTCCCCGGCCAGGGGCCCAAGGATCTGTTCATGCCGGTCAAGCCTGCGGGGCTGCACCGGGTGCAGCCGGGAGGCGAGGCCATCCAGGCGGTGCTCAAGAAGATGGGCAAGACCAGCCCGGAAAAGGAGCTCAACTGCGGCTGCTGCGGCTATCCCACCTGCCGGGACAAGGCCATCGCCGTGTGCCAGGGCAAGGCGGAAATCGAGATGTGCCTGCCCTTCCTCAAGGAAAAGGCGGAGTCCTTCTCCGACAAGATCATCGCCAACACCCCCAACGCGGTGCTGGTGATGGACGAGGACCTGGTGGTGCAGCAGATCAACTCCGCCGCCCTGCGCCTGTTCAAGCTGCGCAGCCCCGACGACATCCTGCACGCCCCGGTGGTGCGCATGCTGGACCCCAGCGATTACCTGGCCGTGGTCACCAGCGGGCGCAACGTGGTGAACAAGCGCCACTACATCGCCGAGTACAAGCTGTTCGTGGAGGAGACCATCCTCTTCGACAAGCAATACAAGATCCTCATCAGCATCATGCGGGACGTCACCGACCAGGAAAACGCCTTGGCCCAGGAGCAGGAGCTCAGGCGGCAGACCATTGAGGTCACCGACAAGGTGATCGACAAGCAGATGCGGGTGGTGCAGGAAATCGCCTCCCTGCTGGGCGAGACCACGGCGGAGACCAAGGTGGCCCTGACTAAGCTGAAGGATGCGATGAAGAATGAATAACAGCTCTCTTTGTACCGAGGCCGGCTACGTATCGCTGAACAAGTACGGCGAGCAGCTATGCGGCGACCGGGTGGAGCAGGCCTCCAACGAGGAGTGCTCCATCCTGGTGCTGGCCGACGGCCTGGGCAGCGGCGTCAAGGCCAACATCCTCTCCACCCTCACCAGCAAGATCCTGTGCACCATGATCGAGGGCGGTATGCCCATTGAGGAGTGCATCGACACCATCGCCGCCACCCTGCCGGTGTGCAAGGTGCGGGGGGTGGCCTATTCCACCTTCACCATCATCCGGGTGGTGCGCAACAGGATGGTGGAGCTGATCCAGTTCGACAATCCGGCGGTGATCGCGTTGCGGGGCGGCCAGCGCTTCGACTATCCGGTGACCACCCGCACCGTGGAGGGCAAGACCATCCACGAAAGCCGCTTCCCCGTGGAGGAAAACGACCTGTTCATCGCCATGAGCGACGGCGCGCCCTTCGCCGGGGTGGGCACTGCCTTCAACTACGGCTGGACCCGGGACAACATCATCGATTTCGCCGAGGCCAATTACCTGCCCGAGAGCTCCGCCAAGTACGTGGCGGGCAATATCGCCGAGGAGTGCAACCGCCTCTACGGCGGCCAGCCCGGGGACGACACCACCATCGCCGTGGTGCGCATTCGGGCCCGGCAGTCGGTGAACCTGGTCATCGGCCCCCCTTCCACCCCGGACCAGGACATCAAGATGATGAATCTGTTCTTCGCCAAGGAGGGGGAGAAGATCGTCTGTGGCGGCACCACCTCCTCCGTGGCCGCCCGGTACCTGGGCAAGAAGGTGATCCCCACCATCGATTACCCCGATCCGGAGGTGCCCCCCATCAGCCGCATTGAGGGGGTGGACCTGGTCACCGAGGGGGTGGTCACCATCTCCAAGGTGCTCAAGATCGCCCAAGACTGCCTGGAGGGGCGCAACCTGGACGGGGACTGGCTCACCAAGAAGGACGGCGCCTCCCTGATCGCCCAGGCCCTCATCGAGCGGGCCACCGACATCAACTTCTTCGTGGGCAAGGCCATCAACCCTGCCCACCAGAACCCGGATCTGCCCATCACCTTCGGCATCAAGATTCAGCTGATCGATTCGCTGGCCGGCGCCCTGGAAAAGCTGGGCAAGCGGATTAAGGTCTCGTACTTCTGATAAAGGGGAGAAAAACGGTATGCGCATATTTGATACCGACGTACAGAAGCTGAAATACCAGATATTGCGGGAAGTGGCCCGCTGCGCCTATGAGGACAGGCTGGCCACCGGCGTGCTGGATATCCCCCTGATGATCGCTCCCGGGCCCAAGCCCACCATGCGCTGCTGCGTGTACAAGGAGCGGGCCATCGCCGCCGAGCGGGTCAAGCTGGCCATGGGTGGCGACAAGAGCGACGACCGGGTCATCAAGGTGATCCCCATCGCCTGCGACGAGTGCCCGGTGAGCACCTATAAGGTGGGGGAAAACTGCCGGGGCTGCATCGCTCACCGGTGCATGGCTGCCTGCCCCCGGGGCGCCATCAGCCTGGACCAGCATCAGCATGCGCACATCGACCCCAAGAAGTGCGTGGAGTGCGGCCGGTGCGCCCAGGTGTGCCCCTACTCCGCCATTCAGAACCACAAGCGCCCCTGCGAGCTGGCCTGTAAGGTGAAGGCCATCTCCATGGACGAGGAGCAGGTGGCCAGTATCAACCGCTCCATGTGCATCAGCTGCGGCGCCTGCGTGTACCAGTGCCCCTTCGGCGCGGTCACCGACGTGAGCTTTTTGCTGGACGCGGTGGATTTGCTGCGCAAGAGCCAGGAGGGCAAGAACTTCCGGGTGTACGCCGTGGTGGCGCCCTCCATCTCCAGCCAGTTCCGCTACGCCAAGGTGGGCCAGGTCATCACCGCCATGAAGCGGCTGGGCTTCTTCAGCGTCATCGAGGCCGCCCTGGGCGCCGACCTGGTGGCCTGGAACGAGAGCCGGGAATTGGCCGAAAAGGGCTTCCTCATGTCCAGCTGCTGCCCCGCCTTCGTGGAGTACGTGAAGGACCAGTTCCCCAGCATGGTCAAGCATATCTCCCACAACCTGTCCCCCATGGCCGCCATCGCCAAGTACATCAAGGGCACCGACCCCCAGGCCAAGGTGGTGTTCATCGGCCCCTGCACCGCCAAAAAGGCGGAGGCCAAGCTGGAAACCGTCAAGCCCTGGGTGGACTGCGTGCTCACCTTCGAAGAGCTCCAGGCGCTGCTGGACTGCCGGGACTTCGACGTGTCCCAGCTGCCCGTGGACGTGCTGGACAACGCCAGCTACTTCGGCCGCATCTTCGCCCGCTCCGGCGGCCTGTCCGACGCCGTGGCCCAGGCCCTCAAGGAGCAGAACATCGACTTTGAGGTGAAGCCCGTGGTGTGCAACGGCATCGAGGAGTGCCGCGTGGCGCTGCTCAAGGCCGGCAAGGGCGTGCTGCCCGGCAACTTCATCGAGGGCATGGCCTGCGTGGGCGGTTGCATCGGCGGCGCGGGCTGCCTCACCCATGGCGCCAAGGACGCCAGCGAGGTGGACCGCTACGGCAGGGAGGCCCTGGAAAAGACCATCGGCGATGCCCTGGCCATTATCGGCCAGAAGTAAGTGCGGGGGCCGGCCCCTCGGGCCCGACCCCGACCGGAAGGCGGCCCCCTGGGGCCGCCCTCTGATTGGGCGCGGTCCTGCGGACCGGGCCCTAACCGGAAGGCGGCCCCTCGGGCCGCCTTTCATTCGTTGGCGGCCCGAGGGGCCGCCTTCCGCTTGGCCACCGGCGCTGCCCCTCACCTACGATTGCCGCCAAGAACAAGAGAGACGCAACGGGACGTTTCAATAAGATAAATCAGTAAATATATATCTATATTGTTTTTGCATATGAAAATATACATACAAAGAAGATGGGAGGAAGGGGAAGGGCTGAGGGCTTTCCCGATTCTTTTACACGGTAGGGTAGATAGAAGGAAGAGCCAGGCGGTATAATGGCGGGAGCGGCATTGAGCCGAGGCGGCGTGGGGATTTTCTCAAGACGAAGGACACTGAGACCGGCCAGCCAAGGGGAATGAGGACATAAGAAGAAGGATATGGAGAAGGGAGAGAATCATCCATGGAGAAATCCAAGGTCTATTTTACCGATTTTCGCGCCAAGCTGGGGGAGGGACTGCCCAGCAAGCTGAAGCGGCTGATCCGCAAGGCGGGCATAGAGCAGATCGATATGGACGGCAAATTCGTGGCCATCAAGATGCATTTCGGCGAGCTGGGCAATCTGGGCTTTCTCCGGCCCAATTACGCCCGGGCGGTGGTGGACGTGGTGCGGGAGCTGGGAGGCAAGCCCTTCCTCACCGACTGCAACACCCTGTATCCGGGCAGCCGGAAGAACGCCCTGGAGCATTTGTACTGCGCCTGGGAGAACGGCTTCACCCCCATGACGGTGAACTGCCCCATTCTGATCGGCGACGGGCTCAAGGGCACCGACGACGTGGAGGTGCCGGTGCAGGGCGGGAAGTACATCGAGAAGGCCAAGATCGGCCGGGCGGTGATGGACGCCGACGTGATCATCAGCCTGACCCATTTCAAGGGCCACGAGATGACCGGGTTCGGCGGGGCGCTGAAGAACCTGGGCATGGGCTGCGGCTCCCGGGCGGGGAAGAAGGACCAGCACGCCAACGGCCAGCCCACGGTGGACCAGGATGCCTGCCGGGGCTGCCGCCGCTGCCAGCGGGAGTGCGCCAACCAGGGCCTGGTCTTTGACCAGAAGGCCCGCAAGATGCAGGTGGACAAAGCCCATTGCGTGGGCTGCGGCCGGTGCATCGGGGCGTGCAATTTCGACGCCATCTCCTTTGGAGAGGACGCGGCCACCCAGGACCTGAACTGCCGCATGGCGGAGTACGCCAAGGCGGTGGTGCAGGACAGGCCCAACTTCCACATCGCCCTGGCCATGGACATCTCCCCCAACTGCGATTGCCATCCGGAGAACGACGCGCCCATTTTGCCCAACGTGGGCATGTTCGCCTCCTTCGATCCCCTGGCCCTGGACCAGGCCTGCGCCGACGCCTGCCTGAAGACCCAGCCCATGCCCAACAGCCAGCTAGCGGAGCAGATGGCCCGGCGGGATTTTTGCGACCATCACGACCACTTCGAGAACGCCACCCCCAACTCGGAGTACAAGACCTGCCTGGCCCACGCCGAGGAGATCGGCCTGGGCAGCAGGCAATACGAACTGATCCCAATGAAATAGCCGCCTTCCGGCCCCCGCCCCCTGAGGGAGGGGGCCGGAAGGCGGGGGCCTTTGCGGGGCCGGGGCCAGTCCCCGCCTTGACTTTTGCCCGTCGCTGCCCTTACAATAGGCCATAGGGACAACGGGCGTTGGGAGGAAACCATGGTCATCGCGTCACTGCAAAACGTCAGCAAGAGCTTCGTCATGAACCAGGTGCTCAAGGAAGTGAACCTCACCTTGCAGCAGGGCAGCCGCATGGGGCTGGTGGGGGTAAACGGCAGCGGCAAATCCACCCTGCTCAAGATTCTGGCCGGGCAGATGCAGCCCGACGAGGGCACGGTGTCGGTGCTCCGGGGCGCCACGGTGGGGCTCTTGTCCCAGCAGGCGGATATCACCAGCCAGGGCACGGTGCTGGAGGAGCTAAGCCGGGTGTTCGATCCCCTGAAGGCCCTGGAGGCCAAGCTGCGCCATCTGGAGGAGCAGATCGCCCAGTGCCACCAGGACCCCCAGGCCCTGGACGCGCTGAACCGGGAATACGCCCGCTTGTCCGAGCGCTTCGAGCGGGAGGGGGGCTATCAGTGGCCCAGCTTGATCCAGGGGGTGCTGGCCGGACTGGGCTTTGCCAAGGGACGGGAGGACCAGCCCGCCCGCCTGCTCTCCGGCGGGGAAAAGACCCGGCTGTGCCTGGCCCGAATCCTGCTGTCCCAGCCCGACCTTTTGATGCTGGACGAGCCCACCAACCACCTGGACCTGGCCTCCATCGCCTGGCTGGAGGATACGCTGAAGAAGTACAAGGGCACCGTGCTGCTCATCAGCCACGACCGGTATTTCCTCAACCAGGTGTGCGACGCCATGGCGGAGCTGTCCATGGGGCGGCTCACCCAGTACGCGGGCAATTACGACGCCTTCGCCGCCCGGCGGGAGGAAAACTTGACCCGGCAGATGAAGGAATACAAGCTGCAGCAGGCGGAGATCGCCCGGCATCAGGCCATCATCGCCCGCTACCGCAGCTTTAACCGGGAGAAATCCATCATCGCCGCCCGCAGCTGGGAAAAAAAGCTGGAGCGCATCCAGCAGGCCCAGGTGGAGCGGCCGGTGAGCGAGCAAAAGGTGCGCTTCTCCTTCGATATCCGCCGCCGCCCCGGCGACGACGTGCTCATCGCCAAGGACCTGGAAAAGGGATTCCAGGGCCATCCCCTGTTCAAAAATTTCAACCTGCACCTGCGGGCCGGGGACCGGGTGGCCCTTATCGGCCCCAACGGCATCGGCAAGACCACGCTGCTGCGCTGCCTGGTGGGCCAGCTCAAGCCCGACGGAGGCGTCATCATCTATGGCGCCAACGTGGACGCGGGCTACTACGACCAGCAGCAGGAGGGCCTGCACCCGGAAAAGACGGTGATGAGCGAGGTGTGGGACGATTTCCCCCGGATGGAGCCCGGCGACGTGCGGGGGGTGCTGGCCCTGTTCCTCTTCACCGGAGAGGACGTGTTCCAGCCCATCGGCACCCTGTCCGGCGGCGAGCGGGGCCGGGTGGCCCTAGCCAAGCTGATGCTGCGGCGGGATAACCTGCTGCTGCTGGACGAGCCCACCAACCACCTGGACATGGACTCCCGGGAAGTGCTGGAGCACGCCCTGGACGATTTCCCCGGCACCATCCTCACCGTGTCCCACGACCGGTACTTTATCAACCGGGTGTGCGGCCGGGTGCTGGAGATGAGCGCGGAAGGCGTCCAGGAGTACTTGGGCAATTACGACGACTACGTGGAGAAGAAGCGCCGCGCCGCCCAGGAAGAGGAGGAGGGGGGCCAGGGCCGCACCCGCACCGAAATCGAAAAGGAAAAGCGCAAGGCGCGCCTGCGCCAGCAGTCCCAGAAGGCCCTGGAAAAGCGGGTGGAGGAGCTGGAAAGCCAAATCGCCGCCATGGAGGCCCAGGTGGCCCGGCTGGAGGGCCTGCTGGCCGACCCCGCCACCTACCAGGACCGGGCCCTGGCGGAGGAGACCGCCAAGGCCCACCGGGCCGCCCAGGAGGCGCTGCCCGCCCTCTACGAGCAGTGGGAGGAAGCCGCCCAGGTGGCCGCGGAAGCGGCCCGGTGAGGCCCCCGCAAAATAGCCAGGGCCGCCGCGAAGGATTGCCTTTGCGGCAGCCCTGGCCCTTTTATGGCTTAAACAGGCGGAAAGGGCGAACCCGCGCCGGACGCTTTCCGGCTCCACGGCGCTTTTCGGCCTAGGGAGCGGGCAAGGGCCGGCTGTGGGGCGGCGCAACCGGCCTGGGAGCGGCCCCATGGCCCCCGCCTTCCTCCCTTTCCCCTAAAAGCTGGGGGAGCCCAGCCCATATCCGCTCTGGTTCCGGCAGGCAAGATGGAGGGGAAAGGCAAGGATGTTTTCAAAAAATAAACCTACAATCAATGCTATTTGCTATTTACAACCAGGGGATAAGGTGCTATAATACTATCTGTTCGCGGGGCACGGCGCCGCGAAGCCGAAAGGCAAGGGGCATTAGTACAGTTGGTAGTACGCTACACTGGCAGTGTAGAGGTCAGGAGTTCGAGTCTCCTATGCTCCACCAGCAACGAAAGATCCGAACCTGTTGGGTTCGGGTTTTTTCGTTTAGGTTTCACCGGTCAGGATTGGCTGTTTCGCGTATGAACCGGCCAATCCTTTTATCTATGATATACTCACTTACAGGGGGATAGGGAGAGAAAACCGGGGATAAGGCGGAACTGTTCCCTGGAAGGGGATTGGCCCCGGCGCGGGAAAGGCCGCCGGAAGGAAGGGGGCCCCTGGCGCAAGGCCAGGGGATGCCGGCAACGGAAGGGCCGGACCCTTTTTCGTGAAGGCGTGAAATGGCTGGCCAAACCCGGTAGGGGAGGCGGCCCCACGCTGCGGAAAAGCGGCGGCGGGGCATAGTACGGCGCTTTCCCGAGATATCATAGCGGGGCGGCGCCGCTGCGTTTTGCGAGAAAGGCAAGCCTGGCGGCGCGAGGAAGGGCCGCCCCGTCTGAAGGGAGGGAAGGCCATCCCTGGGCTCACAGGGAGAAGGTCAGGCCGGCGGACAGGGCGTGGAGGCGGTCGCCCATTTTTTCCTTCAGGTAGGCGTACTGGGCGGCGCCGGTGCAGTGGCCGGTATAGTACTGGGTAGGGGTGGACAGCATCACCTGGGCGGCCTGGTCCAGCAGGGGATTGCCCTGGGGGCCAAGGGGCTGCTTCATGAAGTGAAAGCCGCCGATGAACACGTCCGGCCGCAGCCAGGTCAGGATGTTCAGCACGCCCCGGTGGGAACAGCCGCTGATCACGATGCGCCGTCCGCCCTGGCGCAGCAGCAGGTACTGCTCGTGGAGGAAGGCGTCGGGGCGGCGGACGCCGTGGGTCAGCTGGGTGAGCCCGGCGCTGTCCAGCGGAAAGGGGCTGGGCTGGCCGGCGCAGGACAGCACCGATGCCCAGGGGCCCAGGTCCAGGGAGCCCTCCACCGGGATCAGCCGGGGATGGCCTTTCAGGCTGGGGTCCAGGCCGATGTAGGCCCCCGAGGCGTTGAAGTATTGGCCGAAGGCGTGAGAACTCAGGTAGACCGGCCCATGGCGGTTGAGCTCCAGAAAGCGCTTTAGGCCCCCGCCGTGGTCGTAGTGGCCGTGGGACAGCACGGCCAGGTCCACGCCGGCCAGGTCCACCCCCAGCAGCCGGGCGTTTTCGGCGAAGGCGGGGGAGGCTCCCGTATCGAACAGGATATTCCCCTCGCCGGTTTCCAAATACAGGCTCAGGCCGTGCTCGCAGGCAAAGGCCGGGGTATACTGGGTATTTTCCATCAGGACCCATACGTTCATGAACTCGCCTCCGAAAGAGCGGTGGGGTTTGGGGCTGGGGAACGGGCTGCGCCGGGGCGGTTTCCGGCAAGATAGTTTTTTGGCGGAGAACGGGCTGCCGCCGGGGCGGTTTCCGGCGAGATAGTTTTTTTGGCGGAGAACGGGCTGCCGCCGGGGCGGTTTCCGGCGAGATGGTTTTTTGGCGGAGAACGGGCTGCCGCCGGGGCGGTTCCCGGCGAGATGGTTTTTTTTGGCGGAGAACGGGCTGCCGCCGGGGCGGTTTCCGAGGCATGGCTGCCCGGGGGAGGCGCTGGGGGCGGGGGATTGCCGGCGGAGGAAGGGGTCAGCAGTTTCCGGTGTAGACGTAGGTCAGGTAGGTTCGGGCGGTCCGGGCCAGGCGGTACACCGTCTCCACCGGGGTGGGGGGCTTGTCCGCCATGCGGTGGCGGGGGAAGAAGCGGCTCAGGTGGAGGGGGATGGCGGGGTCGATGCCGGCCAGCCACCGGGCCAGGGCGGCGATTTCCGCCTCGCCGTCGTTTTCGCCGGGGACCAGCAGGGTGGTGACCTCCAGGTGGCAGGACTGGGCGGCGATGGCGATGGCCCGCTTCACCGTCTCTAGGTCGCCGCCCAGGCGGCGGTACCAGGCCGGGGTAAAGCCCTTCAGGTCGATATTGGCGGCGTCGATGAGGGGCAGCAGCGCCCGCCAGGGCGCTTCCTCGATGGTGGCATTGGTCACCAGCACGTTGACCATGCCCCTTTCCCGCACCGCCTGGGCGGCGTCCAGGAGGAACTCGTAGCCCACCAGGGGCTCGTTATAGGTATAGGCCACCCCGATATTGCCCTGGGGCCTCAGCGCCGCGGCCTGCTCCGCCAGGGCGGCGGGGGAGAGGGTCAGGCAGGGGAGCGTCCCTGCCCCGGCCATGGAGATGGAGGCGTTCTGGCAGAAGGGGCAGCGCAGGTTGCAGCCGAAACTGCCCGCCGACAGCACAAAACTGCCCGGATGGAACCGGCGCAGGGGCTTTTTCTCGATGGGGTCCAGGGCCAGGCTGGCGACCTGGCCGTAGTTCAGGGAGACGACCCGGCCGTCCCGGCAGCCCCGGGCCCGGCACAGCCCGGTCTGGCCCTCCTCCAGGGCGCAGCGGTGAAAGCACAGGGAGCAGATCGCCTTCAATGGTGACGCACCACCTCAAAGCGCTCCAGGGCGCAGGGCTCATGGGGGGCGATGCCCGCCTTTTTCCGGGCGATGGCGATTTGCTGTTCCACCGTGTCCACGCCCTCCAGGTCGGGCAGCAGCAGCCCCCGGCGGCCGCCCCGGGAGACGATGACCCCGTACCGCTTTGCGTCCAGCTGGGCGGGGGAATCGATGGGCTCGGGCGGGGTGAGCACGTCCACGCTGTACTCCAGCTGGTCCAGCTCCGCCCGGGTCACCGGAGAGAAGCGGGGGTCCCGGACGCCGGCGGACACCGCGTTGCCGGCGATCTCCCAGGCCAGGCAGGGCCGGGTGGGGGCGGTGGTGCCGATGCAGCCCCGCAGCTGGTCCCGGATGTGCAGGGACACGAAGGCCCCGGCGGCCTGGTTCGTCAGCTCCGGGGGCAGGTCCGGGGGCAGCTGGGCCAGGGCCTTGCCGGTGTTCACCCAGGTTTCCAGGGCCAGCCGGGCCAGCCTCACCCAGGGGTCCTCCCCCGCCCGCCTGGCGGCCAGCCGGGCCGCCTCCGCCGCCTGATAGCGCTGGGCGAACCGGCGCGACGGGTCGGGGCCCTGGGGGGCAAACAGGGCCACGGCGTAGCCCACGCCGAAATCGTCCTGATGGCTGAGCAGCTGGGACGCCACCCCCTGGCCGTCCAGGGCCCCGGCCATGATCTGGAAGGAGCGCAGGCCGCACTCCGCCGCCTGGCGGCACAGGAGGGGGTCCATGGTGAGCAGCGCCAGAAAATCCCCCTGGGCCATGGCCTGGGTGACCTGCCGGTCGAACTGGGGGCCCTGGGGGGCGAAGCCGTAGGGACCGTCCGCCTTGAGCTTGTGGCTCAGGTCGCCGCTGGCCACAAAGACCACCCGCCGGTTCAGGGCCTGGGCCGCCTGGGCCACGCATTGGCCCAGCCTGTAGTGGTCCAGGGGGGACAGCCCGGACAGGCCCATGCGCACCGCCGGGCAGTCCACCCCCGCCTCCTGGAGGAAATACAGGGGCAGGAAGGAGCCGTGGTCCAGCCTTTCCTCCCGGGCCCCCAGGGTGCCGGCGGGCAGATTCGCTTCCCCGGCCAGGCGGCACATTTCCCGGCGCAGCGGGACGTCGCAAGCCACCGTCAGGCGGGTCTGGGGCGCGCCGAAGGCGGCCATGTCCCCCTGCGCCTGCCGGCCGGGGCAGATGTGGAAGTAGTCGGCGTACAGAGGGATGTGGGGAGAGGCGATCACCAGCGCCTCCGGCGCCCAGGCCCGAACCTGAGCGGCGGCGGCCCGGTAGGCGCGGAGGGTGGCTTCCGCCTGCTTTTCCCGGCCCTTGCCCACCGTGGGCAGGATGACGGGCGGGTGGGGAACAATGATAGCGCCGACGATGGACATAGAACGCGCCCTCCTCCCGATGCTCTCCTAGGATACAAACGTCAACTTTATTATACGCCCTGAGCCGGGAGCCGTCAACGCGGGGGGCAAGCCGGGAGATGGAGGGGCGGCGGGGGATGAGGGCCGCCTGCCGGGGCGGCCGGGGTTGCGCGGCGGGGCGGATTGTGCTATCATCAGGCCAAGATGGACGTTGGGAGAACGGCGGGGGAGGGATAGGGATGAAGGCCCAGAAGGTCTATGAGATGAAGCTGGCCAAGGTTTACCCGCTGCTGGTGGACAAGGCGGTGAAAAAGGGCCGGGATCAGTCAGAGGTGGACCGGATCATCTGCTGGCTGACCGGGTACGATGAGGATGCCCTGAAAGCGCTGGTGGACTCCTCCATAGAGTACGGGGCCTTTTTTGCAAACGCGCCCGCGCTCAATCCCCGCAGGCTGCTGATCAAGGGGGTGGTGTGCGGCGTGCGGGTGGAGGCGGTGGAGGAGCCGCTGATGCGGGAGATGCGCTATCTGGACAAGCTGATAGACGAGCTGGCCAAGGGCAAGGCCCTGGACAAGATCCTGCGCTGAGGGCGTCACGGAATAAGCCGCCTTTTCCGCGACGCCTTGCTGCCGGGGGGAAAGGCGGATTTTCCGAGAAAACAGGTCCGCCGGATTTCCGGCGGCAAAAGGGGGGCGGCCCGGCGCACTGGCGCGCCGGGCCGCCCGGTTTTTTTATTTGCCGCCCAGGAACTTGCGGGTGCGGGGGTTTTCCGAGGCGAACAGCTTTTCCGGCGGGCCTTCCTCCACGATCCGTCCGCCCTCCATGAAGACCACCCGGTCGGCCACGTCCCGGGCGAAGCTCATTTCGTGGGTGACCACCAGCATGGTCATCTTTTCCCGGGCCAGCTCCCGCATCACCGCCAGCACCTCCTGGGTGAGCTCCGGGTCCAGGGCGCTGGTGGGCTCGTCGAAGCACATGATTTCCGGGTCCATGCACAGTGCCCGGGCGATGGCCACCCGCTGGGCCTGGCCCCCGGAGAGCTGGCAGGGATAGGCCTTTTCCTTGCCCGACAGGCCCACCTTGTTCAGCATTTCCCGGGCCCGCTCCACCGCCTGCTTCTTGGGGAGCTTTTTCACCGCCACCGGCGGGTCGATCAGGTTTTGCAGCACCGACATGTGGGGGAACAGGTTAAAGGACTGAAAGACCATGCCCATGCGCAGGGTGATGCGCCGCAGCGTGGCCTCGTTGGCGTAGCGCAGCTGTTCGCCCTCCATCCAGCACATCTTGTCCCCGTCCAGGCTGATTTCGCCCCGGTCGATGCGCTCCAGCTGGTTGACGCAGCGCAGAAAGGTGCTCTTGCCCGAGCCCGAGGGGCCGATCAGCGCCACCACCTGGCCCTTTTCCACCTGGATGGTGATGCCCTCCAGCACGCCCAGTCCGTCAAATCCCTTGTGGATATCCTTTGCCTTCAGCATGATCTTCACCCTCTATTGGTAGTAGTCCAGCCGGCGCTCCGCCAGCTTGCACAGCTGTTCCGCGATGCCGTTCAGCGCCAGGTAGAACAGGATGGCCAGCACGTAGGGCTCGATGGAGCTCATCCCCGACACCTGCTTTTTGGCCACCGTCATCAGCTCAACCACCGCCACCGTGGAGGCCAGGGCCGTGTCCTTCACCAGGGTGATCACCTCGTTGGTCACAGGCAGGAGCACCCGCTTGACCACCTGGGGCAGGATGATGCGGAAAAAGGTTTGCAGCCGGGTATAGCCCAGCACCTTGCCCGCCTCGTGCTGGCCCACCGGGATGGACTGGATGCCCGAGCGGAAGATCTCCGCGAAGTAGGCCGCGTAGTTGATGGAGAAGGAGATGATCACCGAGGAAAAGCGGTCCACCTTCATGGGCAGCAGGGCGAAGTAGATGAACAGCACTTGCAGCATCAGCGGCGTGCCCCGCATGACGTAAATATAAAAGGAGACGGGGCCCCGCAGATACCACCGCTTGCTCATGCGCCCCTGGGCCGCCAGCATCCCCAGGGGTATGGAGATGAGCAGCGTCAGGGCGAAGATTTTGACCGTCACCCAGGTGCCTTCCAGCATCAGCCCCGCCAGGGTGAGCAGCCGTTCCGGGTCGCCGAATACCTTCATTGGGTCCTCCCCCATTCATTCACAAAGGGAGCGGCCCTGTCGGGCCGTTCCCTTTTCGTCCTTTGTCAGCCCCAACCGGCCCTTACGCCGCAGGCACCGTGGTGATGTCGGAGCCGAACCACTGGGTGGAGATTTCGCCCAGGGCGCCGTCCGACTTCATCTCGCTGAGAATGCGCTCCACCTTGTCCCGCAGGGCCACGTCGCCCTTGCGGAAGCCGATGCCGTAGTTGTCGTCCGCCAGGGAAACCACCGGCACGATCTGGTCGGTCCCCATCCCCGCGATGCGGAATTCCGCCACCACCTGGTCGATGAGCACCGCGTCCACGCCGCCGGCCTGCAGGTCCATCAGCGCCGTCAGGTATTCGTCATAGGACAGAACCTCCGACAAAGAGGCGTTGAAATCCGCGTATTCCTCGCTCTGCAGCACTTCCTCGGCGAAAGAGCCGGACTGCACCGCCACGCTCTTGCCCGCCATGGCTTCCAGGCTGTCGATGCCGCTGTCCTTCAGCGCGTACAGGATGATCTGGTTGTTCAGGTAGGGGAAGGTCATGGCCATGCTCTCCTCCCGCTCCGGGGTGATGGACATGCCGTTCCAGATGCAGTCGATATTGCCGCTCTCCAGCTCCAGCTCCTTGCTGGCCCAGTCGATGGGCTGAGCGACCAGCTCCACGCCCAGCCGGTTGGCCACTTCCCGGGCCACGTCAATGTCAAAACCGACGATTTCGTTGTTCTCGTCCCGGTATCCCATGGGCGGGAAGCTGTCGTCCAGCCCCAGCACGAAGGTGCCCTTTTCCTGAATGGCTGCCACGGAATTGTCCTCCTGAGCCATCGCCCAGGCGCTCAGCCCCATCAGCAGTACCAGAACCAACGCAATAACCTTTTTCATGTTCCTTTACCCTCCCCATAGCGCTTTCGTTTGCTAATGTGGTAATAGGATAGCATGGCCGTCCGCAAATGTCAAGCGGGATTTTTGTTAATTGTCGGGGTTGGCGGCGTTGGATTATGGGGGGGACAAGTTGCGGGCGCGGCCCCGGGGGGGAGGCCGCGCCCCTGCTCCGGCGACCGGAGGTGGGTCAGTCTTTTTTGGCGAACTGGGTGATGAACTCGCACAGCTTATCCTCGGGCATGGGGGCGCCGATCATATAGCCCTGGCCCTTAAAATAGCCCAGGTCGCTAAAGTATTCAAACTGGTCCCCATTCTCAATGCCCTTAGCGCATACCGTAATGCCCAGGGTATCGGCCAGATGGGCCACGGAAACCAAGATGCGCACCAGCTTTTCGTCCTGGGGGACCCCTTCGGCAAAGCAACGGGCCAATTTAATCCCATCAAAGGGCAGTTTGGTTAGGGCGAACAAGTTGTTGTCCCCTATGCCGAAATTGTCCAGCAGCAGGGTGACGCCTTGCTCCTTCAGCGCCCGCAGGTTCTCCAGCCCTGTGGCGTCTATCTGGTCTACCCCGCTGATTTCGTACTCCAGGTTGCGCGGCTCCAGATTGTGCCGCTTCAGCGCCTGCTCTACCTTGTTGACAAAGTCGCTTTGATTGATGGAGTAGGGCCAGGTGTTCACCGCCGTGATCAGATCGCACCCCGCTTTGTCGATCAACCGGCGCATCATGGCCAGGGATTCCTCTAAAAACCAGTCGGAAAACATGCGCACCATGTTCTTGTTGGCCGCGATTTGCCCGATGTAGTCGTAGCCCCGCAGGTCCTGCCCCTCCGGTAGGTGCAGCACCTCCGCAAAGACTTCGTAGGTGTTGCAGGTGTTCTTCCCAAACGTCCATTTCGGCTGCCCATACAGTTCAAAGGCGCCTTGCCCCACCAGGGACATGAGCGTGCTATCCGCTAGCCACATACTTTTCTCTCCTCTCCATTGCGCGTCGTTCTCCCCATTTTCTCCGGCATGGCCGGCTGCCTTTTTTTGTCTACGTTTATTTTAAAACAAACGATACCTTTTCGTCAAGTGTTATAATTTTAACGAGGATATTATCACGTGAATACCGGTTTCGTCACGATAATATGAATAATCGGCCCGGATCCACCGCGCCCCGGCCTCTCCGGCGCAGCCGCGCCAGAGCGCTGATAAACCCCGCAAAGGTCATGCCGGTCATGGGACAAGGAGAATCCGAGATGCCGAGATGATCCCCTATGCCGTATCGGCTAAAATTGCAAATTGCAGCGATTATCGGCGATATGAACGCCAACAGTGGCAATGATACATCCTTATTTTGCGGCATTCTGTTTGCCCTCCCACCCTGCCGGCGGTCCGGGGCCAGTCCCGAGGGGACTGGCCTGAGCCCAGCCGCCCCCCTGGGCCGGGCCTTGGCCCGGCCCAGGGGGGCGGCTGGGCTCGAAGGCGAGGGAATCCAGGCCATGGGATCAGGCGAGGGCCCGTAGCGGAGGGGGCCTCCAAGCGCTATACTGACAAGGGTAAGCATCAAGCAGAAGCGCGGAGGAAAGAAAGATGACGGAAGGGATACTTACGGCACTGATTACGGGGGGATTGGCCTTGGGAGGCACGGTGGTCAGCGCGGCCATGAGCAGCCGGCTGACCAATTACCGCATCAAGGCCCTGGAGGCCAAGTTCGACGAGCTGAACGCCCACGTGCGGGAGCACAATCACCTGAAGGAGCGGATGGCGGCGGTAGAGCAGAGCGCCCAAAGCGCCCAGCACCGGCTGGATCAACTGGACAAATACCGGGACGGCCGGTAAGGGGCGCGGGAGCAAAAAAAGGCCCGCCCTGAGGGCGAACCCAGGGCGGGGCAAAGGGCGGAAGGATGGGGGCGCTTATTGGTTGGCGCCGTCCCGCTCCCGCAGTTCCACCCGGCGGATCTTGCCGGAAATGGTCTTGGGGAGTTCATCCACGAATTCCACGATACGGGGGTATTTGTAGGGCGCGGTGGTGCGCTTCACATGGTCCTGGAGCTCCTTTTTCAGGGCGTCGCTGGGCTCATAGCCCTTGGCCAGGACGATGGTGGCCTTGACCACCTGGCCCCGCACCGGATCGGGCACGGCGGTGATGGCGGTTTCCACCACGGCGGGGTGCTCCATCAGGGCGCTTTCCACCTCGAAGGGGCCGATGCGGTAGCCGCTGGATTTGATCACGTCGTCGGCGCGGCCCACGTACCAGTAGTAGCCCCACTCATCCCGCCAGGCCAGGTCCAGGGTGTGGTACATTTGGTCGTGCCACACGCCCAGGGTCTTTTCCTCGTCCTTGTAATAGCCGGTGAACATGCCCACGGGACGGCCCCTGCGGGTGCGCACCACGATCTCGCCCACCACGCCGGGGGGGCAGGAATTGCCCTCCTCGTCCACCAGGTCCACGTCGAACTGGGGCGAGGGCTTGCCCATGGAGCCGGGGCAGATCTTCATCCAGGGGAAGGTACCGATGGTGACGCACAGCTCGGTCTGGCCGTAGATTTCCCGCAGGTGGTGTCCGGTGAGCTCCAGCCACTTGTTGTACACCTCGGGATTGAGGGGCTCGCCGGCAATGGAGCAGCGGGTGATGGAGCTCAAATCGTACTGGGACAAATCTTGCTGGATGAAGAAGCGGTAGATGGTGGGCGGCGCGCAGAAGGTGGTGACCTTGTAGCGCTGGAGGATCTCCAGCAGGTCTGAGGGGACGAACTTTTCAAAGTCGTAGCTCATCACCGCGCTGCCCGCCAGCCATTGGCCGTACAGCTTGCCCCACACCGACTTGGCCCAGCCGGTCTCGGAGACGGTGAGGTGCAGGCCGCCGTCCAGGCAGCCCTGCCAGTACACGGCGGTCTGGATATGGCCCAGGGGGTAGGCCGAGTCGTGAACCACCATCTTGGGCATCCCGGAGGTGCCGGAGGTGAAGTAGAGCAGCAGGGGGTCGCTGTTCTCGTTGAGGGGCAGGGGCCGCTCAAAGACGGGGCTGCGCTTGGCCAGTTCCCCGTCGTAATCCAGCCAGCCGGGGCGGCTGCCCCGCACCAACAGCATGTGCCGCAGGGTGGGGCACTTGGGCTTGGCCAGCTCGGCCTGGGCGGCAAACCCGCCGTCGGCGGTGGCCACGATCATCTTGATGCTGGCGGCTTGAACCCGGTACACGATGTCCTTTTCAGTGAGCAGGTGGGTGGCGGGCACCGCCACGGCGCCCAGCTTGTGCAGGCCCATGATGGCGGGCCAGAACTGGTGATGGCGCTTGAGCACCAGCATCACCGCGTCGCCCTTGCCCACGCCCAGGGAGGCGAACAGGTTGGCCGCCTGGTTGGACAGGGCGCTGATCTGGGCAAAGGTGAAATCCTGATGCTCGCCCTCCGGATTGCACCAGCGCAGGGCCATGGCCTGAGGCGTCTCCCGGCCCAGCCGGTCCAGGACGTCAAAGGCAAAGTTAAAGTGCTGAGGGACCAGGATACGGAAATTTTTGAGATAATCTTCGTAAGAACCAAATTCCCACTGCTCCAGGTATTCTTTGTAAAGCTGCATGTGCGATAAACCTCCGTCCGCTTGCTGATATTGAGCCGCCTAGGGTCAACCAAATGGGCGGGGCGCCGTTTTTGGCGCGCCCGCTGCGGTTTTTTTTCGAGGAAACGCCGGTCCCTTGGCGCTTCCTCTATTTAATGACCACGGCGATAAAGCGGGCGTCGCCCTCGATGGCGTACATGGCGTGGGGCAGGGCGGAATCATAATACAATGAGTCGCCAGGGCCTAAAAAGACCTCGTTGCCGCTGAGCACGATCTTCATGTGGCCTTCCAGCACGTAGTCGAACTCCTGCCCCTCGTGGCTGTGGGCGGTCTTGCCCGTGGTCACGCCGTCATCCTCTACGGTGACGATAAAGGGCTCGGCCTTCTTGTCCTTGAAATTGTAGGCCAGGTGCTGGTACTTGTAGGCCTTGCGGCGCTCAAAAGCCAGGCCCTTGCCGTTGCGGGTGAGAATGTAGCCCCGCAGCTTGGGGCTTTCCCCGGTGAGCAGGTCGGAAATATCCACCCCCAGGGTAGAGGCGATGTTGAACAGGTGGCTGAAGGAAAAATCCTTCTCCCCCCGCTCATAGGCCTGGTACTCCTCCAGCGGCACCCCGCTTCGCTGGGCGACCTCCTGGGCGGAAAGACCCAGAATGTCCCGCAGGTCCACGATGCGCGCCGCGATGGCCTGAATGTTCTCGTTCATGGCACGCTATCCCCCTTTGGATGATTTCCATATAAAATACACGTCCCGGCCCGCCTTGTCAAGCACACTGGGGCGAAATCTTTTTCCAAAATTGCCTCCGCCTTAAAACCTTAACAAGTCTACGTTGCTTTTGGTGGGCCGGAGGACTATAATGATAGCAAATTATTCGGGCCATAAGGAGAATGCACGTGAATAATAACGGTTATAGGCGGCGCCCTCGCAAGCGCATTACCGGCAGGTTCTACGCCTTCCTAACGGTGATGGTGATGCTGGTGGTGTTCGTATGCGTGTTCATCAATACCCGGCAGGGCAGCGCCCCGGCCAACCCCAACGTGATCGCGCCGGTACCCCAGAATACGCCCTATCTGGTCACCGCCCAGCCTACGCCCCAACCCGTAGCGGTGGTTCCTGCGCCCCAAACCCAGTCAGATACCGGGGCGGTTCCCGTCCAGGACACGGAGGCGCCGCCCTCCACTGCCTCGCCGGCGGATACCGGGTCCGCTAGCGCTTCCGGGTCCACCGGCGCCGCCAGCAGCGGCCTGACCTCCATCGCCGATTTGTACGCCCAGGAAGAGGTGGACGCCCCCGTGGACGCCGCCGATACGGTGCAGGTGTCCGCCAACGACCTGTCGGTCACCGAGGGGCTGCCCAGCGAGTGGCAGAATTTCCTGCTGCTGGGCACCGATACCCGCAACCTGAATTCGGTGAACCGCACCGATACCATCATCATCGCTTCGGTAAACGCCAACAGCGGCAAGATCCGCCTGGTCTCCATCATGCGCGATCTGGCGGTGCCCTTCACCAACAGCCAGGGCGTCACCAAAGAGGTGAAAATCAATTCCCTCATCGGCCGGGGCGGCGTCAACCGGGTAATGAAGACCATCAACGAATTGTTCGACATGAATATCACCCAGTACGTGATGGTCAATTTCGCCAGCTTCCAAAAAGTGGTGGACATCATCGGCGGCGTGGAGATGGATATTACCCAGGAGGAAATGAAAGAGATCAATTCCTCCCTGGGCGAAATGGCCAAGGTGGCCGGGTACGACCAGGATTGGTACCTGGAAAACAGGGACAGCCTGGCCTTGCAGACCTGGGGCGCCCAAACCCACCTGACCGGCATCCAGGCCCTGGGTTACGTGCGCATCCGCCACGTGGGCGCGGGGGACTACCGGCGCACCGAGCGGCAGCGGGACCTGCTGGATGCCATCCTGCGCAAAATCAAGAACGACGCCAACATCCTCCAGATCATGCAGCTGTTCACCTCCATGTGGGGCGAGTTTACCACCAACGTGGACCTGGGCACCGCCGTGGGCCTGGCCACTACGGTGCTCAAGAACGGCGCGGTGAAGATCAACGACAGTTGGCGCATACCAGGAACCAGCACCTCCTTTAAGGGCGAAACCCGCAGCAGCTTGGGCTACGCCCTGTACGAGTGCGACTTTGAGGCCAACGCGGCCCTGCTGCACCAGTTCATCTACGAAAATAACGCTTGATCCTTTTCCGCGAAGCTCCCCAGCCGGCGCTGGGGAGCTTCGCCGTGCTTTTGGCCTCGGTTCCGGCGGCAAGCCCCGGCAGGCGCGAAGGGGGAAAGGGCGCGGGCCCTTTCCCC
>DVHZ01000150.1 GCA_018711685.1 Candidatus Excrementavichristensenella intestinipullorum | reverse complement strand
CACCCCCCCTTCCTTCGCCCCATCTTTGCCCAATCCCCCCTGCAAAAGCAACCCAAAGCGCCCCATTTGCGCCTTGACAGTGCCCGCGTGTCAATCGTATAATGAATGGCGCTAAACTGGTATGAATGGGGGAATTGGGGATATGGATCGGTTGCCCGAACTGTTCGGCTCCAAGGTATTCAGCGACTCGGTGATGCAAAAGCGGCTGCCCCACGACACCTACAAGGCGTTCAAGCGTACCCTGGCGGAGGGGCACGCCCTCACCCGGGAGCTGGCCGACATCGTGGCCTCCTCCATGAAGGACTGGGCCATCGAGCAGGGCGCCACCCATTTCACCCATTGGTTCCAGCCCATGACCGGCATCACGGCGGAAAAGCACGAATCCTTCATCGCCCCCCTTGGGGACGGCGTTATCATGGAGTTTTCGGGGAAAGAGCTGATCATCGGGGAGCCGGACGCCTCCAGCTTCCCCTCGGGGGGGCTGCGGGCCACCTTTGAGGCCCGGGGCTACACCGCCTGGGACCCCACCTCCTACGCCTTTATCAAGGACGACACCCTGTGCATTCCCACCGCCTTCTGCGCCTATACCGGGGAAGCGCTGGACAAAAAGACGCCGCTGCTCAAGTCCATGGAGGCGCTGAACACCCAGGCGCTGCGCATTCTGCGCCTGTTCGGCAAGACCGACGTCAAGCGGGTAACCGCCACGGTGGGGGCGGAGCAGGAATACTTTCTCATCGACCAGGAAGTATTTCGCCGCCGTCCGGACCTGATCTATACCGGCCGCACCCTGTTCGGCGCCCGCCCGCCCAAGGGGCAGGATTTGGACGACCACTATTTCGGCGTGCTCAAGCCCCGGGTAGCCGCCTTCATGAAGGAACTGGACGAGGAGCTGTGGAAGCTGGGGGTGCTGGCCAAGACCGAGCACAACGAGGCCGCCCCGGCCCAGCACGAGCTGGCCCCCATCTTCTGTTCCGCCAACATCGCCACCGACCACAACCAGCTCACCATGGAGCTGATGAAGAAGATCGCCGCCCGCCACGGCATGGCCTGCCTGCTCCACGAAAAGCCCTTTGAGGGGGTAAACGGCTCGGGCAAGCACGACAATTGGTCCATGTCCACCGACACGGGGCTCAACCTGCTGGAGCCGGGGGCTTCCCCGGTGGATAACGCCCAGTTCCTCCTGTTCCTGTGCGCGGTGCTGCGGGCCGCCGACCTGCACCAGGACCTGCTGCGCATCAGCGTGGCCAGCGCCGGCAACGACCACCGGCTGGGCGGCCATGAGGCGCCCCCCGCCATCGTG
The DNA here is from genome assembly GCA_018711685.1 of Candidatus Excrementavichristensenella intestinipullorum. Classification (GTDB taxonomy): domain Bacteria; phylum Bacillota; class Clostridia; order Christensenellales; family Aristaeellaceae; genus Excrementavichristensenella; species Excrementavichristensenella intestinipullorum. The sequence continues at coordinate 5,905 of DVHZ01000150.1, read as the reverse complement.
AGCATGTTCCTGGGGGACGAACTCACCGCCATCCTCTCCGCCCTGGAGGCCGAGGACGCCTACAACGGCGCGCCCCGGGCGGAGATGAACATCGGCGTCAATTTCATGCCCCGCTTCCCCAAGGACACCACCGACCGCAACCGCACCTCTCCCTTCGCCTTTACCGGCAACAAGTTCGAGTTTCGCATGTTGGGCTCCTCCTTCTCGGTGGCCGGGCCCAACATCATGCTCAACACCATGGTGGCCGACGTGCTCATGGAGTTCGCCGACGAGCTGGAAAAGGCCCGCAACTTTACCGGCGCCCTCAACACCCTGATCCGGGACACCATCCGCAACCACAAGCGCCTGATCTTCAACGGCAACAACTACGCCCCGGAATGGACTCAGGAGGCCCAGCGGCGGGGGCTGATCAACTGGCCCAGCGCCGCCGACGCCCTGCCCCACCTGTGCGACGAGAAGAACGTGGCCCTGTTTGAGCGCCACGGGGTGTTCACCCCTGCGGAGCTCAAGTCCCGCCAGGAGATCTACCTGGACAATTACGTGAAGGTCATCAACATCGAGGCCCTCACCATGTTGGACATGGTGAGCCGGGACATCCTGCCCGGCATCCTCAATTACTCGGCCAAGCTGGGCAGCGACGCCCAGATCAAAAACAGCATCGGCGTGGACAGCGCCCTGGAAACCGGCCTGTGCCGGCAGCTCTCCCTGCTGGCCCGGCAGGTGCAGGACGGCGCTCAGGCCCTGCGCCAGGCCCTGGACCAAAGCCATACCGCCCGGCAGTACCGGGACAACGTGTGCCCCGCCATGGACGTGCTGCGCCAGGCGGTGGACAGCGCCGAGCCCCTGGTGCCCACCAAGCTGTGGCCCTATCCCAACTACGGCAGCCTGCTGTTCAGCGTCCGGGAATAGGCCCCCGGCGCCCTGGGCCCCGCCCGGGTTTCGCCGCCGCGCCGCCTTCCCCAGGGGCGTGGGTTTCGCCGCGGTGGCGAAACCCACGCCCCCGTTTTGCGCCCCTGGGGGGCGGGCGCACCCGGTCAAACCGGCTCCGGCCCTGGCGCCTCCCTCCGGGCCCGTTCCAGGATCTCCTGGATAAACGCCCTTTTGCCCTCCAGGTATTTCTCCCGCCCCGGATCTACCGGCGCTTCCCGGGCCAGGGACAGCTTCAGCGTCTCGTAGGCCCGGGCCGCCTCCGGATGGCCGTTCAGATAGTCCCGAAAGCGAATGTAATCTTCCCACGCCTGGCTATCCTGCAGGACCACGTGGATAAAATGGGTCTGCGTCTCCCCCGTGCCCTGGTAATAGCTTCCGCAGGCCAAGAGCAGCTGATCGCAGATGGATGTCTGGGCGTTGGGCCGGTAGAAAAAGCCTTCCGCCTTGAGGGCCTCCTGGTGGGCCAGGATATCCTGGAAATTTTCTGCCGCCACCGCGATATCGATGATGGGCTTGGCCATGATGGCGGGCACGGCGGTGCTGCCCACGTGGGCGATGTCCTGGACCGCGCCCCCCAGTATCCCCCTGAGCCGTTCCATGGTGCGCCGGGCTTGCGCCTCCCATTCCTCCTGATGCGCCTGCAATTCCACGGTATTGCGCCTCAATCCAATCATTGCCGGTCACTCCCCTCGCCCTCGTATTCGTATCTTTTTAGTATACTAGAACCGCCCCGCTTTTTCAACCGTCTCGGAGGCCGGTTTGGCGGGCCGGGCCGGAAAAGGCCCGCATTCTTTCGCGGAATATTTACAACATCAAGGTCCCCAGGTGTGCTAAAATAGGATATGGGTGAAGATTTTTGCGAAAACTGTCGCTGACAAAGCTGGTGGGAGAGCATCCCCTTCGGGATCTCCTGCTGACCCTGGCGCTTCTGGGGGCGGCCGTAGGGCTTTGCCTGCTCATTCGCCTGCGGGCCGACGGGAACATCTACGTCTTTATGATGTTCGTGCTGGCCGTGCTGATGGCGGCCCGGTTTACCGGCGGCTATCTGTACGGCATCCTGGCCTCGGTGGCCGGCATGTTTTTGGTGAATTACGTGTTCATCTACCCCTACATGGCCTTCAATTTCACCATATCGGGTTATCCCCTCACCTTCGTTTCCCTGCTGGCCGTGTCCCTGACCACCTCCGCCATGACCAGCCAGGTGAAGGAGCAGGAGAAGGTGCGCTCGGCGGCCTCCCGGGAGCGGATGCGGGGGGACCTGCTGCGGGCCATCTCCCACGACCTGCGCACCCCCCTCACCGGCATTCTGGGGGCCAGCAGCGCCCTGATGGAGGACGCGGGGCAGCTGGACGAGGCGGAACGCCGGGCCCTGGCGGCGGGCATTCAGGAGGACGCCCAATGGCTCTTGCGGATGGTGGAAAATCTGCTGTCCATCACCCGCATCGGGGACCGGACCACCCGCATCAGCAAGGGCCCGGAGCCGGCGGAGGAGGTGGTGGGCGCGGCCCTGAGCAAGATCTTCAAGCGCTATCCCGGCTGGGACATCCAGGTCAGCGCGCCCCAAACCCTTCTCATGGTACCCATGGACGCGCTGCTCATCCAGCAGGTGCTCATCAACCTGTTAGAAAACGCCATCCGCCACGGCGTCACTGCCCGGCACATCTCCCTGACGGTGAAGCATGTCCAGGACCAGGCCCTGTTCCTGGTGGAGGACGACGGCCGGGGCATTCCCCCGGAGACGCTGTCCCATCTGTTTGAAGGCGCGCTGCCCGCGGACAGGAGCAGCGACGCCACCCGGGGCATGGGCATCGGCCTGTCCGCCTGCAAGGCCATCATCCAGGCCCACGGCGGGCGCATATGGGCCGCCAACCGGGAGGAGGGCGGCGCGGCGCTGTATTTTACCCTGCCCTTGGAGGAGGAATTGCATGAATAGACAAACCATCCTGGTGGTGGAGGACGAGGGCAACATCCTGACCATTATGCGCGCCATCCTCTCCGCCAACGATTACAAGGTCATCGAGGCCCGGGACGGCAAGCAGGCCCTGCAGATGGTCGCCTCCCACTGTCCCGATCTGGTGCTGCTGGACCTGGGGCTGCCCGACATGGACGGCCTGGACATCATCCGCCAGGTGCGGGCCTGGTCCAAAATGCCCATCGTGGTGGTGTCCGCCCGGGACCGGGAGCGGGACAAGGTGGAGGCCCTGGACCTGGGCGCGGACGACTACATCACCAAGCCCTTCGGCACCTCGGAGTTGCTGGCCCGCATCCGGGCCGCCCTGCGCCACATGCAGGGGGAAAACGCCCAGGCCTGCGACCGGTTCGTCTGCGGCGGGCTGACCATCGATTTCTTCAAGCGCCGCATCTATGTGGACGGGGAGGAGGCCCATCTCACCCAGAACGAATACAAGATCGTCACCTTGCTGGCCAAGTACGCCGGCCGGGTGCTCACCTACGATTTCATCATCCAGCACGTATGGGGTCCCCACGCCCAACGGGACAACCAGATTTTGCGGGTCAATATGGCCAATATCCGGCGCAAGCTGGAGAAGAATCCCGCGTCCCCCGCCTACATCAGCACCGAAATCGGCGTGGGATACCGTATGGCGGAAGCGGACGGGCCCCGGCTGTGAAAAAGCGTCTCTTCTCCAAGCGCCCCAAGGCCGCCACGGCCCACCACACCATCCTCAAGGCCCGCACCTTGGAGTCCATGCGCTCGGTGCTGCCGGTGACGGCCATCATGCTGGCCCTGTGCCTCACCGTGGCCCCGGTGCCCAGCAGCGTGCTGCTGGCCTTCCTGGGCGGCGCCGTGCTGCTGGTGGTGGGCATGGGCCTGTTCACCCTGGGCGCCGAACAGGCCATGACCCCCATGGGCGAATACGTGGGCGTTCATATGACCAAATTGGGCAAATTGGCCCCCGCCTTGGGCAGCGCCTTTCTGGTGGGCTTCATCATCACCATATCCGAACCCGACTTGCAGGTGCTGGCCACCCAGGTGCCCATGATCCCCAACCTGACCCTCATCCTGGCGGTGGCCGCCGGGGTGGGCGCTTTCCTGGTGGTGGCCTTGATGCGCATCCTGTGGGCGGTGCGGCTTCGGTACCTGCTGCTGGGCTTTTACGCCCTGGTCTTTATCCTGGCCCAGTTCATCTCCCCGGATTTCTGGGCGGTGGCCTTCGATTCCGGCGGCGTGACCACCGGGCCCATGACCGTGCCCTTCATCATGTCCCTGGGCGTGGGCATCAGCGCCATCCGCAGCGACCGCAAGGCCGCCGAGGACTCCTTCGGCCTGGTGGCCCTGTGCTCCGTGGGGCCCATCCTGGCCGTGCTGGCCCTGGGCCTGGTCTACCAGGGCGCGCCCACCGCCGCCACAGCCGTGGAAGCGCCCTCCATCCAAAACAGCGCCCAGCTGACCCAGTTGTTCCTCCACAGCTTTCCCCACTACCTCCAGGAGGTGGGGCTGGCCATGGCCCCCATCGTGGGCTATTTCCTGCTGCTGGACCTGTTCAGCCTGCGGTTAAAGGCCCGCCGCCTGCTGCGCCTGGCCATCGGCTTTGTGTACACCTACCTGGGCCTGGCCCTGTTCCTCACCGGGGTGAACGTGGGCTTTATGCCTGCGGGCTACCTGCTGGGCCAATCGGTGGCGGGGCTGAGCTACCGCTGGATCCTGGTGCCTACCGGCATGTTGGTGGGCTACTTCATCGTCTCCGCAGAACCTGCGGTGTTCGTGCTCAACCGCCAGGTGGAGGAGCTGACCAGCGGCGCCATCCCCCAGCGGGCCATGGGATTGTCCCTGTCCATCGGCGTGTGCCTCTCCGTGGGCCTGGCCATGGTGCGGGTGCTCACCGGGGTCAGCGTCATGCCCATGCTGCTGGCCGGCTATGCCGCCGCCCTGGCCCTTAGCTTCGTGGTGCCCGACATGTTTACCGCCATCGCCTTCGACTCCGGCGGCGTGGCCTCCGGGCCCATGACCGCCACCTTCCTGATCCCCTTCGCCATGGGCGCCTGCCAGGCGGTAGGGGGCAACGTGGTCACCGACGCCTTCGGCATCGTGGCCATGGTGGCCATGACGCCCTTGGTCACCATCCAGGTGCTGGGCGTCATCTACACCGTAAAACTGCGCCGGCAGAGGACCCGGGCCCTGCCCGAGCCCCAGCCCAGCCAGGACGACATCATCGACGTATAGCGGGGGACAGGATGAGCAGTATGCATTTCGTCATCGCCATCGCGGCGAGAGACCTGGAAGAGGAGTTCCTGAACTGTATGCGCCGCACCGGCGCTCACCTCAATTTCGCCAGCCTGGGCCAGGGAACCGTGACCCCGGGCATCTTGGAATTGCTGGGCCTGGAGCGCACCGAAAAATCGGTGCTGTTCAGCCTGTGTACCCATGACCTGGCCCTGAAGGTCATCCGGGCGCTAACCGAGCAGATCGGCCTCAATTCCCCCGGCCGGGGCATCGCCCTGGCCCTGCCCCTGACCAGCATGGACCGCCGGTTGGCCAGCCAGCTTAAAGGCGAACAGCCCCTTCAGCAGCCCACCGACAGACAGGAGGAAGACCTCATGAACCTGCCCTACGAGTTGATCATCGCCATTGTGGACAAGGGAACCAGCGACCTGGTGATGGACGCGGCCCGTGCCGCCGGCGCTCCCGGCGGCACGGTGCTCCACGCCAAGGGCACCGACGCCGGCCGGACGCGCAGGTTCTTCGGCATCTCCCTGGCGGAGGAGCGGGAGATGGTGTTCATCGTGGTGCCCGCAGCGGACAAATCTCCCATCATGCGCAGCATCGCCCAACAGGCCGGGGCCCAAAGCGAAACCCACGCCCTGCTCTTTTCCCTGCCCGTCAGCGCCGCTTCGGGCATTTCCCTGTCCGGCGAGGTGGAAGATCCCCAGGAGGAGGATGCGCCTTAATCCTCCCGCCGCCCATCCATGGGCGCTTTTCCGGGGCGGGCTGGGGCCGCGGCACGTGCCGCGGCCC
>DVHZ01000149.1 GCA_018711685.1 Candidatus Excrementavichristensenella intestinipullorum | reverse complement strand
GTGGGGGGATGCGGTGGGGCGCTAGGACGCGCCGGATGGGGTGGCTGACTCGGCGCCGGGGACTCCTCGCCCCTGGACCCCCGCCAAGGGGACGCCCCCCTTGGAACCGCCATCCTCGCTGGCGCGTAGTTGAAACAACGGCCTGAAGCGGCGCGGCGGTGGTAGCCGCGGCGCTGTTTCAGGCCGTTGCGGGGATGCGGTGGGGCGCAAAAACTCGCCGGAGGCCCCCCTACAGCAGAATCCCACCGCGCCGCTGCGCTGCACCCCGCTGAATGGGACTCAGAACGTCGGACCATGTGCTCCCTTCCCCGACCCCGTAAAAATCCAATACCGCCTGGCGCGTCCCCTCATCTACCAGCCCGCTCCGACGCCCCGCCTCCCGTAAGGCAATCCGCGCCGCTTCCCCCGATAATCCAAACGCTACCCGCACCAAATCTTCCCCCGGCACGGGCAGAACCTCCAGCAGCGGCCTGGGACATAGCAAATGCTGCGCAAAACAGTTCGCCTCCCCCTCTGCCGCCCAACCGTCCTCCCGGTGACCCAGCACAATGTGCCCCAGCTCGTGAGCCAAGCTCCAGCGCCGCGACCCCCGATTGCCAAAACATACGTCGTCGTTGTACAGCACGATCCGCAGCCGCGTGCCCCCGTATTCGTATACCATGGTACACGCCTGCACGCTGGGCAGCGCCCCCGCTATCCCGTATACCGATTGCCCTAGAACCTGCCCCGCCTCGCTGTAGCTCATCACCCGCGTCCCACGGCACCGGCCCAGTATGCCTACCACGTCTACCGGCAGCTCCCGCCGGCCCATCGCCAGCAGCGTGCGGTAGGCCATCCGGCACGCCCGGGCCCGGTCACTGGGGCGGATTGCCCCGCTCTCCATCGGTAAACGCCTCCTTGAACAGCGCCCGGGCTACGTCCAGCAGCTGCTTTTGCTGGTCCTCCCGCAATTGCCGGGCGCCTCGGGACAAAATGGTATAGGTGGGGGTGGACGCAGGCTCGTTGTCCCACCCCATCAGCTGGGCCGGGCTCATGGACAGCGCCTGGGCCAGCTGGGCGATCTTGTCGCTGCGCACGCTCTCGATCTCCCCCGATTCCCACCTGAGCACCGTGGCACGGCTTACCCCTACCTTCTCCGCCACGTCCTCCAGGGTCATGCCCAGCTCCTGCCGCCGGGCCTTCAGCACATCCTTAAACGCCATCCATATCACCCCACCCTTACTATACCATGCTTGTCGCGTAAACGCAAGGAAAGATGCGGAAAAAGTTTCGTTTTCGTATTGACAAGGACCGCCAAACCTGCTATCATTTGTTGCGTAAACGAAATTTGTGAGGGGGCGGCAATATGGCTCAGATCGATAAGCGGGTGCTTCGGGGCGCCTTGGGCTATCAGGGCATGACCATGGCCCAATTGGCCCGGCGGCTGGGCATTAACCCGGCTACGCTGTACCGCAAGATCAACGGGCGCAGCGATTTCTACCTATGGGAGGTATCCGCCATCTGTCAGGCGCTGGATATCCCTCGGGCCGAACAGCTTTTTTTATCCTTGGCGGTTACGCCTACGAAACAAAAGGAGGGACGAGTATGAGCCGGTTTATCGCCGTGCCTTCGCTGGACCGCCAGGCTTGGCAGGCGTTGTCCCGCCGGGGCCTAGGCGGCTCCGACGCCGCCACCCTGGTGGGCCTCAACCCCTACGACAGCCTGCCGGCGCTCTACGCCCGCAAGAAGGGCCTGATGGAGCAGCCCGCCACCCCCGCCATGCAGGTGGGGCTGGCCCTGGAGCCCCTGGTGGCCCAGCTCTGGCAGGAGGCTACGGGCAAGCGGTGCCGCCAGGTCCGGGGCATGTACGTGGACGGCGAAAAGGACTACTTCCGCGCCCACGTCCAGCGAAAAGTGGTGGGGGAAAGCGCCGGGCTCTTGGCGAAGATGGCAGGGCCCTTCAGCAAGCTGGACCTGAAGGGGGACAAGCCCCCGGATCTGTATATGTGCCAGTGCCAGTGGGCCATGATGGTGTGCGGCTTTGACAGGATGTATCTGGCGGTTCTGTCCCTGAACGGCTATAAGCTGGCCTGGTGGGAGGTTGCGCCCCATCGGCCCATGATCCAGGCCCTGCGCCGGGCGGGGGAGGATTTCTGGACCAGGCATATCCTTTTGGACCAGGCCCCGGAACCCGACGGCTCCCAGGCCAGCGCCCAGGCCCTGGAGGCCATGCTCCCCCAGCCAGCCCCCGGCGGCGCCTGCCTGGAGGACCAGGCCCAGCTCATCCGCCGCTACGTGGACCTGGGCGGCCAGGTGGACGCCCTGCGCAAGGAGCGGGAAGCCCTGGCCCAGCGGCTGCGCCTGGCCATGGACGGACACAGCCGGGGCCAGGGCGGCGGCTATCAGGTCAGCTATGTCAGCCAGCGCCGGGAAAGCCTGGACGGCAGCGCCCTCCGGGCCGCCCTGCCCCAGGTCTACCGCCAGTTCCTGCGGGAAAAAACCGTCAACGCCCTCAAGGTCACCCAGGAGGAGCCCGATGTGGATTGAACTGCACGATACCCTCTCCGAGCACCGCAAGACCGAGGCCCTGGCCCAGGCCCTGGGGGTCAATCAGGCCTGGGCCGTGGGCATACTGGCCGCCCTGTGGACCTGGTCCATCCGCAACGCCCCCACCGGCGACCTGTCTGGCGTGTCCGATAAGGCCATCGCCCGGGCCTGCTTCTGGGAGCGGGGCGCCGGGCGCCTGGTGGACGCCCTCACCCGGTGCGGCTGGCTGGACCCCGACCGCCGCCTCCACCATTGGCAGGACTATGCCGGGCGGCTGCTGGCCCGCCGGGCCGCCAACGCCCAGCGCATGCGGGATTACCGTGCCCGCACGGAATCCCCTCCGTGCGGGGCTACCGTACCTAACCCTACCGTACCTAACCCTACCGTACCCAACCCCACCCCACCGGATTCACACAAGCTGCTCTTCCCCGACCAGGCCTGGCGCACCTCCGCCCGGGCACGGGCCGCGGTGGCCCAGCGGGTGGTGGACCGGCTGCTGGAACAGGGCTGCTCCGGAACCCAGCTCCACCAGCTGGTGGAGGAATACCTGGCCCTGGGCCTGGCCCCGGAAAAATTGATCGGGTTTTCCGCGCTCAACGAGGGCGAACTTTCCGCCCGCTTCTTCGGGCTGCTGAAGGGGGGAAAGCCGTGAGCGGCAAGAGCTATGATACCTATAACGGGGTCAAGGTGGTGTGCCCTTTCTACAAGGGCGAGGAACCCCTGGACATCCGCTGCGAGGGCATCGACCCCAACGGCGCGGTGGTGAACCATTTCCCCCATCCCACCCGCAAGGCCCGGTACATGCACGCCTACTGCGAGAGCTTGCAGGGCTGTCAGGGCTGCCTCATCTACCGCCTGACCATGACCAAGTACCCATGACGGCCGGGCCCGTGGCCAATCCGGCCCCGGGGCGCTATACTGAAACACACCCAATAATAAGGAGGAAAGCGGCGATGCAGAGCAGGTTGTTATCCAAGGTGACCTGGATTGCGGTATCCGCCCAGGTGGTCAGCCTTCTGGTGATCCTGGGGGTCATGGACACGGGAGCCGGCGACGCGGTCAACGCGCTGGTGGTGGCCCTATGCGAATGCCTGACCGCCTTTGGCGTGCTCAACAACCCCACGGACAAAAATAACTTTTAAAAAGGGAATGAAGCCGTTCCCGTCCCTGGGGGCCGGAAACGGATTCATTCCGGGGCGGGACTCTGCGCTTCGCGCATAGCCCCGCCCAAGGGGTTACGGGGGCCCGATTGCTAGGCGGCCTGCGGGCCGCCCCGGGCGCAATCGGGCTGGCGGAAATGATTTTCCGTCGTCGCCGCAGGCGGCTCCTTTGGGAAAATCCATTCGCACTGGCAAAGCCAGCACGAAT
>DVHZ01000002.1 GCA_018711685.1 Candidatus Excrementavichristensenella intestinipullorum | reverse complement strand
CGCCCGAAGTTACTGCCGCCCATAGGCTCCTCGCCTGGGCAGATGCGGTTTTGGTTCCTGCTGCTGTGCCCGTTCTTTTTCGGGATCCTATGGGCGGGGAATCAGGTGACGGGGGCTACGGGGGACCGGGGTTGCCGGGGGTGTGAGGATGCGGTGGGGCGCAAAAGTTCGGTGGGCTAGGTGGCTGACTCGGCGCCGGGGGCGCTGCCCCCGGACCCCCGCCAGGGACTCCTCGCCCCTGGACCCCCGCCAAGGGGGGATGGCCCCCCTTGGAACCGCCATACGCGCTGGCGCGTAGGTGGAGCAACGGCCTTAGGTGGCGCGGTGGCGGTAAGCGTTGCGGTGTTGGGGGCTGTGGAGGATGCGGTGCGGTTCGGAAGATGGTCAGTGTGAGGGAGTTGGTGTCGGAGGGGAGTGAAACGGCCCGGTCTTGCCGCGTGGGCGAGGCCGGGCCGGGTGGGTTGATGGGGTTAGGGTTCCTGGTAGCGCAGTTTGGGGTTGCGGGCGGCGCCCACTTCGTCGGGGCGGCCGATGGCCGTGTTGTGAGGGGCGCTGTGGAGGGATTCCGGGTCTTGGTAGGCCAGGTCGTGGAGCTGGATCATCACCTGGGCGGCCTCGTCCAGGGTCTCCTTGCTCTCGGTTTCCGTGGGCTCGAACATCAGCGCCTCGTGGACGATCAGGGGGAAGTACATGGTGGGGGGATGGATGCCGTAGTCCAGCAATCCCTTGGCCACGTCCAGGGCGCTGACCCCGGTTTCCCTTTTCAGCCGCTCCAGGTTGAGCACGAATTCGTGCATACACAGCCCGTCCACCGCCAGGTCGTACTTGTCCTTCAGCAGGGCGGCCAGGTAATTGGCGTTGAGCACTGCGTTCTGGGCCGCCTCCCGGATGCCCTGGGCGCCCAAGGTGAGGATGTAGGTGAGGGCCTTCACCACCACCAGGAAGTTGCCATAGAAGCACTTCACCTGGCCGATGCTGTGGACAGGGCGTTCAAAGGCGTACCCCTCTCCCGCCCGCACCGCGTGGGGGCTGGGCAGGAAGTCCTTCAGCAGGGCCTTCACGCCCACCGGGCCGCTGCCGGGGCCGCCGCCGCCGTGGGGGGTGGAGAAGGTTTTATGCAGGTTCAGGTGCACCACGTCAAAGCCCATATCGCCGGGGCGCACCACGCCCATCACCGCGTTCAGGTTGGCGCCGTCGTAGTAGTTGAGGCCGCCGGCCTGGTGGACGATGCGGGTGATCTCCAATATATTGTGGTCGAACACGCCTACGGTGTTGGGGTTGGTGAGCATCAGTCCTGCGGTATCCTCGCCCACCGCCGCCTTCAGCGCTTCCAGGTCCACGCAGCCGTCCGGGGTGGAGGGGATGGACACCACCTGGTACCCCACCATGGCCGCCGAGGCCGGATTGGTGCCGTGGGCCGAGTCGGGCACGATGATCTTGGTGCGCTTCAGGTCGCCCTGGGCCTGGTGGTAGGCCTTGATGAGCAGCAGACCGGTGAACTCGCCGTGGGCCCCCGCCGCAGGCTGGAAGGTCATGGCGTCCATGCCGGTGATTTGGCACAGCAGCTGCTCGGCGGTGTACAGCGCCTCCAAGCACCCCTGGGCGCTCTTTTCGGATTGCAGGGGGTGAATGCCGGTAAAGCCGGGCAGGGCGGCCATCTCCTCGTTGACCTTGGGGTTATACTTCATGGTGCAAGAGCCCAAGGGGTAGAACCCGTCGTTGACCCCGTGGGTGCGGCCTGCCAGCTGGGTATAATGGCGGCTGATGTCGGTTTCGGACAGTTGGGGCAGTCGGGGCGGCTGGGCCCGCAGCTCCTGGGGATCGACGGGGGCCTGGGGCACGTCCAGGGGCGGCAGGATGTGGAGCTGGCGCCCCGGCCTGCTCTTTTCAAACAGCAGTTTCATCGTACCGCCTCCTTTACCGCCTGCACCGCTTGATCGATTTGCTGCCGGCTGTTCATCTCGGTGGCGCACCACAGAAGGCCGTCCGCCACCGGCAGGGGGCCCAGGATGCCCTGGCGCTCTAGGGCGTCCAGCAGCGCCGCCTGGTCCACCGGGCAATGGGTGACGAATTCATTGAAGAAGGCGCCGCTGTGGGCCCGGTCGAAGCCGCCGATGCCGGCCAGCTGGCTGGCCAGGTAGACCGCCTTGGCATGGCACTGGCGGGCGGCCTCCGCCATGCCCTGGGGACCCATGGCGGCCATGTATACCGCCGCCGTCATGGCGCACAGCGCCTGGTTGGAGCAGATATTGCTGGACGCCTTTTCCCGGCGGATGTGCTGCTCCCGGGCCTGCAGGGTGAGCACGTAGGCCCGGTTGCCCTGGCTGTCGGTGGTCTCCCCCACGATGCGGCCGGGCAGCTTGCGCATCAGCGCCTGGCGGGTGGCCATGAAGCCCAGGTAGGGCCCGCCGAAGGCCAGGGGCATACCCAGGGGCTGGCCCTCGCCTACGCAGATATCCGCGCCCAGTTCTCCCGCCGTCTTGTACAGTGCGCTGGCGATGGGGTGTACCCCCAAGATCAGCTTAGCTCCGCAGGCGTGGACCATGTCGGCAATTTCCGCCGCGTCCTCCCACAGGCCGTAAAAGTTGGGAGATTCCAGGTATACGCAGGCGGTGCGCCCGTCCAGATGCTCCAGCAGCAGGTCCTTGTCCAGCTTGCCGTCGGTGAGGGGCGCTTTGACCAGGGTAGCCCCGGAGCCGAACAGGTAGGTCTGGATTACCGCCATGCGCTGGGGATTCACCGACTCGGCCACCACCGCTACATCCCGCCGCCGGTCCACGCACATGGCCACCGCCTCGGCGGCAGCGCAGCCCCCGTCGTAGACCGAGGCGTTGGACACGTCCATGCCGGTGAGCTGGCAGATCATGCTCTGGTACTCGAAGATGGACTGCAATACCCCCTGGCTGATTTCCGCCTGATAGGGCGTGTAGGAGGTAACGAATTCTTCCTTGCCCGTCACCGACTTGACGATGGCGGGGATGTAGTGGTTGTAGGCGCCCGCGCCCCGGAAGATGGCGCGGTAGCGTATATTCTTGTCCGCCATGGCGCTCACCTGCCGGGCGGCGGCCATCTCCCCCAAGCCCTGGGGAATGTCCAAATGCTGCAGCAGCATGTCCTGGGGCACGTCCCGGTAGAGGGCATCCAGGCTGTCCACCCCCACCCGGGCCAGCATTTGGGCCTGTTCATCCTTTGTGCCCGGAATGTACCCGCCCATTAGGGCTGCGCCTCCGCCTCGCAGTGGGCCTTATAGGCCGCGGCGTCCATCAGGCCGTCCCGGCTGGTCACGCCGCTGATGCGGGCGATCCAGGCATCGTAGGGCGCGCTGTTGATGATCTCGCAGGCTTCGTCCAGCTCCTGGTTGGCCTCCTCGATTACGCCGCTCACCGGCGCGTATACGTCGGCCACTGCCTTCACCGATTCCAGATCGCACAGCGGTTCCCCCGCCGTCACCGAATCCCCCGCCTGGGGCAGGTTGATGAACACGATGTCGCCTAGGGCGGCCTGGGCATAGTCGGAGATGCCTACCAGGCAGGTATCCTCGGACAGGAACTTCACCCATTCGTGGGACTTGGCGTAGTACAGACCCTCGGGGATAACCATAAGCGTTTCCTCCTCCATATCTAATGGGCAGATATTTATGGGTAAATTTATGCCTTGGCGCGCTTGTAAAAGGGGAGGGGCACCACCTGGCAGGCCACCCGGCGTCCCCGCACGTCGGCCTCCAGCTGCAGGCCCGGTTGAGCGGCTTTCAGCTCTACCAGGGCCATGGCATAAGGCGCGCCCAGATAGGGCAAGTGGGTGCCCGAGGTGGTGACGCCCACCTTTTCGCCATCCAGGAACAGGTCCTGATGCTCCCGCACGATGCCCTTTCCCGTCACCTTGAGGCCGATCCGGGCGATGGTCACCGGCTTTTGTTCCAGGGCGGCCTTGCCGGTAAAGTCGTGGTCCATCTTCACCGCCCAGCCCAGGCCGGTCTCCAGGGGGGTGATGCCGTCGTCCATTTCGTGGCCGTACAGAGGCATGGCCGCCTCCAGGCGCAGGGTGTCCCGAGCGCCCAGGCCGCAGGGGATCAGCCCTTCCTCCCGGCCCGCCTCCAGCAGCATGTCCCACAGCTGGGGGCCCTTGTCCGCGGCGCAGTATAACTCGTAGCCGAATTCGCCTGTGTATCCCGTGCGGGACACACAGCAGGAGATTCCCCCCACCATCACCGGATCCACGAAGGAATAGTACTTCTTGGGCAGGGCGTCCTCCGGGCACAGCTTGGTCAGCACCGCCTTGGACAGGGGGCCTTGCAGGGCCAGCTCGCACAGCTGGTCGGAGCAGTCCTCCAGCACCGCCTCCCCGGACAGATGGGCCTTCATCCAGGCCACGTCCTTATCCCGGTTGGCGGCGTTCACCACCACCATGTACCGCTGGGGGCCGTAGCGGTACACGATTAAATCGTCCACCACGCCGCCTTCCTGGTTGCACATGGGGGAATAGCGCACCTGCCCGTCCGCCATGCTGGAGAAATTGTTGGTCATCAGCCGGTTGAGATTGTCCAGGGCGTCGGGACCGGTGAGGAACACCTCGCCCATATGGGAGACGTCGAACAGCCCGCACTTTTGCCTGACGGCCATGTGCTCGGCGATTACCCCCGTGCCGTACTGCACGGGCAGCAGATACCCGGCGAAGGGCACGATCTTGCCTCCCGCCTCCAGGTGCTTTGGGTAGAGCGGCGTCTTCTTTTCCATAGCCAGCGGCTCCTTTCCTACCAGTAACTTCATTCTAACCCAAGGCGCAGGCTCTGTCAAGGACTATGTATACCAGGCCCTTCCCGCCGCCGTGCCGGGAGGCGGTTGCTGCGGCGGCGGGAAAAAGCGGCGAGGAACGGGTGGACCCGGCCCTGCCGCCGGAAAGGGGGAAGCGCGTTTCGGGGAAAAGTGCAGGCGTCCGCCGGAGCGGGCGGGGCATTCCCCCTATTTCCGCCACGCTCCAGGGGACAGCTCCCTGGCGCTTCCACCCCGCCACGAAACGGCAAAGGTGTGGCCCGGGGCTCAGCCCCGGGCCCATTGCGCCGAACGCCGGCCCCTCAACCCATTTCTTCTTTTACCTGGCGGAAGCATTCCACGGCGAAGTCCAGGTCCTCCTTGGTGTGCCCGGCGCTTACCTGGGTACGGATGCGGGCCTTGCCCTTGGGCACCACGGGATAGCTGAAGCTGACCACGTAGACCCCCTTATCCAGCATCCGGGCGGCGAACTCCTGGGCGATGTGGGCGTCGCCCAGCATCACCGGCACGATGGGGTGCTCCCCCTTGGGCACGTCAAAGCCCAATTTCTCCAGCTTTTCCCGGAAATACCGGGTGTTCTCCATCAGCCGGTCCCGCAGGCTGGTATCCCGCTGGAGCAGATCCAGCGTCTTTAAGCTGGCGGCGCAGATGGCCGGGGCCACGGTGTTGGAAAACAGATAGGGCCGGGATTTTTGCCGCAGCAGCTTGACGATGGGCCCCCGGGCCGCGGTATAGCCGCCGGAAGCCCCGCCCAGCGCCTTGCCGAAGGTGCCGGTGAGGATGTCGATGCGCCCCATGGTGCCCGTGGCCTCCGGCGTGCCCCGGCCATGGCTGCCCATAAAGCCCACCGCGTGACTGTCATCCACCATCACCAGGGCGCCGAACTCGTCGGCCAGGTCGCAGATGGCCGGCAGATTGGCGATAAAGCCGTCCATGGAGAACACGCCGTCGGTGGCGATGAGCTTGATGCGGGCATCCGCCGCCGACTCCAGCTTTTCCCGCAGGTCGAACATATCGTTGTTGCGGTACCGGTACCGGCGGGCCTTGCACAAGCGTATCCCGTCGATGATGGAGGCGTGGTTCAGCTCGTCGGAGATGATGGCGTCCTCGGGGCCCAGCAAGGTCTCGAACAGGCCGCCGTTGGCGTCGAAGCAGCTGGAATAGAGGATGGCGTCGTCCATGCCCAGGAACGCAGCCAGCCGCTCTTCCAATTCCTTGTGGATGGTCTGGGTGCCGCAGATGAACCGCACGCTGGACAGCCCGAACCCGTACTGGTCATAGCTGGCCTTGGCGGCGGCGATGAGCTCCGGGTTGTCGGACAGGCCCAGGTAGTTGTTGGCGCACATGTTGAGCACGGCGCGGGTCTTGGTGGTGTCGATGCGGGCCCGCTGGGGCGTGGTGATGATCCGCTCCTCTTTATAGGTTCCCTCCGCTTGGATGCCCGCCAACTCCCGTTCAAAGATGTCCAGACACTTGTTCACGCGTTTTCCCTCCAATCCAGAATCACCTTGCCCGATTTGCCCGTATTCATCACCTGGAAGCCCTTCTCGAACTCGGTATAGTGAAAGCGATGGGTGATGATGGGGGTCAGGTCCAAACCGCCGTCGATCATGGCGCTCATCTTGTACCAGGTTTCGTACATCTTGCGGCCGTATACCCCCTGGAGGGTGAGCCCCTTAAAGATCACCTGATTCCAGTCGATCTGGGCCTGCTGCTTGAAGAGCCCCAGCAGGGCGATCTTGCCGCCGTTGCGCATGTGGTCCAGAATCTGGTGCAGCGCCTTGTCGCTGCCCGACATCTCTAGCGCCACGTCAAAGCCCTCCACCATATGGTTGTCCCGCATGACCTGGCCCAGGTCGTATTTGTCCACGTTCACCGCAAACAGGCCCATTTTCCGGGCCAGCTCCAGCCGGTACTCGTTTAGGTCGGTGATAATCACCTGGCGCGCCCCGTTCTTTTTGCAGATGGCCGCCGCCATGATGCCGATGGGTCCCGCGCCGGTGACCAGCACGTCCTCGCCGATTACGTCGAACTGCAGGGCGGTATGGGTGGCGTTTCCGTAAGCGTCGAAGAAGGCCACCACGTCCTCGGGCAGCTTTTCGTCAAGGGGTACCACATTGCTGGCAGGCAAGCACAGGTATTGGGCGAAGGCCCCGGCCCGCTGCACGCCCACGCCCAGGGTGTGGGAGCACCATTGGCCGTTGCCGCCCCGGCAGTTACGGCAGTGGCCGCACACGATGTGCCCCTCGCCGCTCACCCGCTGGCCGATCTTCAGGCCCTCCACCTCCTCGCCCAGCTGTGCCACCTCGCCTACGTATTCGTGGCCCACCACCAGAGGCGGCGTAATATTTTGCTGGCTCCAGCCGTCCCAATTGTAGATGTGCAAGTCGGTACCGCAGATGGCGGTCTTGTGAATGCGGATCAATACTTCGTTGTGCCGCGGCTGGGGAACGGGCACCTTCATCAGGGTCAAGCCCGGTCCAGCCTGGGTTTTCACCAGCGCATCCATGGTTCCGGTCACGTATATCCCTCCCAAGCCTTAATATCCGGTTAAATTATACCACGCTTTAACAAAAAAAGGAAGCGCTCAAGCCGCTTTTATGATATTTTGCGGGGCCTGGCGAGGAGGGTTTGACAGGCCTGTCCCCGGCCGGTATAATGGGGAGAAGGAGGCGAATGGCTTGGACGCACAGACAACGCGGGGAATCGTTGAGGCCATCCTGTACGTGGCCGGGGAGCCGGTGCCCCTGGAGGACCTGGCCCACGCCCTGGATATGACCCGCTCGGAGATGGAAGAGGTGCTTTCGGACTTGCGGGATACCTGCGAATTGGAGAAGCGGGGGCTTCGCCTCAACCGCTATGGCGACGGAGTGCAGTTGTCCATCCGGGCGGAGTACGCGCCCTATGTGGAGCGGTTGCTCCAGCCCGTGCAGCAGCAATCCCTGTCCCAAGCGGCCATGGAGACCTTGTCGGTCATCGCCTACCGCCAGCCGGTAACCAAGGCAGACATCGAAAAGGTACGGGGCGTGAAGTGCGATTATTCGGTGCAATCCCTGCTCAACAAGGGCTTAATCCAAGAGCAGGGCCGCCGGGAGACCCTGGGCCGTCCCATTCTTTACGGCACCACCGACGCCTTTTTGCGGCATTTCGGCATTGAGAGCCTGGACCAACTTCCCCCGCAAGAAGAGGGTCCGCTGGAGGAACTGGGGGTCTAGAACGAGCGCCCAAGGATGCGTTTTCGTCCCACGCCATGCCGCCGCCCACCTCCACCGACCACCACTCAACAACCTATTCCCACGGCCTCCAGCACCGCAGCGCTGGAGGCCGTTGCTGCGCCCCCGCGTAGCCACCCACCGACCTTCCGAACCGTGCCGCATCCCTACGGCCCTCAGCATCGCAGCGCCTACCCCCACCGCGCCACCCAAGGCCGTTGCCCCACCTACGCGCCAGGGCGGATGGCGGTTCCAGGGGGGCGTCCCCTTGGCGGGGGCCCAGGGGCAGCACCCCCGGCGCCGAGTCAGCCATCCTATCCGACGAATTTTTGAGCCCCATCGTATCCCCCACAGCCGAAATACCGCAGCGCCTACCCCCACCGCGCCACCCAAGGCCGTTGCTCCACCTACGCGCCAGCGCGGATGGCGGTTCCAAGGGGGGCCATCCCCCCTTGGCGGGGGTCCAGGGGCGAGGAGTCCCTGGCGGGGGTCCGGGGGC
>DVHZ01000148.1 GCA_018711685.1 Candidatus Excrementavichristensenella intestinipullorum | reverse complement strand
GCTATCTGGAGCAGGCCAAGGCACAAGCGGCCTGAGGCAGCGGGTAGCACACTGTCGGAGCCACGTCAAGGGGATTGGCTTCGCCACGGCTATCGCCGCCCTTGACCTGCCTCCGCCAGCGTGCCATGTGGTAGCCAAGGCGGCTTAAGCCGCCTTATATTTGGTATCCTTGCACACGGGGACTAAACAATTCTTGACAACTCCAATGTATACCGTTTGGTGGTCTGTTTCGCGCATGTCCTCCAGCTTCTTCACAAACTGATAGAACAGATCCTCCACCACTTCCCGGCAGCGGCCCGTGGGGAAGCGTGCAAATGTCGTGTGATCCGGCGCCTTTTGATCCTCCAGCAGCCATCTGAAGTCGATCCGATATTGACAGGCCTCCTCCAGCTTCCGGCTGGAATAGATCCCGCACAGATATCCATGTACCATGACCTTGAACAACACCCGTGGATCCGCTGCCGATTTTCTCCCTTTGGGCGAATACGCTTTGTACAGTTTCCCGTACTCCAGTTCCTCAAGCTGGGCGCTTAACAGGCGGACAGGTGCGTTGTGCGGTATGATAATTTCCGAATTCAGCGCAAAAACCAGTTGACCGTGTCGCTCAAATATTTTATACTGGTCTTGCTTTTGATAAGTTTGTTTCATACCTCTATCATAAGCGAAAAGACGAGGTTTGGATACCCCTTTGGGGTTCCTTGCCTCGTCTTTTTTTGCGGGGGTGTTTTGCAACGCGCCCGCCGCCGGCCAAGGCCGGCGGCGGGGACCGGCCCACGGCGGTTGTTCCGGCAGGCGGCGTTCCCCATGACGGCAAAAAACGACCGCCGCCTTGGCAGTAAGGCGGCGGTAGGTCCGGAAGAGAATGGGGCTATTCAATCCAGCCCTTGGCCCGGCTAACGGCTTTTTGCCAACCGGCCAGCAGCTGTTCCCGAACCGCCGGAGCC
The DNA here is from genome assembly GCA_018711685.1 of Candidatus Excrementavichristensenella intestinipullorum. Classification (GTDB taxonomy): domain Bacteria; phylum Bacillota; class Clostridia; order Christensenellales; family Aristaeellaceae; genus Excrementavichristensenella; species Excrementavichristensenella intestinipullorum. Next base: position 40,809 of record DVHZ01000148.1, on the reverse strand, counting down.
ATGGAGGGGGTAAAGGCGCAATCGCTTTGCCAGATGCGGTTGAGGTCCACATCGGACCAGAGCCCTACGGCGCGCCCTGCCAGCATAGCGGCGCCCAAAGCGGTGGTTTCCGTAATCCGGGGCCGGACCACGCCCAAATCGGCCACGTCGGCCTGAAACTGCATCAGGAAATTGTTGGCGGAAGCGCCGCCGTCGGCCCGCAGTGCGCTGGGCTTCAGGCCGCTATCTCGAGCCATGGCTTCCAGCACGTCCCGGGTTTGCAGGGCGATGGATTCCAGGGCGGCGCGCACGATGTGGGCCCGTCCCGTGCCCCGGGTCAGCCCCACGATGGTGCCCCGGGCGTACATATCCCAGTGGGGAGCGCCCAGTCCGGTAAAGGCCGGCACCAGGTATACCCCGGCGTTGTCGTTCACAGACAAGGCCACCTTTTCCGATTCAGGGGCGGTCTGGATCAAATGCATTTCGTCGCGGAGCCACTGAACCACCGCGCCGCCGATAAACACGCTGCCCTCCAGGGCATAGGTGGGTGTGCCGTCCACCCGCCAAGCCAGGGTAGTGAGCAGGCTATTCTGAGAGACTACCGGGGTGCTTCCGGTATTCATCAACATAAAGCAGCCGGTCCCATAGGTATTTTTCACCATGCCAGAGGCAAAACAGGCCTGGCCGAACAGGGCGGCGTGCTGGTCGCCCGCCAGGGCTGCAATGGGGATTTCTACCCCTAAGATTGCTTTATCCAGCATCCCCACTACCTGGGCGCTGTCCACCACATGGGGTAGCACCGACGGGGGAATATCCAGGATGCGCAGCAGCATTTCGTCCCATTGCTGGGCCCGCAGGTTGAACAGCATGGTGCGGGCGGCGTTGGTGGCATCGGTGACGTGGGCTTTTTCTTTGGTTAGGTTATAGGCCAAGAAGCTGTCCACCGTACCGAAGCACAACTCCCCCTTTTCCGCCCGGGCTCTGGCCCCCTCCACGTTGTCCAGCAGCCATTGCAGCTTGGTGCCGGAGAAGTAGGCGTCGGGAATCAATCCGGTTTTGTCCCGGATCACGTTGGACAGACCGTCCGCCTTGAGCCTCTCGATGAGGGGCGCGGTGCGCCGGCACTGCCATACGATGGCGTTATACACCGGTTTTCCGCTCTGCTTGTCCCACAGCAGCGTGGTTTCCCGCTGGTTGGTAATGCCGATGGCTTGCACATCTTTGGGGTCTATCCCGGCCTTTTCCACTACGCCCTTCAGGGTGGATATTTGGGTGTGCAGGATATCCGACGGATCATGTTCCACCCAACCGGGGTGGGGGTAGATTTGTTTGAATTCCATGGCGCAGGAAGCCGTTAGGCGGCCCTGCTGATCGAAGAGTACGGCTCGGGAACTGGTGGTTCCCTGATCCAGCGCAATGACGTATTTCACCTTTTGTCCTCCTCATCGTCCGGGTCCTGGGCGGCGCGTTCCTGCGTCGCGGCGCCTCCGCCATAGGCGGGCCGGGCCCGCTCTTGTGCCCTTTCGCCGGTGAAAAGAGGGGGCCGCGCCGATAGGATTGCTCCGCGAAGGGATAAGTCCTGCCATCGGGATGTTTGGGATACATGGCTGCCTGCCGCACAAAAAGTGCGCCCGCCCGGCAACCAGCCGGCGAGTTTAAAAATGGACACTCATACTTTACAACTACCCCTTTATTCTACCACCAGCCTGCCGTTTCCGTCAAGCCGCTATAGGCATCGTGCTCGAGCCCGACGACCATGGAGGCAAGGGACGCTCTCGTCCTCCGGACGCACGCATTTAAGAGATATTGGGCAATATATGGCGGTTTTCCCCAAAAATATAATGTGGAGAATGGTTAATTTCACAAGCCATAGGGCCGCCAGTCTACCATAGCAAGGGGTGCGCTGCCGGGACTGTGCCGTGGAAAGTTTTGTCAAATGCCCAAGGCGGCCGCATTTTCCGCAGCTGGCAAAGGGAAAATATAGGGGTACCAAGGCAGACCCGTCCGGGTAATCCGGCGGAGGAAAAATTTCCCGGCAGGGAGAAAGGAAGCGGAATCCCCTATCCTCCTGCGATTCGCCGTGAAAAAGGCGCCGGGGGACAGGATGGCGGGGAAAAGGCTCGCGCAAGGCACAAAAATATCCACCCGCTGCTTTGCTGCCGGTGGATACTTGTGGCACCTCCATGGGGACTCGAACCCCAGTTTTCGCCGTGAGAGGGCGACGTCTTAACCGCTTGACCATGGAGGCTTATGGCTGCCGAACTAGGATTCGAACCTAGACAATACGAGTCAGAGTCGTAGGTGCTACCGTTACACCATTCGGCAATGTTGTCAACCGGACGCTGCTGATACAGCCGCATCCAATCGACGTGTGATATTGTAGCAAAAGCAGGCTTCGGAGTCAATATTCTTTTTGGTAAAAAATATTTTTGATGTTTGTAAGGCAACGGTGGGGCATACTTTGCGGGGCCGAATTGTCGGCGGCAGGGGATGAGCGGGGCACGAGGCCCAAAGCACGGGGGCGGCGCGGCGGAAAAGGGTTTACATTGGAAGGAGATTTGTCGGGATTTGTTCACAGGGGGCGCGGAGCTAGGGCGAAAGGACGCTTTTCTTTTGGGCCGCTTTGTGTTATCATAGACTATGGCGCAATGTCCTCAAAGAAAGGTGAAAAGCGGTGGCATTTAATTTTTTCAATCGGTTTTATTATGGAAAGGCGGGACAGGCCGACTATACCCCCGACCGGCTGCCCGCCAACCGGCGCGCCCTGTTTTTTGAAATGCTCCGGGTGCGCCTGGGGGGGTTGGTGGGGGTGAATCTGCTCTATCTGGCGTTTTGCCTGCCCGCCCTGATCTGGTCCTTCATCAATCTACAGGTACTGGTATATGCCCTGCAAACCGAGGAGCAGACGTCCTTGTCGGCGCTGAGCGGGATGCTGAGCTGGTATCTGTTGGGCATGATTCCCTGCCTGACCCTGGCGGGGGTGGGGGCCACGGGCGAAATGTACGTGCTGCGAAACTGGGCTCGGGACCAGCATGCCTTTGTGCTCAGCGATTTTAAGGACGCGGTCAAGGGCAATTGGCGCTGCGGCCTGGCGGTGGGGCTAATCAACGGGCTGTCCCTGTTCCTGGGCTACATCTGCTATATGTTCTATGGGCAGATGGCCGCCCAGTCGCCCCTGTGGCTGGTCCCCCAAATGTTGTCCCTGACCCTGTGCGGCGTGTGGTGGATGATGAACATGGTCATTTTCCCCATGATGGTGACCTACGACATGAAGCTGGGGCATTTGATCCGCAACAGCGCCATCATCGTGGTGGCCCGCCTGCCCTGGTCCATTCTGTTCCTGGCGGGGACGGTGGGGGTGCCGGTGGCGGTGGCGCTGCTGTTCTTCCCCTACGGGGCGCTGGGTATCACGATAATTTATCTGGTGATCGGCTTCGCCCTCACCGGCTTCATCTACGCCTCCTACGCCAACAGCTGCTTTGACAAGTACCTGAACCCCCGCATCGAGGGTGCGCAGGTGGGCCGCGGGCTGCGCCAGGCGGACGAGGACGAGGACCTGGACCAGGTGGAGGACCCTAATCCCTTGATTTGAGATATCCCCTCCCGCGCATACTAGCGTTAACGCGGTATGGGAAGGGAGGGGAAGGCATGAACCTGGCGTGGAAGCCGCTGGCCCCCGGCGAGCGGCTCAAATACGAGGCTGCCGAGGAACTGGGGCTGCTGGACAAGCTCATGGAGGTGGGCTGGGGCGGCCTGTCGGCCCGGGAAACCGGCCTGATCGGTGCGCGGGTGGCCGGACGGAGGGGATAGACGTTGTATCCGGCCCAATTTGCGGCGGTGTACGACCGCCTGATGGACGATGTGGATTACCCGGCTTGGGCCGCCTATTACAGGGCGCTGCTCAGCCGGGCTAGGGACGGCGCGCCGGTGCGCAAGGTGTGCGAGTGCGGCTGCGGAACCGGCTCCATGACCGTGGAGCTGGCTCGGGCCGGGCTGGAGGTGGTGGGGGTGGACCTGTCCGCCCCCATGCTGGAAATCGCCGGGGACAAGCTCCGCCGGGCCGGCGTATCGGCGCCCCTGGTGTGCCAGGACATGTGCCGCCTTCAGCTGCACAGGCCGGTGGATGCCCTGGTCTGCCCCTGCGACGGGGTCAATTACCTGGTGGAGGACAGCCAGGTGGCCGCCTTTTTCCGGCGGGCCTACGCCCTGCTCAAGCCGGGGGGAGCGCTGGCCTTTGACGTGTCCACCCCCGGCAAGCTGTTCGCCCTGGAGCAGGCGCCTTGCTACGAGGACCGGGAGGAGCTCACCTACCTATGGGTCAGCGCCCGCCGGGGCAACTTGGTAGACATGTCTCTCACTTTTTTTCTTCGCCAGGGGGGCGGGCTGTACCGCCGCTTCGACGAGGTTCAGTGCCAGCGGGCCCATACCCAGGAGGAGTTGCGGGCGCAGCTGGAAAAAGCGGGCTTTGAGGGGATTACATTTTACGGCGACCGGACCTTCGCGCCGCCCCAGCCGGCGCAGAGCCGCTGGCACGTGACGGCGGTCAGGCCGCGGGAAGGATAGAAGATCATGGAGATGGGCCAAGACAAGCTGTATCATATCGATTTGCTGGAGGGGCAGGCCCGGGCGCTGCTGGCCCGCTCCACCGGCCTGGTGGAGGAGGCCCGCCGGGTCCATGACCTGGGCCGGGTGGCCACCGCCGCCCTGGGCCGGTTGCTCACCATGACCGCCATCCTGGGGGCCATGCTCAAGGAGGAGAAGGGCTCGGTGAGCTGCGTGGTGCGGGGCGACGGGCCCTTGGGCTCTTTAATCGCCGTGGGCCGGCCCTGGGGCGACGTAAAGGGATACGTACAGGAACCTCAGGTGGACCTGCCCCGGGTGAAGGGCAAGCTGCCGGTGGGGGACGCGGTGGGCCGTCACGGCACCCTGACGGTGGTGAAGGACCTGGGGTTCGGCGAGCCCTATTCGGGACGGGTGAACCTGGTGTCCGGGGAGCTGGGGGAGGATTTCGCCCTGTACTTCACCGCCTCGGAGCAGACCCCTTCCCTGGTATCGGTGGGGGTGCTCACCGGCCAGCAGGTGCTGTGCGCCGGAGGGCTGGTGGTGCAGATGCTGCCCGGCGCCCAGGAGGAAGCGGTGGCCGCCATCGAGGCCAGGGCCGGCGCCTTTGCCGGAATATCGGCCACCCTGGACCAGTATGATGACCAGCAGGCCATCGCCCAATTGCTGGAGGGATTGGCCCCCAAAGTGCTCAAGGAGATGCCCCTGCGCTATGCCTGCGACTGTACCCGGGCTCGGGTGGAGCGGGCGCTGATCTCCCTGGGCCGGAGCGAGCTTACGAAGATCATTGAGGAACAGCACGGCTGCACGGTGGACTGTCAGTTCTGCGGCGGCCGGCAGAGCTTTACGGGAGAAGAACTGGCCGCCCTGCTGGAAAAGGCGACGCGGCCTTAGGGGAGGCTTTTCATTGAGCAAGGTAGTGCCCTTTGAGCGTGGCAGCGAGTACTTGCTGCATCGCGTGCGGATCAACCGCCGGGCCGGACGGCTGCTGGACGCCTTGGCCCTTCAGCGCCGGGCGCTGGAGCAGGAGGATACCCCTGCCTGCCGCATGGACCTGGCCCAGATCCTGTGCCAGATGGGCTGCTATGAGGAATCCAACCGCATTCTGGCCGGTATACTGGGCATGGGTGATCCGCCCAACGATTGTTATTTCGGCCTGTGCTGCAACTATATGGGTATGGGTCAGCACGAACTGGCCTATCGGTCCATGGTACAGTTTTTGTCCCAGGACCCCAGCGCCACGGGGCGACCCGAGGTGTCGCGAATCTTCCGGGACCTGTTGCGTATTCGCTTTATCCAGATGCGGCGGCCCGGCAACCGAGGTGCCTATCGGAGCTCCCTGCTGGTTGAGGCGGCCTGGCTGCGAAACGCCCGGGGGGAGGAGGCCCTGGCCCAACGCCTACTGACGCGGGCGCTGAGGGCGCTGAAGGGGAGGCAGACCGGCCCGGTGCGCGCCCAATTGGCTCAGGTGCTGGTCCAACGGGGGATGCCGGAGGCAGCTGCGGTCCAGATGGATCGGGCCCTGGCTCAGCCCCAAGCGCCCGACGAGGTATTGGGCGCGGCGGCGCGGGTCTATGGCCGGGCGGGGCAATGGGACAAGGCCCGCTCCGCCCTGCAACGGCTGGAGGGGCGTAAGCCCCGGGGCAAAGGCCTTCGGGTGCTGCTGGACGCCTGCTGCGACGTAAAGGATGACGAGCGGGTGCGTCTGTTGGCGCCCCGGGCGCTGGGGGAATCGCCTTATGACCGCAAGCTGCTGCACCAATGCGCGGTCAACCGAGTGCGGGAGGGCCGGCCGGTAGAGCAGGCCGTGAGCTTTTGGACCCGCATTCTGCGCATCGACCCCCAGGATGTGGTGGCTCGATGGAACTTGCGCCAGGCCGCCCTGGGCAAGCTGGACCGGTCCATGTCCTACGATTACGACCTGCCACCAGAGGAGGCCCGCCGGTGGAAGCATCAGCTGTGCCAAGCACTGTGGCTGGATGATGCCGCCTTGGAGGAGCGGTTTCAGCGCTCCCACGCCCTGGAGGACCGGTGCCGCTGGGCCCTTTTCGGGATGGACTATCAGGCGCAGCTGATGGCCCGGCGCCTACTGGCACGGATTAACGATCCGGCGGCCCGGCGGCTGCTCCACGAAAGCATGGCCTTGCCCGTGACCGCCATCCAGGCGTCGGAAAACGGCTGGGTGAGTCCGGACGTCAATACCGTAACGGTACCCCCCGCCCTGCGCCGGCCCATGAAGGACGCCCTCTGGGAGGTGCAACGGCGTCATGGCAACCTGACCCACCGAGTGGTGCATCTGGTAATGATGTTTCTTACCCAAGGCAAAAACCGTATGCCTCGGGACGGCAGGGCCGTGGCCGCGGCGCTATATTTTCTGGCTGTAGGCGATCAGGAAGATGCGCCCACCCTGAACCAGGCGGCGGCCCTCTTTGACGTCTGCCCTCGCCGCGCTGCCCGTTGCGCCCTGCTGCTGGGGGGAGAAAAGGAGACGGAAGAAAAACATGACCAAACTGATTGATTTCGACCAGCGCTTTCACCAGTACCTGCATCGTTGGATGGAGCAAAACGCGGCCCGCTATCCCAAGGTGGAGGACATGGAAGCCCAGATGCCCCAGGTCTACCTGGATTTCGTGAACCAGCGGGCCGATTGGCTGGAGGGCCGGTCGCCGGGGGAATACTTTGCCGCCATCAACGACCCGGAGCAGGCAGTAGCCCTGCTGCGGGAATACCAGCGCCAGGGAGTGCCCATCCCGGACCTGCTGCTGGAACGGCTGGTGGACTTGGGCCCGGCTTCCGTGCCGCCGCTGATGGCGCTGGTCCGGGACCAGGACGCCCCGGAGGATCTGCGGGCCGCCGCCCTCAATTTGCTCATTGAACTGGGCAGCGACGCACCCATGGCGGACTGCTTGGCCCTGGTGGACGCCAGGGAGGAGGACGACGACTTGGCCGACGTGGCGGCGGAATTGCTCCAGGCGCTGGGCCCCAAGCCGGTGCCCCAGATGCTGAAGCGCCTGCCCGGCGCCTCCCCCAGCGCTTTGGCGACCTATTTAGACCTGCTGTGCAACTTTCCGGGGGACGAACGCATCTATGAATATACCATGGGCGAATTTCTCAAGCGCCCGGCCCAGCGGGCCATGTTCGCTTCCTTCCTGGGCAAGCTGGGGGATCAGCGGGCCATAGAGCCGCTGCGCCAGGCCATGTCCATGGATGACATCAACTACCTGGATTACCTGGAGATTGCCAACGCCATCGAAATGCTGGGCGGAGAGGCGGGAAACCGGGACCGGGATTTTTCCGGGGACCCCTATTACGAATCGCTGCGGCAGCTGTAACCGCTGCCATAGAGGAAGGACGGAGGATGCCATGTACTGTTCGAGTTGCGGCAAGCAAAACCCGGAGGGCGCGGCCTTCTGCGCCTTCTGCGGCAAGAAGATGACGGCGCCCCAAGAAGAGAGCCAGACCTTTATCGAGGGCGAACTGCTGGTCCCGGACCAGGAGAGCCATCAGGCTCCCCCCGCCAGCCATCAGCCCTATATGCGGCCCGACCCCTCCCGGCTGGTCACTCCCATGGCGGACAACCCGGCCCAGCCTGCCCGGCGCAGCGAGATGCGCAAGGCCCGCAGCGCTCAGGCGGCGCAACCCCAGGACCTGGAAGCGCCGGAGCAGCCCGCCCAGGCCGCCGGCAACGGCGCCCGCCGGGAACCGTCCTCCTACAAAAGCGCTTCTCTCCAGCGGGAGGCGCCTTCTCAGGCTGCCGCCGCCCGACGGGAGACGGCGGCCCGCCACGGCGCCGCCGGGGGCCCGGACACGACCCGCCACGGCGCCGCCAGGGATGCCGCAGGCCGTGCGGTGCCGGAGCGCAAGTCCCCGGTGCCGCCCCGGAAAAAGGCGGACTGGGAAGCACCCAGCACCCTGGTGCCCAAGCGCCGCAAGCGCCCGGCGGACGACCTGTTCTTTGAGGACGTGGAGCCGGGGGATGATTTCGAAGAGGACGACGACCTGATGGGGCGGCGGATAAAATCCGCCATAGCCGCCCTGTGCCTGTTGGCGGTACTGGGCTTCGTGTTCTGGCTGCTGGTGCTGCCGGGAGGACAGATGCTCCGGGCCAAGATGGGCGTTGGAGCCCCTGCCAGCGCCTATGCCGCCCTGGGGCAACAGTATCTGTCCGAGGGCAGCATGAAGCGGGCCGCCGACGCCTACTACGACGCCCTGCGACTGGACCCGGACAACTACGACTACGCCCTGCAGGTGGCCCAGACCCAAGAGATGCTGGGCGATCGGGAAACCGCCCTGGCTGCCTACGCCAAGTGCTTGAGCCTGGACCCCGGCCGGCCTGAACCCTACCAGGCGGTGGCCCAGATCTACCAGCAAATGGGCGACCTGGACCGGGCCGCAAACGCCCTGAAGGTAGGGTACGACAGCACCGGGGATTTGGAACTGCTGCAGGCTTACCAGGCCCTTCTCGCCCAGGATGGACAATCTGCCTCCGCCCAGAGCGAAGCGGATGCCTCAGAGGAAACGGCTGCTTTGGGGCAAACGGACTCCTCAGGGGAAACCGGTTCGGTGAGCCAGCCGGTCTCCGTCTGGGAGCCGGTGGACCCCACGCCCACTCTAAGTTAATACGCGCCGCCGGAAGGCCCGGCCGATAGGCCACGCCTTCCGGCCGCAGAAAGCCCGGTTCCGGCAGCCGCTGGGACCGGGCTTTTCGCGTGAATGGCCCTGCTCCATCCTTCCACCGCCGGGAACGCTTTGGCCGGGCTTTGCCCTGCGGGGACGGGATGGCCGCACCGCCCCTCGCAGGGACCCGAAAGCCCTTCCCAGGCGGCGGGGATTGGGGGTGAAGATAAAAGGGCTTGCCCTGCGCGGTGCGCAGGGCAAGCCCTTTTCATGGTTATGGCCGAAAGCGTTCAGCCTTTGAAGAGCGGAACGGCGGAGGGGCCGCGAGGCCGGCGGATGCCGGGAGCTGGCGGCTGCCCGGGCCGGAGGCGCTGCCGGGAGCGCCTTTGGGGTCCGGCGGCTGGCGGCGGTTATTGGCCGCTCTGCTGGTCAAAGGCGACCCACAGGGGCCGGTACTTGTCCACGTTGGCCTGGTGCTCCTCCTGGGTCTTGCTAAAGACCAGTTCGCCGGTGGAGGGATCGCCCGCGCAGAAGTACAGGTAGCCGTCGTAGATGTAGTCGGTATCCGGGTACAGGGCCGCCTGAATGGCCGCCTTGGAGGGATTGCAGATGGGGCCTACCGGCAACCCGTCCCGGGTATAGGTGTTGTAGCCGTTCACCGTGGACAGCTCCTCCGCCGTGAGCACCATGCGCTTGACCCCTAAGGGGTAGGCGGTGGTGGCGTCGGATTCCAGGCGCATTCCCCGTTCCAGGCGGTTGTGGAACACCGCGGATACCTTGGCGTAGTCCTCCCGCTTGGCCGCTTCCTTCTCGATGATGGAGGCCAATACCAGCGTTTCGTCCTGATTCAGGGTGGTGACGAAGCGCACTTCCTGCTGGCTCTCCGCCTCTTCCTGGTCGGTGATGATCTGGCCGAACTCGTCCCGCACCACCTGCTGGGTGGGCTCGGCGTTGAACACGCTGTCCATCACCGTTTCGGTCTGCTTGAGCAGGGTCTGGATGATGGATTCCGCGCTGGCGTTCATGTACACCCGGTAGGTATCCGGGGCCAGATAGCCCTCCAGCTGATAGCGCCGGCCCTCCAGCTGGCCCTGCTCTTGAGCGGTTTGCAGGGTGTAACAGGAATCCACAAACCGGTCGAAGTCGTTGCACAGGGTGAGGAATTCCTCCGTATCCTCCAGGGCGCCCTGGTTTTTCAGGTACTCAGCGATATCCTCCACCGTCCAGCCGGGGATGATGGTGATGGTGCGTTCGTTGGTGGCGCTGCCCTGGCACAGGACCTCAATGACCTGATTGACGTCCATATCCCGGCTCAGGGGGTAGCTGCCGTACTGGATCTGGCTGGTCAGGCCCTTGAACTGGATGATGTAGCGGAACACCGCCTGGTTGCGGATGAGCCCCGCTTCCTCCAGGTTGCGGCCGATGGTGGTGATGCTGCTGCCGCTTTCGATGACGAAATCCACCCGCTGGGTATTGCCCGGCTCCACCGCCATGAAGAAGGTTTCGTTGATCTTGTTAACCCCGGTAAACACCAGGCCCGCTACGATGATCAGGGCGCACAGCAGCACCAGCAGGGGGCGAACCACCCGCCACAAGGCGCTGTACCAGAAAAAGCCGTACTCCCGGTCCCGGTGCAGCGTCTTTTGGGTATAACGCGCCACCTCCGGCGCTTCACGCCGCCGGGACCGGGTCATGGGATGTCTTGCCATAGCCGCCTCCCGTCAGTTCTGGGCGAGCATGTCCAGATCGATGCCCGCCACGTCGGCCAGAATTTTATAGATGTCCGCCAGCATCTTCTGAAAGCGGAATTCCGCCAACAGGTAGGCGGAGCAGTCCGGGTTGAACTGCAGCACCTGGGCGATCTTCTGCATCCGCTGAAAGTCCTCCCCCGCCGCATCTCCGCCCCGCCCAGCAGCCACCAGGGCCTGCATCCGGTATTGCAGGCGCTTGTATTCGTCCAGTAGCGCCTTGTTGGTGCTATCCTGATAGGCGGTTTCCTTCAGCCGGGTATACTCCTTATATTCCTCCGACTCCCGCAGGGAACGGGCCAGCTGATGGGCCTGGTCGTACACGTTCATGGATATGCTTTCCCCCCTTAGGGTTTTGACGCGCTTGGACCCCCGTCGGTTCAAACTTCTACGATAACCGGCAGGATCATGGGCGAGCGCTTGATCTGGTCGTAGATATACTTTTGCACGGTGTCCCGCACGTCGTTCTTTACCCGGTTCCAGTCGCTGGGGTCAATGCGGCCGAAGGACTGCAGCACCGACCGGGCGGCGGCTCGGGTGCCCTCCACCAGCTGGTCCGCCTCCCGCATGTACACGAAGCCCCGGCTGATGATGTCCGGACCGGATACCACCATGCCGCTGTCGTGTTCCACCGCCATGATGACCACCAGCAGGCCGTCCTGGCTTAAATGCTTTCTGTCCCGCAGCACCACGGCGCCCACGTCGCCCACGCCCAGCCCGTCGATGAGCACCTCGCCGCTGGGCACCGAGCCCACCACGCTGAGCCGGTTGGGGCTGACCTCCACGATGTCTCCGGTATCCACGATGCGCACGTGGTCCTGGTCCATACCCATGGACAGGGCCAGGTTGGCGTGGTGGTGCAGGTGGCGGTACTCGCCGTGCACCGGAATGAAGAAGCGGGGATCGGCCAGGGCGTGGATCAGCTTGAGCTCCTCCTGGCAGGCGTGTCCCGACACGTGGACCTCCTCGATGGCCTCGTAGATCACGTTGGCCCCGGTGCGCACCAGCTGGTTGATCACCCGGGACACCGATTTTTCGTTGCCCGGAATGGGCGTGGCCGACACGATGACCATGTCGGTGCCCTTGATCTCCAATTTTTTGTGCTCGGCGAAGGCCATTCGGGCCAAACCGCTCATGGGTTCGCCCTGGCTGCCGGTGGTGATCACCACCAGCTCGTCGTCGTCGTAGCGGTCCAGGTCGTCCACCGCCACCAACCGGCCTTCGGGAATACGCAGTTCCCCCAGCTGAATGGCTACTTTGCTCACGTTCACCATGCTGCGCCCAATCAGGCACACCTTGCGGTTATACCGCACCGCCGCGTCCACTACCTGCTGAATGCGGTGCACGTTGCTGGCGAACATGGCCACGATGACCCGGCCCTCCGCCCGGCCGAACAGGTTGACGAAGGTCTCCCCCACGGTGCGCTCGCTCATGGTGTAGCCCGGCCGCTCCACGTTGGTGGAATCGGCCAGCAGCAGCAGAACGCCCTCCCGGCCCAGCTCGCCCAGCCGGCCCAGGTCCATGATCTTTCCGTCGATGGGGGTATAGTCCACCTTGAAGTCGCCGGTGTGAATCACCGTGCCCACGGGCGTTTTAATGGCCAGCATCACCGCCCCCGCGATGGAGTGGCTGGCCTTGAGGAATTCCACCTCAAAGCTCTCCCCGATGCGGATGCTGTCCCCCGGCTTGACCACGTTGAGGGGAATGCCGTTGACGTGGTGCTCCTTTAGCTTGTGCTCGATCAGCGCCAGGGTGAGCCGGGTGCCGTACACCGGGCAGGGCAGGTTGCGCAGGATGTAGGGCGAGGCCCCGATATGGTCCTCGTGGCCGTGGGTGATGACAAAGGCCCGCACCCTGGACGCATTTTTGGTCAGGTAGGTCACGTCGGGGATCACCAGGTCCACGCCGGGCATGTCCTCCCGGGGGAACACCGAGCCCATGTCCACCACCATGATATCCTCGCCGTATTCCAGCACCGTCATATTTTTTCCGATTTCCCCCAGGCCGCCCAGGGGAATGATGCGCAGCCGCTTTTCGTCCTCCCGCCGCTGGCCTTTTCCTTGATGTCCTCGTTTTGCCGCCATAAACGGCCTCCTTTCTGTAGACTTACGAAAACGCACGAAAACAAGGGGTTTCTTCAAAACCCTTACTCGCTATCTGGATTTCCGCCGTGGGGCGACCCCGGAAAGCCCTGCTTTCCGGCAACGTGCGACGCCTTGGGCCCGGAAATCCCGCCGTTTTTCACGCGCAGGCCCCAGGATGAGGCGGGCGCGCAAGCCCGCCCGCAAAGAAAGGAGCGCCCGCAGTTGCAGGCGCTCTACATCCCCGGGTCTACCGCAATCTACTAATCCCTAGTATACCACGTCAATGTAAGGATTTTAAGCGGTATACCGCATTTTTTACACGAGGTACTTGTCCAGCAGCGCCTCCAGGGTCTCCTTGCCCCGGGCCCCTACCAGGCGCTCCCGCTCCTGGCCGTCCTGGAACAAAATCAGGGTGGGAATACTGGCCACCCGATAGGCCGCTGCCGCCTCGGGTTCCTCGTCCACGTTGACCTTGGCCACCAGGGCTTTGCCCTGATACTGCTGGGCCAGCGCCTCCACCACCGGCCCCACCATGCGGCAGGGGCCGCACCAGGGCGCCCAGAAATCCACCAGGACGACCCCTTTATCCCGAAGGGCCTGAGGGGCTGCCTCCTGAGAGGTGAGATGCTTTACATATTCCATACTTTCCGCCTCCTCGCTTCGCGCTTTCAATCCGCCGGCCCGCCGGCAGCAGCGCCAACCGGTTCGCCGGTCTGGGTGCGGACAAACGGCTATCGGCAGGATTCGGCGGGCCCGGCCCTCAGCGCACCTTGGGGCAGAACCGCCCGCTGCGCTTCAACCGGGGTTCCAGCAGCTTCAGCGCCAACCAGCCCAGGGCCAGCCCCGCCAGGGCGGCCGCGCCCTGCCACAGGTCCGCCAGCCCCAGCAACGCCCCGATCAATAGCCCCATCAGCAGCCCGGCCAGGGGAATGCCGTAGGCCAGGACGCTGGCGGCGAAGGCGCTGGTGTCGGGCAGGGAGATGGTCACCTGGTCGCCCTCGTGCCATTCCCCTTCGGGCAGGGGATAGTAGCGCTTTTCCTCCAGGCCGTGGCTGCAGGCCCCGCACTTGGCGCAGGCCTCGCTGCGCAGCACTTCTCCCATCAACTGGCCGTTTACCCGCACAACTTTTGCTATGGTGTCCATACGCAATATACCCCGTTTCGTCCTCGTTTAATCAGCTTTTTCCTCCGGCGGCCTGCGCCCCCGGGTTCCGGCGGGGCAGCGCTGCGGAAATGGCCTCCCCGCCGGGCTGGGAAAGGGGCTGCTGCCGGAGCCCTCTTGGGGCTTCAGCGAAGGGTTCCGCCAGCAGTCCGGGTCCATCCTGCGCTGCCAGGAGGCGGCGCGGGCTTCGGGGAAGGGCTACCGCCGCTGGTAGCCCAGGGTGTTCAGGAAGCGCAGCAGCCCGGCGGCGCCCGCCGCGTCGGCCTTGTATACCCCCGCGTCGGCCAGCACCTGGGCGCACTTTTCCCCGATGCCCTGCTGGAGCAATTCCCAGGCCGCCTCCCGGCTCAGGGGGCGTCCCGCCCGGGCGTACAGCTCTTTCACCCATTCGTAGTGCTTGAACACCGCTTCCTCCGGGTCGGGCGCGTCCTCTATGGGCCGGTGTCCGGTGAGGTAGTCCCGGCACAGGTCCATCTCCTTGAGCAGCCGCCCGGGCAGGATGAACAGGCCCATCACCTCGATGAGGCCGATGTTCTCCTTCTTGATGTGGTGCAGGCCGCTGTGGGGGTGGAAGATGCCCAGGGGGTGTTCTTCGTCGGTGCGGTTGTTGCGCAGCACCAGGTTCATCACCCACTGAGCGCCCTGGCGGCGCACGATGGGGGTGATGGTGTTGTGGGGGGCGTCGGTATGGGCCAGGATGCCCAGTTCCGGGTCGGAATAGCCCCGCCAGGCCGCCAGCATATCGTCCGCCGCCTGGATCAGGGGCTCCTTCTCCGGGCAGACCAGCCGCACGCAGGTCATGGGCCAATCGGCCACCCAGGCCTGAATGCGCTGGTCGGGGGCCTGCAGCTCCATGCGCACCCCGGCTCTGTCCATGGGGAACAGGTGGTTGCCGCCCTGGAAGTGGTCGTGACTGAGGATGGAGCCCCCTACGATGGGCAGGTCCGCGTTGGAGCCCAGGAAGTAGTGGGGGAACTTTTCCACAAAGGCGAACAGGCGGCAGAAGGCGTCGTGATCGATGGCCATGGGCCGGTGTACCCGGTTGAACACGATGCAGTGCTCCCCGTAGTACAGGTAGGGGGAATATTGCAGGTAGAAGGGCGCGCCCGCCAGGTCGATGGGCACCACCCGGTGGTTCTGCCGGGCCGGGAAGCCGGGGCGGCCGGCGTAGCCCGGGTTTTCCACGCACAGCATACAGGGGGGATAGGACACCTGCTTGGCGGTGAGGGCCTTGGCGATGTCCCGGGGGTCCTTCTCCGGCTTGGACAGGTTGATGGTGATCTCCAGCCGCCCGGCGGGGGTATCCCGCTCAAAGAGCAGGTTCTTGGCGATGTGATCCACCTTGATGTAGTCGCAGTCCCGACACATCTGGTAGAACCAATCGGTGGCCGCCTGGGGCCCTTCCTGCCGGTACAGGGCTTCGAACCGCTCCCGCACTGCCTGGGGATGGGGCGTAATCAGGCCGCACAGGCGCACGCCGAAGTGCTCCCGCGCCTCGGCCCCTTCGTCCACCAGCCCCGCCTCCGCCGCCATCCGGGTCAGTTCCTCCAGGATGGGGGTCAGGGTGGGGGGCAGCTCGCCCGGCTCGGTTCCTACCGTCCCCTCGGGGGCGGCCATGCCCAGGGCGTCCAGCAGCAGGTTGCGGGTGTAGCAGCGGTCCTCCGCCTCCATCAGGCCGTGGACCTGGGCAAAGTCCAGCATCTTCTCCACCAAAACGGTGGCCTTCTCCGGGTTCTTCATTGTGGGCGCACCTCCATAGGACTCATGTAGCGTGTTCTTATCGCCTTTTCAGGCGTTTCCATCATCGCGGGAAGGGCTTTCTCCGCCCTGGGGCAGCTCCGGCCACAGCCGGGGCGGCCGGTCCAGGCGGTACTGGATGAAACGGCGGGTGTGGCGGGCGGCCTCGGGCCAGTCCGGGTGGCCGGGCAGCTTTTCCAGGGACTGAAACCGGGTCTGGGGCACCCGCAGCAGGATGCGCCGGGCGCCGTGGGACAGGGGCCGCCCCACCCGGGCGCAGGCGGCGCACACCGCGCCGCCCCCGGCCACGTCCAGCACGCTGGCCTCCTGGACAAAGGGGCGGCTGCAACGCAGGCAGGAATCCACCCGGGGCGCCTGACCGGTAAGGGCCAGGTAGTGCAGCTCAAAGCCCATTACCACCATGGGAATGGGCAACTGGCCGTAGGCCAGATAGGCCAGGGCCTGCAGGGCGGTGAGAAACAGCTCCTGGCAGGGCTGGCCGGGCTGGGCCGCCAGCAGCAGCAGGTGCAGCAGGTAGGCCCCTGCGGTGAGCCGGTCGAAATCCTCCCGCAGGGGATAAAAGCTCTCGGTAATCCGGCAGGAGGACAGGGTATAGCGCCCCCCGGCCTCCACCAGGGAGAACTCCCCCGCCGAAAAGCGCTCCGTGGCGTTCATCAGGGGGGACTTGGGCTTGCGGCAACCCCGGGCCACCGCGTCCACCCGCCCCAGGGTGGGGGACAAGAGGGTGACCATCCGGTCGTAATCCCGGTAGTTGACGTGGTTGAGCACCAGGGCGTCGGCGACGGGCACGGCTCAGTCCTCGTAGCCCAGGGTGCGCAGATCGCTCTGGCGGTTGCGCCAGTCCTCCCGCACCTTCACCCACAGCCGCAGCATCACCTGGGTGTCCAGCAGCCGCTGAATGTCCGCCCGGGCCTGGGCTCCGATGCGGCCCAGCATGGCCCCCTGCTTGCCGATGATGATGGACTTGTGGCTGGCCCGCTCGCAGTACAGGTTGGCGTGAATCTCGGTGAGGGTGGGGGACAGCTTGCGCATGGACAGCATCTCCACCCCCACCCCGTGGGGGATTTCCTCCCGCAGGTTGAGCAGCGCCTTTTCCCGGATGATCTCGGCGCAGATCACCCGCTCGGGCTGGTCGGTAATCATGTCGTCGGGGAAGTACTTGGGCCCCTGGGGCATGGCGGCGCACAGCAGGTCCAGCAGGGTATCCAGGCCCTTTCCGGTGACCGCCGAGGTGGGGACCACCTGGTCAAAGCCGAATTCCTTGATGGACTCCAGCCGGGGCAGCAGCTGCTCCGGTCCCACCAGGTCCACCTTGTTCACCGCCAGGAACCGGGGACAGGCCATGGCCGCGATGTCCGCCAGGATGGCCCGGTCGCCCTCCCCGATGTGCTGGGCGTCCACCACGGCCAGCACCGCGTCCACCCCTTCCCGGGCTTCGGTGGCGCTCTTCACCATGTACTGGCCCAGCTTGGTGCGGGGCTTGTGCAGGCCCGGGGTATCCACGAACACGATCTGCCAGTCCGCCCGGGTGGCTACCCCCAAGATCTTGGTGCGGGTGGTCTGGGGCCGGTCGGACACGATGGCCACCTTCTCCCCCACAAAGGCGTTCATCAGGCTGGACTTGCCCACGTTGGGGCGGCCCACGATGGCCACAAAGCCGGAATGAAAATTGCTCAACGGTCTTTCCTCCTCAGTCCCGCCCCGCCAGGTCCTTGGGCCCGAAAGCCCGGGGCAGCAGCTGGGGCAGGGTCGCCACGGTATATTCGCCGGTGCTGGCGTTTCCGCAGATCACCTTCAGCTCCGGCGCGAATTCGTTCAACGTCTGGCGGCAGATGCCGCAGGGCCAGGCGAAGCTCTCCCGCCCCGCCACCGCGATGGCCTCAAATTCCCGCACGCCCTGGGACACGGCGCAGCTCACCGCGCACCGCTCGGCGCAGATGGCTGCGCCGTAGGAGGCGTTCTCAATGTTGCAGCCGCTAAAGGTCCGCCCGTCCTTGCTCAGCAGGCAGGCCCCCACCTGGAAATGGGAGTAGGGGGCGTAGGCGTTGTCCAAGGCCCTTGCGGCCAGCTGGAACAGCTCCCGGTCGGTCATGGTTCCTCCTCCTCTCGGCTCAGATGGACCAGGGCCATGGCCCGTTCCTCCAGAGCCCGCATTTGCTTCTTCTGCTGGGGCTCCTCATGGTCATAGCCCATCAGGTGAAACAGGGAATGGGCGGTGAGATAGCCCAGCTCCCGGGCCAGGCTGTGGCCGTAGGCCTGGGCCTGCTCCCGGGCCCGGTCCAGGGACAGCACGAAATCCCCCAAATGGATCAGTCCCAGTTCCGGGTCGTATTCCCGGCGCAGGCGCTTGGGACTGGTGCGGGCGGTGCGCCCCGGCGCGTACGCCACCGAGGGAAAGCTGAGCACATCGGTGGCCCGGTCCACCCCCCGGAACGTCCGGTTGATCCGCCGGATTTCCTGGTCGTCTACCAGGCGGCCTGCGGCGTGCATGTTGTTTACGCCCTCCACCTGGCAGCAGGCGTCCCCCACCTGGCTCAGCAGCGCCTCCAGGTCCTGGGGCGCGCCGCTCACCTCGATGGCCAAATCAATCCGCATGGACTCCGCCTCCCTCAACAGGCGCCTTGCCCGGAACGCCGGCCTGGCCCTTTTCCTCGGATTTGCCTTCCGGCTTGGCTTCGGGCTTGGCCTCGGGTTTGACCTCGGGCTTGGACTCGGGCTTGGCCTCGGGCTTGGGCTCGGGTTTGGCCTCGGGTTTGACCTCGGGCTTGGCTTCGGGCTTGGCCTCGCCCTTGGGCTCGGGTTTGGCCTCGGACTTGGGCTCCGGCTTGGCCTCGGGCTTGATTTCGGATTTAGCCTCAGGCCTGGGCTTGGCCTCGGACTTAGCCTCGGATTCCATCTTTCCTTCGGGGATCCTCATTTCGGGCTGGCGCTGGGGCAATTTCACCTGGGGATACTCTACCCGCTCGTGGTATACGCCGATGAGCACGGTGAGGAAGGCCTCGCAGGCCTTGCTCAGGTCGGCGAAGGTGAGGGCGCAGTCGTCCAGCTGGCCGTCCTCGGTCTTGGAGCGGACCAGCCGGCCAATGAGCTGGCTGATCTTCTCCGGGGTAGACTCGGGCACGGCCCGGGCGGCGGCCTCCACGGTATCGGCCAGCATGACGATGGCGGCCTCCTTGCTGCGGGGGCGGGGTCCCTCGTAGCGGAAGTCGTCCAAATCCACGGGGCCGCCCTGCTTGACCGCCCGGTCGTAGAAGTACAAGACCGGGGTATCGCCGTGATGCTGGGCGATGATGTCGATGATGGCTTCGGGGAGCCGGGCCTTCTGGGCCAGCTCCACCCCGTCCCGGGGATGGGCGGTGAGGATGGCAGCGGACACCCTGGGGTCCGTGCGGTCGTGGGGGTTGTCGGTGACCTGGTTTTCCTTGAAGTACAGGGGCCGCTTCAGCTTGCCGATGTCGTGGTAGTAGGCGCCCACCCGGGCCAGCAGGCCGTCGGCGCCCACCGCGTTGGCCGCCGCCTCGGCCAGGTTGGCTACCAGGATGGAGTGGTGATAGGTGCCCGGCGCCTCCAGCAGCAGCCTGCGCAGCAGGGGCTGGTTGGGGTTGGACAGGTCCATCAGCTTGGAGGGGGTGACCAGGTTGAACAGCCATTCCAGGGCGGGCTGTAGGCCGATGCACAGGATGGCGCTGAGCATCCCGCTTCCGGCGGACCACAGGCACAGGGGCCACACGTTTTGCCAGCTGGCGCTGCTGATCAGCCCCACGGCCAGGGTAGCCGCGGCGTTGATGGCCGACACGCACAGGCCGGTGAGCAAGATATTCAGGCGCTGGGGGCGGCGGCTGAGGATGGGCACCGCCAAGGTGCCGGAAACCAAAGAAATAATCATCAGGGAGAACATGGTGGTGGTGAGCCCGCCGCTGTCGGTGGAGGCCAGCAGGCCGGTAAGCACCGACAGCACGATATTGATGACGATGGCCAGCCGGGGCCGCATGAGCAGGGTGACCAGCATGGCCCCCAGGCACACCGGCATCAGGAAGGTATTGATGGTGCTCAGCAGCAGGGACATGCCCATGGTGAGCAGCACGATGACGCACTGCAGGCTGATCATGCGCACCCCCCGGGTGACCGGGGAGGGGAAGCACCGGGAGTAGCCCACCATCATGAGCAGCAGCAGCCCTTCCAGCACCCCCAGCCCCAGGAACAGGTTAAGGTCCACCTGCCGGTCCTTCAGCATACCCAGGCTGTTGAGCACCTCGATCTGGTTGGCGCTGACCACTTCTCCCGCCCGGACGATGTTTTGGCCCTTTTTGTAGATGATGGGCTCCACCTCGCTGACCGCCTTGTCCCGGTTGGCCTGGGTGGTGGCCTCGTCCAGCAGCATGTTGGCCCGCAGGGTGCTGCGCACCACCTCCTGGGCGATCTGTACCGCGCCTTCGTCAAACCCGGTTTCGGCCAGGTCCTGGCTGATGGTGAGGATGGCCTCCTCCTCCTGGCCCTCGGCCAGCTTGGCCGTCAGCGTCTCCCGCACCAGGGCGTAGGTTCGCTCATAGAGGTAGGTGAGGGTGTCGCCGTCGATGGTGAGCAGGGCCAGCACCGCCTCGTCGCTGGCGGAGGCCGGGGCGAAGGCGCTTTGGGCCTCCAGCTTCTGCCCCTCGGTGGGATGGTCGTCCAGGGCCAAGGGGCTGGTACTGGCCCGGTATTGGAGCAGCCGGGTAAAGGCCTCCTGCAGTTCCGCCAGCACCTGGGGCTGCACGCTGGCGTCGCTGACGTAAGAGGGCTGCACGGCACGGGCGGCGGCCTCCCGCAGGCGGTCGGTGGTCACCGTGTCCTCCACGTCCTTGGTGGCGGTGATGGTGATGGGGGATACCTCGCCCGCCCTCAGGTCGTAGCGCTCCGGCGATATGGTGGCCGCCAGCAGCGCGAACAGGGTGATATAGGTGAGCGCCACCACCAGGATCATGGTGAGGGCGGGGCTGAGCCGCTTCATCAGCTTCATGGTCAGGGTTCCCCCTTTAACGCTTTCGTTCCCCGGATTTCTGGTGGTAGCGCTCGTAGGCGCGCACAATCTGCTGCACCAGCTCGTGGCGCACCACGTCCCGGTGGGTCAGGGTGCAGATGCCTATCCCCTCTACCCCCCGCAGCACCTCCAGCGCCTCCACCAAACCGCTGCGCTTGCCCTCAGGCAGGTCGATTTGGGTGATGTCGCCGGTAATGACCATCTTGGAGCCCTCGCCCATGCGGGTGAGGAACATCTTCATCTGCTCGGAGGTGGTGTTCTGGGCCTCGTCCAGGATGATGAAGGCGTCGTTCAGGGTGCGCCCCCGCATGTAGGCCAGGGGCGCCACTTCCACCGCCCCCCGCTCCAGCAAGCGCTGATAGCCCTCGCCCCCCATCATGTCCCCCAGGGCGTCGTACAGGGGGCGCAGGTAGGGGTCCACCTTCTGCTGCAGATCGCCGGGCAGAAAGCCCAGCTTTTCCCCGGCCTCCACTGCGGGCCGTGTGAGGATGATGCGCTCCACGTCCTTATTCTTCAGCGCCACCACCGCCATGGCGATGGCCAGATAGGTCTTGCCGGTGCCCGCGGGGCCCACGGCGAACACGCAGGCGTTTTTCTTCATGGCGTCCACGTATAGCTTTTGACCCAGGGTCTTGCACTTCACCTGCCGGCCCCGGTAGGTGATGGCGATGACGCCCTGCATGATCTCCCCAATGCGGTCGGCGTTGCCCTCGGCGGCCAGCTCGATGGCGTAGCGCAGGCGGCTGCGGTCCACCCGCTCCCCCCGCTGCACGATCTGCTTCAGGCTCTCCAGCACCTGCTTGCACAGTTCCGCCTTTTCCATATCCCCGGTGATGGTGATCTCATCTCCATGGGCGAACAGCTCCACGCCCAACTCCCGCTTGAGCAGGTCCACGTTTTCATCCCGCAGCCCGAACAGGTTGATAAAGGCGTCGGGTGAATCGATCTGCAGGGTGGTTTTGTATGCTGTGGTTTCCAAGTGCGTTCCTCCGTTGGCTATGAATTCAGGGCCTCCCGCGCCACGGCGATGTTGGGCCGTATTTCCACCACCGCCCGGGCGCGCACAATTTCCCCTTCTATCATACTATATTCTATCCATTTGTCAACGGGCTGAACCCCCTCCGGCAGGGCGGAAAGGGCTTCTTCCAGGGCAATTTTTCCGATTTGCTCCTTCAGCGCCGCCTCGTCGGCCCTTTCCAGGACCTCTCGTTGCTGGAAACGGGCCTCCTCCAGGATGTACAGGGGCAGCGCCAGCCCGCCTATGGGCAGCCGCCGGGACTCCAGGCGCTCCAGGGCAAAGCGCTCCCCCTGGGTCAGGGGCCAGCGCCAGTCCAGCAGGCACAGGGTGCGGGTATAGGATACCCGGCCCGTGTCTCGAAAAACCTGGCGCGTCAGGGGCGCTTGGGCCTGGCCGGTGAGCCATACCCGGCCGATGGCCACGCCTAGAGCGCACACCCCCCGGGTGCTGTCCCGCTGGTCTCGCTCTTCGCCCCGGATGAGCACCTGCCCCTTCTTCACCACCTGCCCCGGCTTGGCGGCGGCGGTGCCCGCCATCACGTCCAGGGACAGCAGCAGGGCGTCCTGGGCGGCCACCAGGTCTCGGGCGGCCTGGGGATCGTACAGGCCGGGAGCGTCCTGGGCCCGGGTGGCCTCCACCACCATGCGCACCCCCTGCACCCGCACCCCCACATAGGAAAATTCGGGGCACAGCGACTGAATGGATAGGGCCAGCTGCCGGGTATCCACCCGGCCCAGGGGCGCTCCGGGCACGTAGCCCAGCTGCTCCAGGGCCAAAAAGATGGGGGCCTCCCCGCCGCTCTCGTCCAGCATCCCCACGTCGATGATCCACAGCCGGGATAAAAAGGAAAGCGACAGCGCGCCGCACAGCGCCAGAGCGGCGGGCAGCGTCCACCGCCGCCCCAGCCTACGGGCCCAGACGCCGGGCCCCCGGCGGGATACCTCCTTCACGTCCAGGGCAAACTGCCGGGCCAACGCCATCAGCACCACCGCGCCCTGCCCGTCGGTCACCAGCACCGCCCGCCGCCGCCCCGTCCGGCGCACGCTGTCAAAGTGCGCCCCCTGCTCCAGGGCCCGCTCCAGGAATTTTTCCAGCATCAGTCCTTGAAAGCGCAAGGTCACCCGCTCAGTCATAGCCATCCTCCCCGCCCTCGGGCAGATGAATCTGGCGGATGCGCCCCCGCACGGTGAGGGCGTCGGGGCGCACCTGGGTGAGCAGCAGTCCTTCCCCCTCCAGGGTCAGGGGCCCGGAGCGGGTCATCAGGCGAATGCGGTCCTCCCGAAATTCCAGAATGCCGGTCAGGTTTTCAATCATGGCCCGGCACCCCCCGGCCAGCAGCAGCCGGGGCTGCTGCCCTGCGGCCTCCTCCACCCATTCCAGCGCCGGAAAAACCCCTCGTCCCCGCAGCCGTCCGGACATGTCATCACCCCAGGGAAGGGTATGACGGGCGAAACCCAAATATTTCCCCCCGGACGCCGGAGGAGACCGGTCGTATCCTGAAATGGGATGAAAGCGGGGACAGGCGCGCGGATGAAAGATCCTATGAAGACGCGGACAGAAAAGCAAACGGGAAAAGGGATCAAGATGCGGAGGGAAATATGGACTGGAAGAGGAACCCGGAATAAAATTCCCCGGGGAAAGCAAGCGCGGACGCGACCGGGACCGCCGGCATGAATAGAGATAGAGATGGGATGGGAAGGCGGGGAACTACAGGGAGGCGGCGATTTGCGCCATGCGGTCTTCCTGCGCTTCAATGTCCCGCAAGAGGGCCAATTGGGCCCGGGCCCGGATCAGGTTGTGGTCCGGGGATTTGATTTTAAAGTAGAGGTCCCCGTCCAGATAGTCGGTGAGGAAGCGCATGGCCAGCTCGCAGGTGATCACCTTGACCCCCAAGGGCAGCAGTTTGAGTTCCTCCGGCTGCAGAAAGCCCCGGGTTTCCTCCAGAAAACCCCGGGTGAACAGGGCGTACTTGTCCATGTCCAGGCGGATGAGGCGGGTATCTGCCTCGTCCTCGTCGGCGGTGGAAGCGCCGAAGCGCACCGCGTCCCCAAAGTCGTACAGGGCGGAGCCGGGCATCACCGTGTCCAGGTCGATGACGCACAGGGCTTGTCCGGTGGCGTCGTCCAGCATTACGTTGTTGATCTTGGTGTCGTTGTGGGTCACCCGCAGGGGCAGGCGGCCCTCCTCCAGCCCCTTGACGATCTGCCCCATCATCTTGCGCCGGTCGAAGAAGGCGTCGATCTCCGCCTCCACGCTCCGCGCCCGCCCCGCCCGATCCTGGCTCAGGGCCCGGACGAAATCGTAAAAGCGCTTGGTGGTGTTGTGAAAATCGGGGATGGTTTCGGCCAGCTGGTCCATGGGAAAGCCGCACAGCCGCCGCTGAAATTCCCCAAAGGCCCGGCCCACCTGGTAGAAGTCCTCCGGCCGCTGGGGCCGGTCGTAGGCGGTGGCGTTGTCGATGAAGTCGTAGGCCCGCCACACGCCCCCCTCCCGGTCCCGGAAGAACACCGCGCCGCCCCGGGTGGGCTTGAGCCGCAGCACCCGGCGGCTGGGGTCCAGCCCCTCGCCGCGCAGGCTGCGGCGCAGGTAATCGGTCACCCGCTGGATGTTGTTCATCACCGCCACCGGGTCCTTGAACACGTAGCCGTTGATGTGCTGCAGAGTATAGTGCCGGGCGGTTCCGTCCTCCAGCAGGTAGACCAGGTGATAGGTGTTGTTGATGATGCCGGAATTGATCTCCTGCACCTCGTGGTATTTCCCCTGGAAGGCAAACTCGGGCAGGATGTGCTTGATATCGTTGTACAGCATGGGCGCGTGCGCTCCTTACTCGGTCAATTGACTGGTGCAGTGGGGGCAGCGGGTGGCATCCGGAGCCACCTCCATCCGGCAGTAGGGGCACAGCCGGGCCGGCTGGGCCGGTTCCTGGGCCTGGCGGCGGTACAGCCGTCCGATCAGCTTCACGAAGGCGAACACGCATACCGCGATGACCAGAAAATTGATCACCGCCTGCAAAAAGGCCCCGTAATTGATGGAGGCCGCCCCCTCGCCCTCCCCCAGCACCCACTTCAGGTTGCTGAAGTCGATGCGCCCCACCAGCAGGGACAGGAGGGGCATGAACAGGTCGTTCACCAGGGAGTTGACGATGGCGCTGAAGGCGGTGGCGATCATCACGCCTACCGCCATATCGATGACGTTGCCCTTAAAGGCGAATTTTTTAAAATCTTCCCACAGCTTCTTCATGGGGCACCGTTCCCCCGCTTTCCGCGACGTGCTTTCAGAATCCACAGCGTACTTCCATATTATAGAAGCACTTTTCCCGGCTGTCAAGGCGGCGGCCGGCGGGCTGTCTCACAGATTTAATCCGAATGTTTTCGATTGTTTGATTGACTCCCCAGGGAGAAAAAGTGTATGATTTAAGAGTATCCGTTTTGAATGTTCGTATTTCTGGAGGGTATTGCTATGCGCAAGGTTGCCATCGTCATGGGCAGCGATTCGGACCTGAAGACCATGCAGGCGGCGGCGGACATGTTGGAGAAGTTCCAGGTGCCCTACCGCCTGCGCATTTTGTCGGCCCACCGCACGCCCGACGCCTGCCGGGCCTTCGCCCTGTCGGCCCGGGAGGAGGGATACGGGGCCATCATCGCCGGGGCGGGCAAGGCGGCCCACCTGGCGGGGGCCCTGGCCGCCAGCACCACCCTGCCGGTCATCGGCGTGCCCATCAAGTCCAGCACCCTGGACGGGCTGGACGCGCTGCTGTCCACGGTGCAGATGCCCACCGGGATGCCGGTAGCCACGGTGGCCATCGACGGGGCGGCCAACGCGGCGCTGCTGGCGGTGCAGATGCTGGCGATCGAGGACGGGGCGCTGGCGGAAAAATACGCCGCCTACCGGCAGGAGACCACCCGCAAGGTACTGGAAAAGGACGAGGCGCTGGGCAAGGAAGCGGCGCACAACGCGTAAGGAGGAAACAAACCATGGAAAAGACGGTTCAGCTCTATGAGGGCAAGGCCAAGAAGGTATTCGCCACCACCGATCCGGCTTACTACATCGTGGACTACAAGGACGACGCCACCGCCTTCAACGGCTTGAAGAAGGGCACCATCCAGGGCAAGGGCGAGATCAACAACCGGGTGACCAACCACCTGATGGGCCTGCTGGAGAAAAACGGGGTGCCCACCCATTTGGTGCGGGAGCTCTCTCCCCGGGAGACCCTGGTCAAGAAAGTAGCCATCGTGCCCCTGGAGGTCATCGTGCGCAACATCGCCGCCGGTTCCCTGGCCAAGCGCCTGGGCCTGGAGGAGGGCACCAAGCTGGGCCGCACGGTGCTGGAGTTCTGCTACAAGAACGACGAGCTGGGCGATCCCATGGTCAACGACTACCACATCCTGGCCATGGGCTGGGCCACCGAGGCGGAGCTCAAGCTGATCAGCGATTACTCCCTGAAGATCAACCAGGTGCTGTCGGATTACCTGGCTGAGGCGGGCATCGAGCTCATCGACTTCAAGCTGGAGTTCGGCAAGACCGACGACGGCACCATCGTGCTGGCCGACGAGATCTCCCCCGACACCTGCCGCTTCTGGGACATCAAGACCCACGAGAAGCTGGACAAGGACCGGTTCCGCCGGGACCTGGGCGGCGTAGAGGACGCCTACAAGGAAATTCTGCGCAGGCTGCTGGGCGAGTAAGGATGGGGAGAGCGTCATGACAGGCAGTATACACGAGGAATGCGGCGTGTTCGGCGTCTACAGCCGGGACGGGCTGAACGTGGCCAGCGCCTGCTATTATGGGCTGTACGCCCTGCAGCACCGGGGACAGGAGAGCTGCGGCATCGCGGTGAACGACGACGGGTTGATCCGCTGCATGAAGGACGTAGGGCTGGTCAACGAGGTATTTACTAAGGACAGGTTGAGCGAACTGGGCCATGGCAGCATGGCGGTAGCCCACGTGCGCTACGGCACCACGGGCACCTATCCCCGGCGCAACGCCCAGCCCCTGGTGGTAAACCACATCAAGGGCACCATGGCGTTGGCCCACAACGGGGCGCTGACCAACGCGGCGGAGCTGCGGGAGGCCCTGGAGCTCAACGGGGCCATCTTCCACACCACCAGCGACACCGAGGTAATCACCTATGAGATCATCCGCCAGCGGCTGAACAGCGACTCCATCGAGGAAGCGGTGAGCCGGATGATGGACCTGGTGGAGGGGGCCTATTCCCTCATCATCATGTCCCCCACCAAGCTGATGGGGGTGCGGGACCCCTACGGCTTCCGCCCCCTGTGCATCGGCCAGCTGGG
Organism: Candidatus Excrementavichristensenella intestinipullorum; assembly: GCA_018711685.1. Lineage (GTDB taxonomy): Bacteria > Bacillota > Clostridia > Christensenellales > Aristaeellaceae > Excrementavichristensenella > Excrementavichristensenella intestinipullorum. The sequence continues at coordinate 13,572 of DVHZ01000148.1, read as the reverse complement.
CGACAGCACCATTCTGGCCAGCGAGAGCTGCGCCCTGGACTCCATCGGCGCCACCTTCGTGCGGGACGTGAAGCCCGGCGAGATCGTCATCATCGACAAGGACGGCATCCGCTCCGACGAGCGCCATATCGGGATCCGGCCCAAGGCCAGCTGCGTATTTGAGTATATCTATTTCGCCCGGCCCGACTCGGTGATCGACGGCACCAGCGTGCACATCGCCCGGCAGCGGGCGGGCAGCTTCCTGGCCCTGGAGCACCCGGTGCAGGCCGACGTGGTCATCGGCGTACCCGATTCGGGGTTGGACGCGGCCATCGGCTACGCCCGGCAGTCGGGCATTCCCTACGGCATCGGCTTTATCAAGAACAAGTACATCGGCCGCACCTTTATCCAGCCCCTGCAATCGGACCGGGAGGACAAGGTGCGCATCAAGCTGAACCCGGTGTCTGCGGTGGTGAAGGGCAAGCGGGTGGTCTTGGTGGACGATTCCATCGTCCGGGGCACCACCAGCGCCCGCATCGTGCGGCTTTTGCGGGAGGCCGGAGCGGTGGAGGTACACATGCGCTCCAGCGCGCCCCCCTTCATGAACCCCTGCTACTTCGGCACCGACATCGACAGCCGGGACAAGCTCATCGCCTGCAAGCACAGCTTGGAGGAGATCCGCCAAATCCTGGGGGTGGATTCCCTGGGCTATCTGAGCTGCGAAAACGTGCTGCGGCTGTGCGACAACAGCGCGGGCTTCTGCACCGCTTGCTTTGACGGCAACTATCCCTGCCCGCCGCCCAGCAACCCGGGGAAGAACCGTTTCGAGCGAAAGATCAGGGAGGGAGAAGGTTGAAAAGCCAATCGGAGAGCTACCGCCAGGCCGGGGTGGACATCACCGCCGGGTATAAGGCGGTGGAGCTGATGAAGGAGCACGTCCAGCGCACCCTGATTCCCGGGGTGGTCAGCGGCATCGGCGATTTCGGCGGCCTGTTTGAGCTGGACCTGACCGGGCTGGAAAGGCCGGTGCTGGTCAGCGGTACCGACGGAGTGGGCACCAAGCTGAAGCTGGCCTTCCTGATGGACAAGCACGATACCGTGGGCATCGACTGCGTGGCCATGTGCGTCAACGACGTGGTGTGCTGCGGGGCCAAGCCCCAGATTTTCCTGGACTACGTGGCGGTGGGCAAGAACCTGCCCCAGCGGGTGGCCCAGATCGTGTCCGGGGTGGCGGAGGGCTGCGTCCAGGCGGGCTGCGCCCTCATCGGCGGGGAGACCGCCGAAATGCCCGGCTTCTACCCCGAGGACGAGTACGACCTGGCGGGCTTCTGCGTAGGCGTGGTGGACAAGGCCAAGATACTGGACAAGACCCGGGTGGTTCCCGGGGACGCCATCCTGGCGCTGCCCTCCTCCGGGCTGCATTCCAACGGCTACTCCCTGGTGCGCAAGGTGTTCGACGTGGAGCGGCGGGACCTGAGCGCCTATCAGGAGGAGCTGGGCTGCTCCCTGGGGGAGGCGCTGCTCACGCCCACCCGCATCTACGTCAAGCCGGTGCTGGCTTTGGTGGAAAAGGGGCTGGTGAAATCGGTGGCCCACATCACCGGCGGCGGCTTTTACGAGAATATCCCCCGCAGCCTGCCCCAGGGCATGTGCGCGCGCATTGAGGAAAAGGCGGTGCGCACGCCGCCCCTGTTCGACCTGCTGCAAAGGACCGGAGATATTCCCCGGCGAGACATGTTCAACACCTTCAACATGGGGGTGGGCATGACGCTGGTGGTGGCCGGGGACCAGGCGGATCAGGCGCTGCGCCTGCTAAACGCCATGGGGGAAAGGGCCTATCTGCTGGGCGAGATCCAGGCGGGGGAAGAGCCCGTGAGCCTGGTATGAGCGCCCGGGCGGCGGTGCTGGTGTCCGGCGGCGGCACCAACCTGCAAGCGCTGATCGACGCCGCCGGGCGGGGCGAAATGCCCGATTGCCAATTGGCGCTGGTGGTGAGCAACGTGAGGGGCGCTTACGCCCTGGAACGGGCACGGCGGGCGGGGATCGAAAGCCGGCTGTGCCTGCGGGAGAAGGGGGAGAGCCGGGAATCCTTTGAAGCGCGGCTGCTGGACATCCTGGCGCTGCACCAGGTGGACATGCTGATCCTGGCCGGGTTCATGACCATCCTGTCGGCGGATTTCGTGCGCCGGTACCCGGACCGCATCATCAACGTGCATCCTTCCCTGATCCCCTCGTTCTGCGGCAAGGGCTTTTACGGCCTGAAGGTACACCAGGCCGCCCTGGACTACGGGGTCAAGGTCACCGGGGCCACGGTACACCTGGTCAACGAGGTGCCCGACGGCGGGCGCATCCTGCTGCAAAAGGCGGTGGCTGTGGAGCCGGGGGACACCCCGGAAATCCTCCAGCGCCGGGTGATGGAGCAGGCGGAGTGGAAGCTGCTGCCCCAGGCGGCGCAGATGATCGCAAAGGAGTTGTCGATATGAAGAGCGTAAGCCTTGCCCAGGCGGCGGGCGCCACCAGCTATCCCGGCCGGGGCATCGTGGCCGGGCGCAGCCGGGACGGCGAAAGGGCGCTGCTGGCCTATTTCATCATGGGCCGCAGCCAGAACAGCCGCAACCGGGTGTTCGTGGAGGAGGGGGACGGCCTGCGCACCCAGGCCCACGATGCCAGCAAGATGACCGACCCCTCCCTCATCATCTACCATCCGGTGCGCACCCTGGGCACGCGCACCATCGTGACCAACGGAGACCAGACCGATACCATCTACCAATACTTGCAGCAGGGCAGGAGCTTTGCCCAGGCCCTGCGCAGCCGCACCTTTGAGCCCGACGCGCCCAACTTCACCCCCCGGATCAGCTGCCTGTGTGCCGTGGATCAGGGCCGGATGGAGTTGGCCATGAGCATCTTGAAGGCGGGGGACCCTCAGGGACAGTCTGCCCGCCGCTTCTTCTTCGAGTACAGCCCGGTGCTGCCGGGCCAGGGCTGGTTCCTGCACACGTATATGGGCGACGGAAACCCCATCCCCGCCTTTGAGGGGGAGCCGGAATGGGTGGAGATGCCCGATACCGCCCAGCAAACCGTCCAGGCCCTGTGGAACAGCCTGAACGCGGACAACAAAGTTTCCCTGTGGGTGCGCTCCATCCACCTGACCACCGGCCAGGTGGAAACCCTGTGCTACAACAAGCACTTGGGCGATTGAGCCCCCGGGCCGGGGACCGCCCCGGCCTTGTCTTTCCGATCAAAGGAGGTCAAGCCCCATGCCCCAGGAAATTCAACTGAAATACGGCTGCAACCCCAACCAGAAGCCCGCCCGCATCTTTATGGAGCAGGGCGAACTGCCCCTGAAGGTGCTCAACGGCAGGCCGGGGTACATCAATTTTCTGGACGCCCTCAACGGCTATCAGCTGGTGAAGGAGCTGAAGGAGGCCACGGGCCTGCCCGCCGCCGCTTCCTTTAAGCACGTGAGCCCCGCCGGGGCCGCCGTGGGGCTGCCCCTTAGCGACGCCCTGCGCCGGGCCTGCTTCGTGCCCCTGGACCAGGAGCTCACCCCCCTGGCCTGCGCCTATGCCCGGGCCCGGGGCGCCGACCGGATGAGCTCCTTCGGCGATTTCATCTCCCTGAGCGATCCCTGCGACCAGTCCACCGCCCGGCTCATCGCCCGGGAGGTCTCCGACGGGATCATCGCCCCCGGCTATTCCCCGGAAGCCCTGGAGATATTGAGCAAGAAGCGCAAGGGCGGCTATACCGTCATTGAGATCGATCCCGCCTACCAGCCCGCGCCCCTGGAGCGCAAGATGTGCTACGGCATCACCTTCGAGCAGGGCCGCAACGACGCGGTGATCGGCCCCCAGATGCTGGCCAACATCGTCACCCAGAACAAGGACCTGCCCCAGAGCGGCGTCCGGGACCTGCTCATCGCCCTCATCGCCCTCAAGTACACCCAGTCCAATTCGGTGTGCTACGCCCAGGACGGCCAGGTAATCGGCGTAGGCGCGGGGCAGCAGAGCCGCATCCACTGCACCCGCCTGGCGGGCAACAAGGCGGACCTGTGGCACCTGCGGCAGCATCCCCAGGTGCTGGCGCTGCCCTTCCGGGAGGATTTAGGCCGTCCGGACCGGGACAACGCCATCGACCTGTATTTGTCCGACCAGGAGAGCCAGGACGTGCTGGGGGAGGACGTGTGGCAGAACTTCTTTACCCAGCGTCCCCAGCCCCTGTCCCGGGAGGAAAAGGACCGCTACCTGGCGGGCATCACCGGAGTGGCCCTGGGCAGCGACGCCTTCTTCCCCTTCGGCGACAACATCCAGCGGGCCCACCGCAGCGGGGTAAGCTACATCGCCCAGCCCGGCGGCTCCATTCGGGATGACAACGTCATCGCCACCTGCGACCAGTACGGCATGGTGATGGCCTTTACCGGACTGCGCTTGTTCCACCATTAAGGCAGAACCGCGCCGGGGCCTTGGGCGGTACGCCCCAGGGGCTCCGGCGCCTTTGTCCCGGAGCAGGGCGGCGCCCTGCCGCCGGGGCCCTTGAGCCCCCGCCGCTTTTCCCCCCAAAGGCCGGGGCAGAAACGGCCGGACGAAACCGCCCGGCACGAAATCGGGCCGGACGCCAGCCGTCCGGAAAAGGCCGGGCGAGGCCGCCCGGCATGAAATCGGGCCGGACGCCAGCCGTCCGGAAAAAAGAACGGGCGAAACCGCCCGGCGAGGAGGCTATGGTATGGATATCCTGGTGATCGGCGGCGGCGGCCGGGAGCACGCCATCGTGGAAAAGCTGCGCCAGAACCCGGAGGTTGAAACCATTTACGCGCTGCCCGGCAATGGGGGCATCGCCGCTCAGGCCCAGTGCGTGGACATCAAGGCCACCGACATCGAGGGCATCGTGGGCTTTGCCCAGAGCCACAAGGTGGACTTCGCCGTGGTGGCCCCGGACGATCCCCTGGCCCTGGGGGCGGTGGACCGGCTGGAGGCCCTGGGCATTCCCTGCTTCGGCCCCAACAAGGCGGCGGCCCGCATCGAGGCCAGCAAGGTGTTCGCCAAGGGGCTGATGGAGAAATACCACATTCCCACGGCCAAGTGCCGGGTGTTTCACCAGGCCCAGGAGGCCCTGAACTACGTGGACAGCTGTCCCCTGCCCACGGTGGTAAAGGCAGACGGGCTGGCCCTGGGCAAGGGCGTGCTGATCTGCCAGACCCGGGAAGAAGCCCGGGAGGCGGTTCAGGCCATGATGGTGGACAAGCGCTTCGGCGACAGCGGCAGCCGGGTGGTGGTGGAGGAGTTCCTCCAGGGCCCGGAGGTGTCGGTGCTGGCCTTTACCGACGGCAAGACCATCAAGCCCATGGTGTCCAGCATGGACCATAAGCGGGCGGGGGACGGGGATACCGGCCTGAACACCGGGGGCATGGGCACCATCGCCCCCAATCCCCTGTATACCCCTGAGATCGCCCAGCGGTGCATGGAGGAGATCTTCCTGCCCACCATCCGGGCCATGGCCCAGGAGGGCTGCCCCTTTAAGGGATGCCTGTACTTTGGGCTGATGCTCACCCAGGACGGGCCCAAGGTGATCGAGTACAACTGCCGCTTCGGCGACCCGGAAACCCAGGTGGTGCTGCCCCTGATGACCAGCGACCTGCTCAGCGTTATGCAGGCGGTGGCGGCGGGGAACCTGGCGGATACCCCGGTGGAATTTTCCAAAGGGGCGGCCTGCTGCGTGATGGTGGTGTCCGGGGGCTATCCCGGCGCTTACGCCAAGGGGAAGGCCATCGATGTGGGCGGCGCGGAGCAGGTACCCGGCGCAACCCTCTACCACAGCGGCACCGCCCTGGACGCCCAGGGCCGGCTGGTCACCGCCGGGGGACGGGTGCTGGGCGCCTGCGGCGTAGGTCCTACCCTGGAGCAGGCCATCCATACCGCCTATCAGGCGGCGGAGCAAATTCGCTTCCAGGGCGCGTTCATGCGCAGGGACATCGGCAAGAAGGCGCTGGAACTGGCGCGGCTTCAGGCATAAAGAGGAGGGCAGAGCGCTATGGTCTATCGGGTATACGTGGAAAAAAAGCCGGGTTTCGATCATGAGGCCAGCTCCCTGCTGGAGGAGCTGCGGGACTTTTTGCGCATCGAAGGGTTGAAGCGGGTGCGGGTGATCAACCGCTACGACGTGGAGGACATCGACCCGGCCCTGTTCGAGGCTGCCGTGCCCACCATCTTTTCAGAGCCCCCCCTGGACCAGGTGCTGGAGCACCTGCCCCAGGATGCCGATTGCGTGCTGGCCAGCGAATACCTGCCCGGCCAGTTTGACCAGCGGGCGGACTCCGCCGCCCAGTGCGTGCAGCTCATGGCCCAGTGCGACAGGCCCACGGTGCGCACCGCCCAGGTCTACCTGTTCTACGGACAGGTGGACCGGGACCAGATGGCGGCCATCAAAAAGCATCTGATCAACCCGGTGGAAAAGCGGGAAGCCTCCTTGGACCGGGTCCAGACCCTGCGCATGGCCTACGACCGGCCCGAAACCGTGCCCACCCTCACCGGCTTTACCGCCCTGGACGCCCAGGGCTTGGCCGGCATGATCCGCCAGTACGGCCTGGCCATGGACCAGGCGGACATCGCCTTCTGCCAGCGCTATTTCCAGGGGGAAAAGCGGGACCCCACCCTCACCGAGCTGAGGATGATCGATACCTATTGGTCCGATCACTGCCGCCACACCACCTTCCTCACCCACATCGACCAGGTGCGCTTTGAGGACGCCGACGTGGAGGCCGCTTACCGCCGCTACCAGCTGGAGCGGCAGGCCCTGGGCCGGGGGGACCGGCCGGTCACCCTGATGGATTTGGCCACCATCGGCGCCAAGGCGCTGAAGGCCAAGGGGCTGCTCAACGACCTGGACGAGTCCGAGGAGATCAACGCCTGCACCGTCAAATTGGCGGTGGACAAGCTGGACGGCAGCCGGGAACAGTGGCTCCTGCTGTTTAAGAACGAAACCCACAACCACCCCACCGAGATCGAGCCCTTCGGCGGCGCGGCCACCTGTATCGGCGGCGCCATCCGGGACCCCCTGTCCGGCCGGGGCTACGTGTACCAGGCCATGCGGGTCACCGGTGCGGCGGACCCCACCCGCCCGGTGGAGGATACCTTGCCCGGCAAGCTGCCCCAGCGCCAGTTGGTCACCTCCGCCGCCGCAGGCTACAGCGCCTACGGCAACCAGATCGGCCTGGCCACCTCCTACGTGGATGAGATCTATCACCCAGGCTACGCCGCCAAGCGCATGGAGATCGGCGCGGTGGTGGGCGCGGCGCCGGTGGAAAACGTGCGCCGCCTGCGCCCCGTCCCCGGGGATCAGGTGGTGCTGCTGGGTGGGCGCACCGGCCGGGACGGCTGCGGCGGCGCCACCGGCTCCAGCAAGAGCCACACCCTCAGCTCCCTGGAAACCTGCGGGGCCGAGGTGCAGAAGGGCAACGCCCCCGAGGAGCGCAAGCTCCAGCGCCTGTTCCGGGACCCCCGGGCGGCCAAACTGATTAAGCGCTGCAACGACTTTGGCGCGGGGGGCGTGTCGGTAGCCATCGGCGAATTGGCCGACGGGCTGGACATCGACCTCAACAAGGTGCCCCGCAAGTACGAGGGCCTGGACGGCACCGAGCTGGCCATCTCCGAATCCCAGGAGCGCATGGCGGTGGTGCTGGCCCCCCAGGACGTGGACGCCTTCCTGGCCCTGGCCCACGAGGAGAACCTGGAGGCCACGGTGGTGGCCCGGGTCACGGAAGAACCCCGGCTCACCATGCGCTGGAACGGCCGGGTGATCGTGGACATCAGCCGGGACTTCCTGAACAGCAACGGGGCCAGCAAGTCGGCCAGCGCTTTGGTGGAGCCCCAGCTGCCCCTGGAGCAGGAGAAGCCCGCCGGTTTTGCCCAGGCCCTCACCCAGCTGGTCCAGGATTTGAACGTGTGCTCCCGCCGGGGCCTGGTGGAGCGGTTCGACGCCACCAATGGCGCCAGCGCCCTGCTGATGCCCTTTGGCGGACGGCGGCAGCTCACCCCGGCCCAGGGCATGGCCTCCCTGATCCCAGCCCTGGAGGGGGAGAGCGCCACCTGCTCGGCCATGGCCTACGGGTTCAACCCCTACGTCAGCGAAAAGAGCCCCTACCGGGGCGCGTACCTGGCAGTGGTGGAGGCGCTGAGCCGCCTGACCGCCATGGGCGCTACCGTGGACAATGCCCATTTGACCCTGCAGGAATACTTCCAGCGCATGACCAGCGAACCCCAGGTGTGGGGCCGGCCCATGGCCGCCCTGCTGGGCGCTTTGGACGCCCAGCTGGATTTCGGCGTGGCGGCCATCGGCGGCAAGGACTCCATGAGCGGCTCCTTTGAAAAGATGCACGTGCCCCCCACCCTGGTGTGCTTTGCCGTCACCGCCTGCCCCGCCAAGGATATCCGGGGCAACGCCTTCCAGAAGGCGGGTTCGCCCGTGGGGCTGCTGCTGCCCGAATACAGGGAAAACGGCCTTCCCCAACCCGACAGCCAGAAGGCGCTGTTCCGCCAGGTGCGCCAGGGCCTGGCCCAGGGCAAGATCCTTTCCGCTTGGGCGCTGGGCTACGGCGGCGCGGCGGAGGGCCTGTTCAAGATGGGCCTGGGCAACCGGCTGGGCGTGGCGCTGTGCTGCGATCCCCTCGCCCTGTTCCAGCGCCATTACGGCGGCTTCCTGGTGGAATACGCCGGGGAGGACCAGGCCCAGGGCGTCATCGGCCATACCACCGGGGAATATACCCTGGGCGGGGTGCCCATGGAGGGCCTGGAAAAGCTCTACGAGGGGCGGCTGGACAAGGTGTTCCCCGCCACCGTGGACAGGCAGTATCCCCAGCCCCGCGCCTACGACTGGACCCAGCCCGGTCCCCGCAGCGCCAAGGTCCGGGTGGCCAAGCCCAAGGTGCTGATTCCCGCCTTCCCCGGCACCAACTGCGAATACGACACCGCTCGCGCCTTTGAGGCGGCGGGCGCCCGGCCCCAGGTGATGGTGGTGCGCAACCTGACCGCCCAGGACGTGGCCCAGTCGGTGGAGCAGTTCGCCGCCGCCCTGGCGGATTCCCAGATTTTGTTCATCCCCGGCGGCTTCTCCGGCGGCGACGAGCCCGACGGCTCGGGCAAGTTCATCACCGCCTTCCTGCGCAGTCCCCAGGTGCGGGATCAGGTGATGGCATTGCTCAAGGCGCGGGACGGCCTCATCGGCGGCATCTGCAACGGCTTCCAGGCCCTCATCAAGCTGGGGCTCACCCCCTGGGGAGAGATTCGGGACCAGGAGCCGGACGCCCCCACCCTGACCTTCAACCACATCGGACGGCATCAGTCCCGGCTGGTGGCGGTGCGGGTGAGCTCGGTGAAATCCCCCTGGCTCATGAAGGCCAGGCAGGGCGGGGTGTATATGGCCCCGGTTTCCCACGGCGAGGGCCGCTTTGTGGCCAGCCCGGAGGTGCTGCGCCGCTTGGCGGAGAACGGCCAGATCGCCACCCAGTACGTGGATTTGGCGGGACATGTGACCATGGACGTGCTGCACAACCCCAACGGCTCGGTGGACGCCATCGAGGGCATCACCTCCCCCGACGGGCGGGTGTTCGGCAAGATGGCCCACGCCGAGCGCGTGGGCGGCCAGCTGTACAAGAACGTGCCCGGCGATTACCAGTTGGGCATGTTCGAAAGCGCGGTGGCCTATTTTGCCGATTGAGGCCTGCGCCTGACGGCACTTATCCGGTGAACCTTGAAAAGATATAGCTTCGGCCCGGGTGTTTCCAACGCCCGGGCCCTTTTGTGCGCTCTGCCCGGCCACCAGGCTTACTCTTTGACGAGGAAAGCCGCGGCCATAGCGCACGGGCCTTATCCTTTGGCAGGTGCGCCGCAGGCCCAGCGCACGGGTTTTATCCGCTGGAGTCACCCCATGGAGCAAACAGCCTAGTCAATAAAGGCGAGAGCATCGCCTAGTCAGGGCCGCCGCTCGACCGCGGCGGCCCTGACCCCCCCGGGGGGCTCCGCCCCCCGGGACCCCCTGACGCGATGGGCGCTGCTTTTGCCGTTCTGATGCGGCGGTAGTTGCTGCGGTGTGGGGAGTGGTAGGGTTATGGTGGGTGCGGGGCTTTTTGGGGCGTGGGTTATCGGAGATGTGGGGTTCTGGCGGTCCCCCAATGCCGCTCTCTGCGGCGAAGCGTGAGGCCGGCGGAATTGGTCTACTCAGGAGCCGAAATTTCCCTCATGCGGGTTATATGGGCTATATTTCCTTGAAAAAATGACATTTTTATGATGATACGTAATATATTTGAAACAATTACGAATTATAATAGAAATATCCAATGAGAAATGAAAGGAGTACGGCCATGGAAAGCGTTGCCTATGCTGGCGAACCGATGCGAATGTATCTGGTAATGCCCAGGGGATGCACCGATTTTGCGGGTGCTCTGAATCGTGCTAAAACCTGTGTCTATCGGGTGACAAAGGTAGAACCCGGATGTCAGGAGCCTTTGGATGAAGCTCAGGCCCTTCTACAAGCGAGGGAAATGCTGCGGGAATTGGGCGTGTCCAACCGCCTTGTAGGCTATCCATGCCTGGTCCAGGCCATCGTCTTGGCCGCCCGGCAGCCCCTGCTGTGCAGAGCGTTGACCAAAGAGCTATATCCCGCTGTGGCCAGTCAACTGGGAGTGAGTCCCGCGACTGTGGAGCGAAGTATCCGCTATGCGATAGAACAGGCGTTTGCTCGGTGTAGCCCCCAAGTGGCGGCCAAATATTTCGGTGGCATCGTTCACCCTCAGCGGGGTAAGCCGACCAGCGGAGAGTTCATCGCTGAATTGGCCTATCGCTTGCGCCGCCCACTTTCCTGCCCCTGGGGATGAATTAATACCACCGCGCTTGTCCTCGCCGTCAGCCGCTGATACACTGAACGGGTACGAAAGATGCGGGGGTGGGCAAATGGCCATACGGGGCGTAATATTCGATTTCAATGGAACCCTGTTTTGGGATGGGGATAAGAACGAGGCGGCATGGCGTGCCTTCGCCCTGCGCCATGCAGGCCGTACCATCACCGATCAGGAGTTTTTGGATCTTCACGGCAGGCCTAATCGGGAGTTCATCGGCTTTTTGCTGGGCTATATCCCTGCCGATCCGGCGGACGTGCTGGCATTGGCCGAGGAAAAGGAAGAGATTTACCGGGAGATGTGCCTCAGGGACCCTCAGGGTTTTTGCCTGGCTCCCGGCGCTGGGGCGCTACTGAGGGAATTGCAGAGCCGCCATATCCCCCACGGGATCGCCACTTCGGCAGAAATCGGCAATGTGGATTTCTACTTCCAGCACATGGGCCTGAGCCGGTATTTTGAGCGGCGGTGTGTGGTGTTCAACGACCATAGCCGCCCGGGCAAGCCCCATCCGGATTTTTACCAGGCCGCCGCTCAGGCAATTGGGCTGCCACCGCAGGAGTGCGCCGTGGTGGAAGACGCTCCCATCGGCGTGTTGGCCGCCCATAACGCGGGCGTTGGACGGGTGGTGGGTATCGTACCGCCGGGCACTCGCCTGCTGCGGGATAATCCCTATGTGGACGTATGGGTTCAGGATTTTACCCAAGCCCAGCGTTGGCTGGATGCTTTGAAGGATTGACCTTTTCTGTGCTCCTGTCTCAGGGGCCAGGCGATGCGCCGGGGGGTCCAGGGGAAACGCCCCCTGGCCAGGGAGTCCGGGGGGCGGAGCCCCCCGGTTTTTGCGCGGCCCGCCGCACCTTTTTAGGGACGCTCAGCGGCGGAACATTTCTTTTTTTCCTAAGTGCATAGTTTTCATTTATAGACTGCCACGTTTTTGCCACGTTTATCAGATTATTCCATAACACATCACGCCTTGTTGCTGCATTATAATAGCTGTGTATTGTAATATAAACGTCCGTGATTTTAACCTTTACCCACCTTATTTGAAGTTTTTCCCGGCAAAAAGCATACCGGGTTGAACAGGACCATGCAAAGAAAGAAAAGGAGGTTTACCCATGAAGAAACTGTCCGCGTTGATGCTGTGTCTGTTGATGCTGTTGACCCTAGCGCCCATGGCCTCGGCCCAAAATGAGGACGTAACGGGCAAGGTTGTCATCTACACCTCCATGTATCAGGACATCATCGACATGATGGACGCGGCGCTGGCTGAGGAATTCCCCAACTGCGACGTGGAGTTCTTCTACGGCGGCACGGGTACGCTGCAGACCAAGCTGGCGGGCGAAATGGAAACCGGCGTGCTGGGCTGCGACATGATGCTGGTGGCGGAGCCTGCCTATTCTCTGGAGCTGAAGGAAGGCGGCTGGCTGCATCAGTACATCACGGAGCAGGCGGCCAACCTGCGCTTTGAGTACGACGAAGAGGGCTATTGGTATCCGGTACGGGTGTGCAGCATGGGTCTGGCCTACAATCCGGACATGTATGCCTACGAAGATATCCCCACCACCTTCTACGATTTCGCCTATGATACCAGCGCGGCTGGCATGATTTCCATGTCCAACCCCCTGACCTCGGGCACCGCCATGGCCACCATCGTGGGCCTGCAGGATAAGTACGGCGACGAGTACTTTGACGCCCTGGGCGGCCAAGACGTGATGATCGAGAGCGGCTCCTCGGCCCTGGCCAAGCTGGAGACCGGCGAGTGCAAGGTGATCATGATCCTGGAAGAGTCCGTGCTGAAAAAGCGCGAGGAGGAAGGCTCCACCCTGGAGTGGTTCTGCCCTGAGGACGGCAACGTGCTGATTCCCTCCACGGTGATGACCGTGGCCGAGGACAAGTCCGCCAACAAGAACATTGCCGCCTGCGAGAAGATTACCGAGTGGCTGCTGGGCGAGGAAGGCCAGAGCTACATCGTCAAGGGCTGGATGCACTCGGTACTGACCGACTATCCGGAGGAGCCCTATGACGGAGCCGCCACCACCGAGCTGATGGAGAAGGACATCGGCGTGGACTGGGTCCGCTGCTATACCGAGCGGGATGCTATCCGCACCATGTTCCAGGAAAAGGTGACCGTGGAATAATACGGGCACATACGCAGTAACCGCTTCTTTCGGGGCGCCGGGGCTTGGCTCCGGCGCCCCGCTCCCGTGGACAACCCGTCAGGGAAGGCCTGATCATCACTATCCAAGGAAGTGCGAGCGCATGAACAATACCGCCCCCGCTCCTAGCGCCGCCGGAAAACTGGGTGCGCGCTTCGATCCCAAATGGGTCATCATCGTGGCCATCGTGGCCTTTATGCTGGTATTTCAGGTATTCCCCTTGCTCTATTTGGTATTTAAAGCCTTCTTTCCCGAGGGCAGCTTTTCCCTGAGCACTTTCGAGCGCATATACACCTACGAAATGAACTGGGGCGCGCTGACCAATACCCTGATCGCCGCCACCATGACCATGATATTCGGAACCCTGCTGGCCTTTCCCCTGGCCTGGCTGGTGGGGCGTACCAACCTGTACGGCAAAAAATTCTTCCGCAGCCTGTTTGTGCTCACCTACATGGTGCCGCCCTACGTGGGGGCCATGGCCTGGCTCAGGCTGCTGAACAAAAACGTGGGCACCATCAACATCGTGCTGCGCAGCCTGTTCAATCTGGAAACCAACAT
>DVHZ01000147.1 GCA_018711685.1 Candidatus Excrementavichristensenella intestinipullorum | reverse complement strand
CACCCCCGGCAACTCCCGTCCCCCCGTCACCTGATTCCCCGCCCATAGGCTCCAGAAAAGGACGGGCACAGCAGGAACCCAAACCGCATCCGCCCAGGCGAGGAGCCTATGGGCGGCAGTAACTTCGGGCGGAGCCACGAGCCGCAGCAATGTGGCGGAGCCCACGTCTCGAATACGCTGAGCTCCCCCAATGCCGCCGCAGAAGGCGGCATTGGGGGACCGGCAGAACACCACAATCCCCGATGACCCGCCGCCCCCAAAAGCCCCGATAGAGCGATACGCCCCCACCTCCCACCGCAGCAAAACCGGCGCTGCACTGGAACACCCAAAGCAGCGCCTATGGCGTCAGGGGGTCCCGGGGGGCAGGGCCCCCCGGGCGCGGGAGTCCCGCCGCGGTCGGGCGGCGGGACTCCTCTCGGCCAGACGGCAGGGAACCAAACCGGACGCCGGGCCCGTATGGGAAAGGCTCATGAAGCCATTGGACAAAAGGCGGGACCTTTTATGAAGCGACAGGCGGCTTTTCCTCCCGCCTTCTTATGCGTTTCTCCCTCCATCGCCCTTTTCCCCTGGATTTCCACCCGAGGGGATTTCCTCATGGAGCCCCTCCCATACGCCCTCCCGGCTCTCCCCGCCGGAAGAAGCGCCTTTTTCCGCAGCGCAGGGTTACAGGGCGGCAAAGGCCTCGTCGGCCACCTCCAGGGTGTACTGAATGTCCGCGTCGGACAGGGCATAGTTCAGGAAATGGTTGTGATGGTTGGTGAGGAATATGCCTCGCTTCACCATCTCGGCAATCCAGCGCTGATGCAGCATCAGGGAATCGTCGTCGGCCAGGCGCAGGTAGAACAGTGCGGGTTCGCCGGTGGCCCGCAGGTCATACCCGTGACGCCGCGCAGCATCCACCAGGCCCTGGGTGACCTTCTCCCCCTTCTCCCTCAGCAATTGTGGCAGGTTCAACTGCTTCATCCGCTGAATACAGGCAATGCCCGCGGCAAAGGGGACCGCGCTCATCCAGTAGCTGCCGGTGTAGGAGATGCCGCTCACCGTGTTCTTGAGGAAATCCCTGCCGCACAGGGCGGATACGTTGTGGCCGTTGGCCAGTGCTTTGCAGAAGCAAATCAGGTCGGCCTTAAAGCCGTAAAAGTGGTCGGACCCGGCCAGGTCCAGGCGGAACCCGGCCCGCACGTCGTCCACCACCAAAACCACCCCGTGCTGGTCGCACAGCGCGCGTACCTTCTGCCAGAAGCCCTGGGCAGGCAGCTGGTTATCCATGAAGTTGCCGTGCATGTAGGGCTGGGCAATGAGGGCGGCAATCTGGCCCTGGTTCGCCTCGAACAGGGCCTTCAGCCCTTCGTAGTCGTTCCACAAGGCGTACAGGTTGTTCTCCACGTCCTCGGGGAGCACCCCGGCATAGTCGATTTTCTGGCACCAGGGCGCCACGCCGTGATAATAGCCCTTGAAGAACACGATCTTCTTGCGGTGGGTATAGGCCCTGGCAGTCATGACGGCCAAAGTGGTCACGTCGCCGCCGTTCTTAGCGAAAAAGGCCCAGTCCGCCGAATCTACCGTGTCCACCAGCAGCTCAGCAAAATCCACGATCAGGCTGCTGGGGGCAGTGACGCAGTTTTCTATCTCCGCTTGCTTGCGGGCGGCCTCCTCCACCACTGGGTCGTTGTAGCCCAGCACGTTGGGCCCGTAGGCGCACATGTAATCGATAAAGCGGTTGCCGTCCAAATCCCAGAAATAGGGTCCCTGAGCGCGGCTGGAAAAGAGAGGGAAAGCGTCCACCGGGATATAGCAGCCCTCGGCGGGGCCCTGGTGGCCGTACAGGCCGGAAGGGATCACCTTTACCGCCCGCTGGAACATGGCGCGGCTCTTTTCATAGGTGTTAATGGGAAAACTCATGGCGCATCCTCCTGACGATTATGCGAGATACAGGCCCACCCGATCCAGTATGCGGTTCAGGTTGTCCAGCATGGAGATCATGCCCCGCATCCGAATCTGAGCGCTTCCGATGCAGGCCACCGCGTTGACCTGGCCGTCGAAAAGCTGATGAGCCAGCCGGCAACTCTCAAACTCCATGACCGCCCTGGGCGTTTCTGCCGGCTCCTTGCGGCAGGTCAGGCGATGATCCCGGCACTCAACGGTCACCGCCGGCCCATCGTGGATGGCCAGGGCGATCTGCCCATCCACGATGTTGGAGGCGCTGAACATGCCGATGGGATCGTGGTTTGCGATCTGGGCCACCGCCTCGCCCACTACTCCCAGCATCAAATGGGTGCTCAGGGCCAGAAAATCCGGGTCCTCCAGGTCCTCCGGCTTGGCCCGCAGCAGCTGAGTGAGCCGGTCCGTGAGGCGTGTAAAGGTGCGGGTAAGGAAAAATATGCGGGTCCAGCCCTTGCGGGGAATGGGGGTAACCGTGCCGGCGATCATGCCGTTAAACCGCTGTGGACTGGAAAAGGCCAGCTTGATATGGCACTGCCCCACGCCCTCCTCCAGGCGGCAGCGCTGCTCCTCAAAGACCAGCGTGGCGGCGGGACCGCCCTTTACCGCAATGCCCAGGCGAGTGGGTTTCTTGCCCTTGAGCAGGGCCTGAGCCCGAGGGTCCAGGCTGGTTAGGTCCGCCAAAGCGCCCAGCACCGCGTACAGGTTGACGTAGGCCAACGTGGTTTGATCAATCATAGGTGCCACCTCTGTCTGTGGTTTTATTGAGTATACGCCATCTCCCGCCACCCCCCTACCCCGCTCCGGTAAAGCTTGGGTAACGGGAAACAATCGGGATTATTCCGCCAAAGCGGCCTGGGCCTGGAAGATGGTCCTGCCATCCTGGCGCAAACCGGCGATCATGCCGTTCGCGTCCAGATGCAGGGCCACCTGGTCGCCCAGACGCGCCTCGGCGACATAGTTGATCTGCAGGCGGCGAATATCCTTTCCCTCCAGCAAATCGCTGATCCAGTCGGCGTAGCGGGCATTGTTCATGTGACCGTTGGCATCCAGGTCGGTATAACGCACCCGCCGCGTCTCTACCAGGGGCATATCCCCTATGGATAGCGCTCCGGGCAAGTGCAGGCCGCTGGGCCGCAGGCAAGGCGCATAATCGCCGGGCAGCATGGAGGGCCGCAGCACCCGGCGCTTTTGAATGTCGAAGAGCGCCCAGGTGGTGGCCGCTTCCCCAATGAGAGCGCCCCCTCGCTGCCAGGCGTAATACCTGGGGAACAAGGGCCCCTCAATGGGCCCCGGCCAGGTGGTCATGGCCAGTTCCTCCCCCATCATGGGCTCCTGGTACAGGGCGAAGGCCAACCGGTAGAGCACCCAGCACATGCCATGACCGATGAGCTGCGCCCGGGAAAAACCCAGCACCGAGGAATGGTCCTCCCCCAGCTCCTGCATCTCCTTGAGCAGGCTGGACCGCTTCCACCGCCCGTGGGCGTCGCAATCCCGCATCCTCAGGGTAAAACTCTGGGTCAATTGCCGCTCCATCTCATCCATAGGCCAAGAACTCCTTCCTCCGCTACTTCGCGCCGCCGGTAATCAAGCATAGCCCGTCCACCAGCAAGGCCGCTAAAGCGGCCCACTCCAATCCAGCTACGGTAAAGCCGGGCACCAGGGCGTCCAGCGCCAGAATGAGGGCGCAATCGATGACAAAATAGGACAGCCCCAGGGTCATGCAGCCAATGGGCAGGGTGAGCAGCCGCAGCACGGGCCGGATGAGCAAATAAGCCACCCCCAGCGCCGCCCCGGCCAGTACTGCGGCGCTCATGGACTGAGCCCGTATGCCGGGCAACATCTGGGCACACAAGGGCATGGCCAACAAGCAGCACAAAAACCCTATCCCTCTACGATTCATGAATTTCCTCCCATGCGTCCTTGAACAGATCCCATATCCCCCCGCCGGGCGGCGAGACTTCCAGGGCCAACGCCTGATGGGCAACCGGATGTTCTAAGACCAAGCGGTGAGCCCATAGGGCGATTTGCTGGCCCGGCTTGCCGCCGCCGTATCGGGCATCGCCCCATAGGGGAAACCCGGCGTGGGCCTGCTGCACCCGAATCTGATGGGCGCGGCCGGTCTGCAGTTCCACCTGAATCAGGGTAAGCCCCCGGCGTGCGGCCAGGGGGCGGGAGATCAACCGGGCCTCCTTGCCTCCCGGCGTATCGGGAGAAACCACCCGCACCATACCGGTACGTGGATCCTTGCATAGAAAATCCTGAAGCGCCATCTCCCCGCCTTGGTAACCCTGCACCACCGCTAAATAGCGCTTGTCCAGGGTATGCCGGGCGAAGGCCTGACTGAGCCTGGCGGCGGCTTTCGAAGTGCGGGCCAGCACCATTACTCCGCCTACCGGCCGGTCCAGCCTGTGTACCAGCCCCAAATAGACGTCTCCAGGCTTGTGGAACTTCCGGGCAACGTATTCCTTGGCGCAAGTGAGCAAATCCGGATCGCCGGAAGCGTCCCGCTGTACCGGCAAATTGGGCGGCTTCACCAGGCCCAGCAGGTGGTTGTCCAGATAGAGAACCTCCACGGAAAAGCGTCCGGCCTGAAAATGATCTCTCATGGCTGGCACCAGCGCCCGGAGGCGCCGCAGGGTAGCACATTCGGGCCATCTCCCATGGGCAGCGCTACCTCCCCAGCCTCCACTTTTCCCCCCCGGCCGGAAAGGGCCATGCGCAGAATATTGGCCAGCACGGCGGGCTGTAAACCGGTGGTGTAGCTGTTGACCAGCATGAACAGGGCGTCAGGCGCCAGCACCTGAGCGCAAGCGGTTACCAGCTGATACAGGGTATCCTCCAGCTTCCATACCTCGCCTCCAGGGCCCCGGCCATAGGAGGGCGGGTCCATGAGAATGCCCTGGTATAAATTGCCCCGGCGCTGTTCCCGCTGGACGAACTTCAGCGCGTCATCCACGATCCAGCGCACCTGGGTCTGGGGAACGCCGGACAGCACCCGGTTCTCCCCCGCCCAGCTCACCATGCCCTTGGCGGCGTCCACGTGGGTGACCTGAGCGCCCTGGGCGGCGCAGGCCACGGTAGCGCCACCGGTATAGCCGAACAGATTCAGCACCCGGATCGGGCGGTTGGCTCCGGCGATGAGGGTGCGCATCCAATCCCAATTCACCGCCTGCTCGGGGAATAGGCCGGTATG
This sequence comes from Candidatus Excrementavichristensenella intestinipullorum, assembly GCA_018711685.1. GTDB lineage: Bacteria > Bacillota > Clostridia > Christensenellales > Aristaeellaceae > Excrementavichristensenella > Excrementavichristensenella intestinipullorum. The sequence goes on along the minus strand of DVHZ01000147.1, from coordinate 5,082 downwards.
CTTAAACCCGGTGGGACGCACATAAAAGGACAGGTCCCTATAGGACACGGTCCATCTTTCGGGGAGATCGCGAAAGAACTGCCAATGTCCGCCGCCGCCGCTGGCGCGATGGTAATGGGCATGGGCCTGTCCCCACAATTCGGGGCGCTGTTTCGGCCAGATCGCCTGAGGATCCGGCCGGCGCAGGACCACGTCCTTCCATCTTTCCAACTTTTCGCCGTCGCCGGCGTCCAGCAGATGATAATCCTGCCAATCCTTTGCCAGATAAATCATAGCGTCCTCCAGGGCTATTTTTGCCTATTGTAAGCTGTTGGGCATCGTCCGTCAAGCGCGGTGGGGTAAACTAGCTAGCCGCCCCATCACGGGGATTCCCATCCTTGCCTGCCATACCGCCATCCCCCACAAGAGGCCTTTGCTCCAATTCCGCGCCAGCGGGGCTGGCGGTTCCAAGGGGTGCCCCCCGGCGCCGGGTCAGCCACCTACCCTACCGAATTTTCCAGCTACCCCCGCCTCTCCCCACGGCCTGCAATACCGCGGCGGCCTTGCCGCTGGCCGAGATGGGCACAACCTATAGGTGAAAGCAAGACGCCCGGGCAGGATAGGCGGGAAGACGGGGAGGGCTCCACCCTCGGGCGAGATAAGGGCGGAGGCGCTAGCCCATTGGAGGAGCGTGGCCGAGCCGCGCCGGCCTGGGGGCGGCATTTTCATATTGCGGGGCACATATACTGCCTGTGCGAAAGGGGGGAGGACATGCGCTCTTTGCTGCAAAGGTTACCGCCCTTTCTGGTTAAGACCCTGGACGGACAGGACCTGGAAGCGGTACGGGAGATCCGGGTGCGAGAGGGATGGCCGGTGGAGTTGCGGGGCAGAGACGGGGGAAGGCTGCTGGGAGAGCCGATAAGCCAGGCCCAGCTGGGCCAGTTGATGGGTGCGCTCACCGAATATTCCTTGTACGCCTGGGAGCGACAGATGGGGGAAGGTTTCTTTACTCTACCCGGCGGGTTTCGAGTGGGAGTCACCGGGCGGTATGCCCCAGAGGGCCCCTTGCAGACGGTGACCTCGGTGAGTATTCGCCTGGCCCGGGAGTTTCCTCAAGCGGCCGACGCCCTGCTGCCCCTGGTTCTTCATGGCCGGCGCCTGTTGAGCACGTTAATCCTATCGCCCCCCTGTCTGGGGAAAACCACATTGTTGCGGGCGCTGATCGGGCGATTGAGCCAGCGGGGGCTGTGCGTGGCGGTATGCGACGAACGGGGAGAACTGGCGGGCCCCATGCTGGGGCCTCGAGCCGACGTGGCGGCCATGTGCGAAAAACGGGTGGCCATTCCCCGAATGGTGCGCTCCCTGTCTCCGGACGTGGTGGCGGCGGACGAGCTGGGCGGGCAGGGGGACGCGGCGGCGGTGGCCGAGGCGGCCCGATGCGGCGCGGCGGTACTGGCCACCGCTCACGCTCAGGATTATCAAGCCGCGCGGCGGCGTCCCACTTTGGCCTCCGCTATGGAGGCGGGCGTATTCCAGCGATACGCGGTGCTGGAAGGGGAGCCCGGTCACCTAGGGGCGGTACTGGACGAAAGGGGTGAGCCGTTGTGGACGGATGGACGGTAAAGCTGGTGGCCGCCGCCGCATTAACCCTAGCCGGAGCCGCCGGAGGCCATGCCCTGGGCGCCGCCCGCCGGCAGCGGGTGCGCCAGGTGAGCGAATTGCGCCAGGGGGTGGAGCGGCTGACGGTAAACATGCTGGAAAAGCTGCTGCCTTTGCGCCAGGCGCTGACGGCGGCGGCCAGTCCGGCCTTGACTCTGGTAGCCCAGCGCATGGAGGGGCGGGACCCGGCCCAAGCCTTTATCGCCGCACGAGAGGCGCTGGTGGCTCGGGACGGCCCGCTGTCCTGCTTGGAGGGAGAGGAGCTGGCCGCCTTGGGCAGGTTGTTCGGCCAGTTGGGAGCCAGCGGGGCCGCCGAGCAGCGGCTCATCCTGCGGGAGGCGGCCTTGAACCTGGAGCGCGTAGAGGGCAGGGCCCGGACCAAGGCCGAGGAACAGGCCAGACTATACGGGACGTTGGGGCTGCTGGCCGGGCTGGCGCTGGCGGTCTGCCTGCTGTAGGAGGGGCCTATGGATATCGAATTGATCTTCAAGATCGCCGCCATCGGGGTGCTGGTGGCGGTGCTGGCCCAGGTGCTCAGCCGGGCCGGGCGGGAGGATATGGCCATGCTTACGACCTTGGCGGGGCTGGTGATCGTGCTGCTCATGGTGGTCAATCTGATCGCCGATTTTTTCGGTAGCGTCAGATCCATCTTCCAATTGTACTAATATGGCGGTGGTAAAGGTTGCCATGCTGTGCGTGGCGGCGGCGCTGATGTGCGCGGCCATCAAGGTGCAAAAGCCGGAAATGAGCATGGCCCTGTCGCTGGCGGCGGGGACGCTAGCCCTGGTGTGGTCCCTGGACTACATTCGCGAAGCGGTGGAGGGACTGCAGGCGTTGGCCGGGGGGGCGGGGTTGGAGGACGGGGCCATGGGGGTGATGCTCAAGGCGGCGGGCGTGGCGCTGCTTACCGAGTTTGCCCAGCAGCTATGCCGCGATGCGGGGGAAAGCGCCTTGGCTGGTCGGGTGGAGCTGTGCGGCCGGGCCGCTTTGTTGGCCATGAGCGTACCGTTGCTCAGCGGGTTGGTGGCCAGGCTGAGCCAGCTTTTGCCCCAATGAGGGGGTACAGGCGCGCCCTTAGATGGCGGGGAGAGAAATGGACGGAACGCGGGCCGAGAGGGATAGGGTCCATGTGGGCGCGGCGATGGGAGCGAGGCGAAGGGCCGAGGGCCGATAAGCCCGCTTCGGCCCGTTGGCGGGGAGCGGCGCTGGCGGCGCTGGCCCTGGCCGCGCTAACGCTAGGGATGCTGCCGGTTCCCGCAGCGGCGGAACCGGCGGATGCTCTGTTAGAGGGATTGGACGTGAGCCCCATCACCCAATGGAGCCAGGAGCAGAACATAGGGGTGGATGTGGAGGCGCTGCTGTCCCAGTTGGCCCGGGGAGAGGCGGAGTGGGACTTTGAGGGGACGCTGAAAAAGGTTGGAGAACTGGCTCTATCCATGGCCCGGGAGGCATTGGGCTGGATGGCCCGGCTGGCGGCTCCTGCCCTGTTGTGGGCGGCGCTGGGCAGCCTGTGGCCCGGCAGTGCGGCCCGAGCGGTTCAATTGCCCTGTGCCTTGGCGGTGGCGGCCCAGCTGGCGGGGCTATATCAGGCCTGTGCGCACACGGCCCAGGGCGCGTTGTCGGCCATGGCCGGCCTGTGCCGGGCCCTCTATCCGGTGCTTGGGGCGTTGCTGGCCGCGGGAGGCAAGGGAGCGGGCGCGGCCATGTTTACCCCGGCGGCGGCCCTGGCAGGCACCATTACGGCGGCGGGACTGGAAAAGTGGGCCATAGGCCTTGCCTCCGTGGCCGCCGCGCTCACCTTGGCAGGGCACTTATCCCAAGAGGCGCGGCTGGACGGGTTGGCGGGCCTGGCCCGGCGGGCGTGCGCCTTTCTGTTAGGAGGCGCCATGACGGCCTTTGCGGGGGTCATGACGGTACAGGGCATTCTGTCCCGGGGTTACGACGGGGCCTCCTTGCAGACCGCACGCTTCGCCGTGGGCAGTTTGCTGCCCATCGTAGGGGGCGAAGTGGCCGATTCCCTGGACGCCTTGGTGACCAGCGCCGCGTTGGTAAAAAACGCGGTAGGGGTGGCCGGTCTGGTGCTGCTGCTGGCCCTGTGCGCCAGGCCGGTGATTTACCTGGCGCTGATGGGCCTGGCGGTGCGGTTGGCCGGAGCAGTTGTGGAGATATTGGCATGGGGAGCGCCTCAGAAGATGCTGGCCCGGTTCGCGGATGTGGTATCTTTGCTGCTGGCGGCGGTGGCCGCAGGGGCGGTGCTGGCGATCATTCTGGTGGGCGGCGCGCTGACGCTATTCGGAGGGGGATGAGGCATGGAAAAGCTGGGAGAGGCGGCGGCCCGCCTGATGGCGCTGTCCGCGTTGGCCACCCTGGCGGGCTACTTGGGACTGGAGTTGGGCCAAGGGGTTAGGCTGATTTGGGCGCTGGTGGCGGTGAGTGCGGTGGTAGAAATGCTGGCGGGGCTGATGGCCCTATAAGGGGGGAAAGGGCATGGGCCGGGGATTCGGGGAGCTGTTCCGGGGCGCCAAGGGTATCCAATGGATTGCTTTGGCGGCGGCGGTAGCGGTGGCGGCGCTGATTTGGGCGGCCAACGGCGACGGCGCCCAGGAATCCACCCAGTTGGAGCGGCGGGTGGCCCAGGCACTGTCCCAGGTGGAGAACGCGGGCAGGGTGCGGGTGCTTATCGGCGAGGGCGAGGAAGCCGGAGTGCTGGTGGTGGCCGAGGGCGCGGATGATCTGAAAGTGGCCTTGGAATTGGCTCAGGCGGTTAAGACTTTGTTAGGGGTAGAGAATAGCCGGATCCAGGTATTAAAAATGGGACAGGGAGGATAATGAGTATGGAAAGGGATGGATCTGGCGGCGGAATGCGCCTATGGGGAAGCTTGGCGGCGCTGGCGGCGCTGGCGCTGTGCTTTGCGGTGGGATTGCCCTGGTGGAGGCAGCGACAGGCGGCTCCGGCGGCGGCCTATGAAACGGCGGCCCATGAAAGCGCCCAGGGAGCGAAAGACATGGGGGAGGAGCAGCCGGAGGACGCGCTGGAACGTTTCCGCAAGGAGAGAATCCAGACCCGAGAGATGGAGTTTGCGTTGCTGGAGGCGGTGGCCCAAGACTTGGAGGCGGGAGAAGAAATCCGAGGCGAGGCCAACCGCCGCATCTTGGACTTAACCGAGTACATGGAGCAGGAGGTGACGCTGGAGGGACTGCTTCGGGCTCAGGGCTTTGCCGGCGTACTATGTACGGTGCATAGCGACGCGGTAAACGTGCTGGTGCGGGGAAAAGAGGTAACCCAGGCCCAAGCGGCGCTGATTCTGGACATCGCGATGCGGCAAACCGGTCAGAGCGGAGGCAGCGTGCGGGTGATTCCGGTAGGTTAGGACGGGATTAGGGCGAGGGAAAAAGAAGAATGATTGGACCCGCGCCGGAGGGACGGGGGCAGGGGGAGGGGGA
>DVHZ01000146.1 GCA_018711685.1 Candidatus Excrementavichristensenella intestinipullorum | reverse complement strand
CAGGTGGAAGGCGCGTTTGCGCTGCTAAAAAACGACTTTGGGTTTCGGCGCTTTCTCACCAGAAGCAAAGGCAATATACGCACGGAACTGTTTTTCCTGGTGCTGGCCTTTGACCTCAAAAAGCTATGGATGAAGCGGGAACACAACCGGCTCAAAACCCGTGTGTCTCTCAAAATGGTTTCGTAGTTCTCGCAAAAATTGAAAAGCCATACACATGCGGGTCTGTTTTTCGACAGCCCTGGTTTCTTATACCTCTTTTCGCTTTGGCTGGTTGCTTTTTGACGCTATGCCACTGCTTTTTTCTCGATTTGTTTGCAAAAAGGGCGTGCCGCAGAAGTTGCTTTCTGCAACACGCCCATAAATTTTCGTCCATGGGCAAGCCCATGGACGAAAATTTACGCTCCCGCCAGCCGCTTAGCAGTCCAAAACTTTTCCGTCCACCGAAATGGTAAAGGTCTGCCAGGGGATAAACTTGCCGCTGTTTTGCAGCGCCGCCTTCACCGCAGCGACCAACCCGCCGCAGCAGGGTACCTCCATGCGAACGACCGCCACGCTCTGAATATCGTTGTCCCTGATGATTTGGGCCAGCTTCTCGCTGTAGTCCACCCCGTCCAGCTTGGGGCAGCCAATCAGGGTGATCTTTCCCCCCATGAACCGTCCGTGCATTTGGGCGCAGGCATAGGCGGCGCAGTCGGCGGCGATCAACAGCTTAGCGCCCTGGAAATAAGGCGCTTTCACCGGCGCCAATTTAATCTGACAGGGCCATTGCCTCAGTTGGGAACCGGTTCCGGCATCCTCCGCGCCCCCCGCCTCCGCCGGGCACAGGCTGCGGGCACGCTGTCCGGGGCATCCACCCTGGGCCTTCGCCTGCCGGTTCTCTTGTATCGCCTTGCTTTCCCGGACCGCCTTTTCGTCGTAAGCCGCCGCTTCCCGGTTCACAAATGTAATGGCCCCCGTGGGGCAGGCGGGTAGGCAGTCGCCCAAGCCGTCGCAATAGTCGTCCCGCATCAGCTTGGCCTTGCCCTCTACCATGGCGATGGCCCCCTCGTGGCAAGCCGCCGCGCAGGCTCCGCAGCCGTTACATTTTTCCCCGTCGATCTGGATCACTCTGCGAATCATAACCACCCTTCCTTTCCGGGCCATTGACCCCAAGCCCAGGGCTCCATGGATGGACGCGGCACACTCTCCTGGCCTAAGGCGCGAAGGAAGCTCTCGCGCCGGGACGCCGCCGGCCAGCGGAGGCACCGAACCCCTGAACCCCTTCGCGGCCTAGGCGTTTTCCTCGGGGACATAGACCCGCACGTAGTCCACCAGCATTCGCTGAGGGAAACTATCGCCGTCCACCCCTTCGTGGCCGCCCCAACTGCCGCCTACAGCCAGGTTCATCACCAGGTGAAAGGGCACGTTAAAGGGCCATACGTCCGGGTTATCCATGTCCTTCCCCCTGGGGCGGTAGTGGTTGAGCAGTTCCCCGTCCAAATAGGTGGAGATGCTGCGCCGGTCCCACATGAGCACGTACTCGTGAAATGCCCCGGGATCTCCTTCCAAACAGGCGCTGTTGGTGATGGCGTTGTCGTTGAGGGAGTTATTTTCCTGGGTATGGATGGTGCTATGGACCCACCGGGGGTCATAGCCCACGTGCTCCAGCAGGTCTATCTCCCCCGAGGCCAACCATCCGCCGTAGCGGGTATCGCTGGGCAGCAACCACAATGCCGACCAGGTGCCCCGCCCGTCGGGCAGGGCCACGCGGGCCTCCAGCCTGCCGTAGCGGAAGCTGAAGGTATCCTGGGTGTTGAGCCTGGCGGAGGTATACTCCATGCCCTCCCGTTCTTCCTTGCGGGCTTCGATGATCAGGCACCCATCCTCCACCCACGCGTTTTGGCCGGTATAGCATTCCAGCTCCTGGTTATACCGGGCGGGCCCCTCCTCCAGGGTCCAGCGCTGCGGGTCCACCGGTCCGTCCTGGGAGAATTCGTCGGAAAAGGCCAACACGTAATTCGAAGGAATGCCCGGGTCTGTGTCACCGGCCCAAGCGCAGAGGGGAAGCGCCAGCAGAACAACCGCCGTCAAGAGGGAGATCCAACGCATACTTTCATCCTTTCCCGGCTTCTTTGGTTTCGCTTCGCCCCAGCGCTTCGCCTTAGGGATCTTCGGTCCGAGCGGGGACGGAAAGCGGCCAATGCGTATCATCCCCTCTTTTACCATCATACCACAAAAACATCCCAGCAGCTAGCCGCAGACGAGAAAATTTTTACGGTGGTCCTCCCGAAACATTGCTCCTCAAGTATATATATGGTAAAATAAGAAATAATTGGCAAAAATGATAGGAAAAGCGCGCCTAATTTGCTGTGCTTTTGTTTTCTTGTAATACGGCAATGATACAGGAATGCGAAGGGCAGCCTGACCAGGCCGTGCTCCGTCAAACCAGAGGAGCGAGCATATGGAAGAGACCTCTCCCACGTCAGTCAAGTCCCTCGTGTCGCAGGACAGCTTTCAGGAGCTTCAGGAACGGGCTACCAAAGACGCCCTGTCCGGGCTGTTAAACCGGATTACGGTGGAGCAATATGTGCAAAAACGGCTAGCGGCCTTAGGGGACGGGGAAATGTGCGCACTGCTGATCGTTGACCTGGACGATTTTAAGCGGGTCAACGACACCCTGGGCCATTTGGCCGGAGACCATGCGGTGCGCCAGACGGCGCAGATGCTCTCGGGGCTGTTCCGGGCCAAGGACGTACTGGGCAGGCTGGGCGGCGACGAGTTCATCGCCTTTTTGTCCGGAGACGTTACGGAGGCCTCGGTACAGATGAAGGGGCAGGAGATTTGCCAGGCGCTGCAGCTGACCCTGGGCAACGCCCCGGGCATCACCATCACAGCCAGCGTGGGGATCTGCATCGCCTCCGGCCGCAACCTGAACTTCGATCATCTTTACCAGGCGGCGGACCTGGCGCTTTACAAGGCCAAGAAGAACGGGAAGCACGGTTTTTATATTCAATACGGCCAGGAGAACCGGGAAGGCCGCTTTTTGCAGGTGAATACCATCCCCCTGACCGGGCTGCTGGAGCACATGGAAAGCGCAGTGGTCCTGTTGGAGTTGAGCCAGGATATACGCATTCTCTACGTAAGCCCCAGCTTTTGCCGGATCGTAGGCATTGATTTGGATGGATATACCCTGCCCCGGCCGCTAAGCACCTTGGTTCATCCGGATGACCTTCCGGGCCTGGATCAGATGCTGCGGGACTGCCTGGCGGGCAAGCAGCCGGCGGGCCATACCCATCGGATTTCCGCCGACGGCCAGCGCTGGATATGGATGCATATCCGGGCCAGCCACATCGACTACGACAACCCCTATCCGGTCATGCTGGTCACCGCCACGGACATATCCGAATTCAAGAGCCGGGAACTGCGCGCCCAGCAGGTCATCCAGCAATTGCAGACCGCCTTTGAGCAGACCACCCAGAGCCTGTGGGAGGTGGACATGGGCAGCCGGGTATTTTCCAGTTTTAACCACGGATACGCCCACCGGGTTATCCATGAGGATTTTCCCGGCGGACTGCTGCGCAGCGGGTGGGTACACCCCGACTCCATTCCCCGATTCCAGGAATTCGCCCAGGAATTGTTAAAGGGGCGTATGCAGGGGTACGGCAATTTCATCCTGCGGCACAAGGGGACGGGGGCCTACGGTTGGGCGGTGATGTCCTATCGGATGATTTGCGACGATGCCGGGCAACCGCTGAAGGCCGTGGGCGTGTTCGAGCACCTGCCCCAGGGGGCCGCCGGCCAGATGGACCGGACCATCCTTGCCCGCCCCATGCCCCACGCCCTGATACCCTATCTCACCTTGGGGCTTCGGGCCAACCTGACCCAGGACACGGTACATACTCTATGGCTGGAGGGCAAGAACTACTCCAGTCAGGGACGGGAGGAGAGCTGCAACGGCACTCTTCAAGCGGAGGCGGAGAAGATCTTCTCCTTTGACGAGCGAAAAAACCTGGAACGGTATTTTGACCGGGAAGCGCTTCTGGCGCTGTTCGCCCAGGGCGAGCGGTGGATTCGTTTGGAATACCGGCGGGTGGACGGCGGAGGGGATATCCGCTGGGTGCGGCATATCGTGAACATGTCCCAATCGGTGCAGGGCCAGGACGTGTTCTTGTTTGTGTACCTGGTGGAAATCCCAGGGCGCAAGCGAGAGGAAGCGGCGCTGGGCCAGCGGCGGGTGCGGGACGCAGACACGGGGCTGTACACCCCTGGGATAACCCGGGGCTTGGTGGAGGGGTACCTAAGCCAGGCTTCGGGTGAGGAGTGCGCCCTGGCGATACTGCAAATGGGCGAGGCCAAGTGGTTCCGGGCCCCCAGCGGCGTGGGGCGGCACACCAACGGGTACTATGTGGCCTCGGCGCTGTCTGTGGCGATAGATCCCGCCTGCATCCTGGGGCTGTATAACCAGGGGCGGCTGTTGGTTTTCTTTCCCCAGCTTCGGTCTCGGACAGAGGTCAAGCGGCATATCGAGGAGGCCTTCGCTTTTGTGCGCCTGGCCTTAGCGGATACGCTTCCCCTGGATGCGCTGCGCTTTGTGGCGGGGATTGCCTGCGCCCCGGCCAGCTCGGATGGCTTCTCCTCCATGAGCGCCCAGGGCGCCCGGCTGTGCCAAATGTGGCAAAACGCCCCCTCCGACACCGTGGCCCTGCCCCAGGAGGGGGAGGATTGGTTCTGGGGAGAGATGCAGCGCACCAAGCGGGACGACCTGATCACCGTACACCATACGGAGATGGACCGGCCCCTGTCCGAGGGGGAGAAGGACGTTGCGCTGCGGTGCGTTTCGGCCATGCTGTCGGCGGAATCCATGGACGCCTCCATTCGCAGCGTACTCAGCTACATCGGCGCCTATTACCGCGCAGACCGGGTGTACGTGCTCACCCTGGCGGAAAACCGCCATGTGGTCACCATGCCCTACGAGTGGATTAGCCAGAAAAAGCACAGCATTCAGCAGGCCGTGTCCGGCATGCTGCTGGAGCGGTTTCCCCTGCTCAAGAGATGCCTGGAGGAACGGGCGCCCATCTTCCTCACCCGTTCCATGTCCAGCCCCCTGGATGATGGAAAGGGCGAGATCTGGCACTTTACCACCCTTCCCCTGGTGGAGGAGGGCAACATTATCGGCTTTTTGTGCATCGAAAACTCCCGGGACCATCCGGCGGACGCAGCGCTTTTCAGCACCCTAATCCCCTATATCGTCCGGGAGCAAAAGCGCTTTCACGCCAGGCTGCAAATGCCCGGGGACAACGCGGGCGTCTTTTTAAGCGATATGCCCAACTTGCGCTCCTATATGAACATCATCTATTCCCTCAACTCCGAGGTATATAGCTCCCTGGGGGCGGTGTGCCTGGACATTCCGGGTCTGTCCGCCATCAACAGCAACCTGGGCTTTGAGTACGGCAGCAAGCTGCTGTGGTACGTGTCCAAGACGTTGACCGACATCTTCGGCCGCTCCTTCCTCTTTCGCACTTGGGACGCCGAATTCGTGGCCCTGTGCCCGGACACCACCCGGCAAGTGTTCCTGGGGCGGTGTACCCGGCTGCGCACCATGTTGCAGCGCCGCTATCCCCGCCGGCTGCGCATCGGTTACAGCTGGTCTGAAGGGGTGTTCACCGGCAGGGATCTGGTGAACGAGGCCCGCGCCATCATGCGCTGCGAACGAGTAGAAGCCGCCGAAGACATCTTGGACAGAGAGGACGTCGCCCCGGATCAGTCCATCCAACTGAGCCGGTTCCTGCTCTACCTTCAGCCCAAAGTACACATGCCCACCGGCCGGCTGCTGGGCGCGGAAGCGTTGGTGCGGGGGGTGGACCCCTCGGGCCAGCTGATCTCCCCCGACCACTTTATCAAGCAAATGGAGAAAGACGGCACCATCCGGGATCTGGACCTGTTCGTGCTGGATCACGCCTTGTCCCTGATGGAACGGTGGCGAACACGCGGGTTGGCGCTGGTGCCCTTGTCGGTAAATTTTTCCCGGCGCACCCTGTTCGACCCTACCGCTCCCGCATCGGTGCTGGCCATACAGAGCCGTTACCCCATGATCCCGCCCCATATGCTGGAAATGGAGGTAACGGAGAGTGGGGTCAGCGTGGATTGGCAGTCCCTGGATGACGCCTTGGAGCGCTTTCGGGTCTTTGGGATTCGCCTTTCCCTGGACGATTTTGGATCGGAATACGCCAACATCTCCATTTTCACCAACGTGAAATTTGATTCGGTGAAGCTGGACCGCAGCCTGATCGCCCAACTGCCCAACAATCCCAAGGGACAAATGCTGGTGCGGGACCTGGTGAGCATATGCCATACCTACGGCATGATCTGCGTGGCGGAGGGGGTAGAGAACCGGACCCAGATTGCCGCCCTCACCCAGGCCGGCTGCGGCTACGGCCAGGGCTACTACTTCGATCGTCCCATGTCCGCCCAGGACTTTGAAAAAAAATACCTGCGCCCGGTGGGCCATGAAAGCGCTCTTGCCCGCTCAGGAGAAGCGTCTTTCACCGGTTCGCCCGGCAAAGCCGTCCATTGCGAGGAAGCGTCTTCCACCGGTTCGCCCGGCGGAGCCGTCCATTGCGAGGAAGCGTCTTCCACCGGTTCGCCCGGCGGAGCCGTCCATTGTGAGGAGGATACCATATGACGAACATGCCCAGTTCCCCAGCTCAGCAATCTTCCCGGGAAGCCCAATTGATCATCGGGATCGGCGCCTCTGCCGGGGGGTTGGAAGCCCTCCAGCAATTTTTCAGTTGCCTTCCCAACAACAGTGGGCTGTGCTTCGTGGTGGTGCAGCACCTGTCCCCAGACTACAAGAGCCTGATGGCGGACATCTTGAGCAAGCATACCGAAATGATGGTGCTCCAGGCCGCCCACGAAATGCCTGTGGAGAAGGACACGGTGTACCTGATCCCTCCCAAGAAATTTATGACCATCAAGGACGGGCTGCTGATGCTATCCGATTACGCTCCCGGCGCCTTGAACCATCCCATAGACGTGTTCTTCACTTCCCTGGCGGAGGAGAAAAAGGAACAGGCCATCGTGGCGGTATTCTCCGGTACCGGCTCCGACGGCACCAACGGCGTGAAGGCGGTAAAGGAACACGGCGGCCTGGTGATCGCCCAGGAGCCGGAAACCGCCAAATTCGACGGTATGCCCAAGAGCGTGATTCAAACCGGCCTGGCCGACTTCATCCTCTCCCCCGAGGAAATCGCCGACGAGGTGCTCAACTTCTCCGCTACCCCCCTGCTGCTGCGCACCCACAAGAGCGGGCCCCTGGGCGGGGATGAGGAGGCGCTGTTCTCCGAGGAGGAGACCCTGTCCCACATCTATGCCATTCTGAAAAACGCCAGCGGCATCGACTTTACCTACTACAAGCGTTCCACCATTCTGCGGCGCATCGAGCGGCGAATGCTGGTGACCCATAGCGCCAACCTGATGGAATTCGCACGGCTGCTGGGCAACAATGCCAACGAGGTCACCATCCTCATCAAGGAAATCCTCATCGGGGTCACCAGCTTCTTCAGGGATGCCCCCTTCTTTGAAAAGCTCAAGTACAACGCCATCTACAAGATCGTGGAACGCACCGCCCCAGACGAGCCCATTCGGGTGTGGAGCGCCGGCTGCTCCACCGGCGAGGAGGCGTATTCCATCGCCATCCTGTTTCAAGAGGTATTGGACGAGCTGCAGGTTAGCCGGGATATCAAGATTTTCGCCACCGATGTGGATAGCCGGGCCATCGAGCAGGCGGGCAAAGGCGTGTTCTCCAAGAACATCATCGACGACATCACCCCCGACCGGCTGAGCCGCTTCTTCGTCAAGCAAAGCGAGGAGTACCACGTATCCAAGCAGATCCGGCGGATGATCGTCTTCGCCCCCCACAACATGTTCTCCGATCCTCCCTTTGGCAAACTGGACATGATCAGCTGCCGCAACGTGATGATCTATTTCCAGCCGGTGCTGCGCCGGGGGCTGTTCGCCATCTTCCACTCCGCCCTGAAGAACAACGGATTTCTTTTCCTGGGCAAGAGCGAGACCGCCAGCGAATACGCCAACCTATTTAAGCCGGTGTGCGGTTCGGAAAAGATTTACCTGCATAAGGGAGAGGGCAAGGTGGAGGACCTGACGCCCCCAACCTTCAACATCCCCAATATCCAGGCCATCACCCTGAAAAGCCCCTATGCCATGGGCATCCCCGCTGAAACCCATCCTCAGGAATCCACCTATACCCGCTTCCTGGAGCAGTTTATGCCCGCCTCGGTGGTGCTGGACCAGTCCGACGCAGTGATCCACTTCTTCGGCAATTACACCGACTATTTTACTTTAGCCCCCGGCAAGGCTACCCTCAACTTCTTCAGCATGCTCAATAAGGACCTGGTGCTCGCCGCCTCTACGGCCCTGAGCCGGTGCAGGGATGAGAAAATCCCCGTCACCTATACCGACATCACCGTGGATTGCCCCTCCGGCCGCAGGGTGATCGATCTGACCATGCAGCCGGTGCCCGGCGAACCGGGCGAGGAGAGCACCTTGGTAGCGGCGCTCTTCCTGGAGCATAAAACCCCCGCCGATGCGGGCGTGGTGGAAAAATACGACGTTGACGCTACCGCCGCCCGGCGTATCGCCAACCTGGAGCGGGAATTCCAGGTCTCCCAAAGCGACCTGCGCTCCACCATCCAACGTCTGGAAACCGTGAATGGGGAGCTGCAAGCCGCCAACGAGGAGTTGCTTACCGCCAACGAGGAGCTACAGTCTTCCACCGAGGAACTGCAGTCGGTGAACGAGGAATTGTATACCGTCAATACCGAGCACCAGCTCAAGTTGGACGAATTGACCATGATGACCAACGACCTGTCCAACTTCCTCTCCTCCACCATGATCGGCATCCTCTTTGTGGATAGCAAGCTGAACATCCGCAAATTTACCGAGTACGTGGGCCGAGAGTTCCAGCTGATGGAGCATGATATCGGCAGGCCCATTCAGATTTTCGCCCACAGCTTCCCCGATGAGGAGATTGAAAAGGACGCCAACATGGTGCTCAA